>DYKH01000480.1 GCA_020722685.1 Caldithrix sp. | reverse complement strand
GCGATTGGGCGGAGAACCCGGGGTTCGACGCGGTGATCGGGAATCCGCCGTGGGGTGCGGAACTAGAGCCACAGACAAAGGTTTATCTAATGGAAAAGTTAGCCTTTGTCCACCAACGCACTCCAGATACAGCCAAATATTTCACAGGCAAAGCTCTATTACTAACTCGTCCCGAGGGATATGTAAGCTTTATCGTTCCAAATAACTTACTATTTGAGCATGAGTTTTTGAAGCTAAGACAGATTCTGTTGAATGAAAAATCGTTATGTTCTATTCTGGACCTTGGCGATGATGTATTCTCTGATGCTATTGTGCCTTCCTGCGTTTTTGTTGTATGTAATACCGCTTCACCAAACAACTCCTTCGATTTTTTGGATCTACGGAAGGTGTCCAAAACAGACACGCTTGAGGTAAGCAAATATGAACCTGAAAGCATCCAATCACAAGCAATACTTAAAATTCCAGGAATGACATTTCAGTCAAGTGCTACAGATATCTCTATCCTCCAGAAAGCTTATAGCCTTTCCAACAGTTTAGGAAATCTTGCACAGGAAGTCTCTGCTGGGATAGGAACAGGTGGGAATTCAGCATTTCTCCTAACAGAAGATGAGGCTAAAAGCCAAAAATTAGAAGAGGATATCATTTATCCCATTCTTATAGGCGAAGATATCTACCGTTTTTATGTACCGCCCCACGACACATTCAAAAGACGAATACTATATGTCACTAAAGATTTTGACCCAAAAACGCATCCCAATGTGATGAAACGTCTAGCTCCATTTCAAAGTAAGCTGGCCCGCAAAAGAGAAACAGTAAAAGGTCTCATCCCATGGTATAGTTTACATTGGCCCCGTTACCCAGGTTTATTCGAAGCGCCTAAGCTCGTTTTTCGTCAAACTTCTGACACGTTAATCGTGACACTGGATACTTTCGGTTATTATATTTTGAACAGCCTATTAGCAATTCAATTAAAACCGAAATACAAACAATCTGTTAGCTTTCTACTCTCCATACTAAACTCCTCACTACTTCGGTACATATACGGGAAATTAGTACAAGAAGAGTCCAGAGTGTTTGCAGAAGTCAAACCAATCAATCTGCGTAAACTTCCCATCCCCCGCATCACCTTCACCACCCCCGCCGCCGAACGCGCGCGCCTACTCGCCGAAGGCCAGGCCCTCGCCCGCACGTGGGTGCAGCAGCCGGACGCCGCCGCCACAGCCTACGCCACCTTCCTCGCGTCCCCGTTCGGCGCGTGGCTCAACACCCGCCTCCCCGCCGGCAACCAGCAACCAGCTTCCAGCATCGAGCTTCCAGCTTCCAGTAACCAGTCCGACGTCGTTCACGATTTGCTGGCCTCCCTCGCCGAAGAGATGCTCGCGTTGAACCGCGACAAGCAGACGGAAATGCGCGGCTTCCTGGCGTGGTTGGAGCGGCACATTGGCGCGAAGGTGGACGATCTCACCGGCAAAACGGACATCCAGGGCTACCTGGGCGACTACCAGAAGGGCGAGAGTCCACTCACCTTCAACGACCTGCTCAAACGGCTGCGTCAGAACCGCCGCAAACTGTCCGCCGATCCCGACGCCCGCGCCTTCCAGGAAACGCTCGAACGGGAATACACCGCCAGCCTTGAAAAGCTGCTGCCCCTCAAACGCCGTCTCGCCGCCACCGACCGGCTGATCGATCTCATCATCTACCGGTTGTACGGGCTGACGGAGGACGAAGTTGAGATTGTGGAGAGTTGACACAGCCGTTGAGGTTACTTATACTGTAAGTGGAGGTGACTTACGATGAAAGTCATTGCACAAGAAGTGGAGCTCAATCTGACGCTCGAACAATTCCTGGTGTTGGTGCACCAATTGCCGCCGCAGGAACGCGAGATCGTCCGGCGCGCGCTTACGCCGTCATGGGAAGAGCGACTGGAAGCCTTGTTGACGCGTGTCTGGAATCGCCTGGACGACGCTCCGCTCTCTGAGGAGGCTATCGATGCCGAGGTCACGCAAACCCGCCGCGAGATCTACGCTCAGAGTCGTTGTTGACACCAATCTATTCGTGCAAGGTTTGCTGAAAGGAATTGGAAACTCGCCGCTGACCCCAACGCCCACGCTTTCCAGGAAACGCTCGAACGGAAATATAACGCCGGCCTCGCCAAGCTGCTGCCCCGCAAACAACGCCTCGCCGCCACCGACCGGCTGATCGATCTCATCATCTACCGGCTGTACGGGCTGACGGAGGACGAAGTGGGGATTGTGGAGGGGGAATAGAGATAGAGAGGGGAGATAGAGAGGAAGGAGA
>DYKH01000479.1 GCA_020722685.1 Caldithrix sp. | reverse complement strand
TTGACACGACCAACTCGCAATAGTTGCCAGTATCGCAACTGAATAATTTTGAAGACCCAAGGGCTGGGTTTTGCTGAACGTTATGATAGTGCCGTGCTTGAACCGCTTAATAGGCACTATGTCCACAGGCTTTTTGAAAATAATATGGGTTTTGGAGTCTGCACAGTTGACGGTGGAGAAGGCAGAGAGATTTAGACAGCCTCTTTCGCCGCCTGGTGGGCGAGTGGAAGATAGACTGCCAGCTTTTTTGCGGCAATATCGTCAACACTGCGCAACTTGATATGCCGCCGCCCCTTGCCGCTGCCCTCCAGATAGCCCGCTGGGTCAACGATGCGCGCACCGTGACTAAATTCGACCGAAACATGCTCCTTGTAAGCAAACACGCCACAGAATGAAATGTCGGACGTGAACAGAATACCGCCGTACTTGACCTCCTCCTGCACCGAAGGCAGAGAGGCTTTGACCAGCGCACGTACGGCCTCGACGACTTCAAATTGCATAGCGCCGAGTGAGCGAATGTCTTCGAGCAGGGTTTGGATTGATTTGGACATGGGGGGCTCAATAAAACTTCGCTCAAAGAGAGGACGGCAGCGCAGCTTTGACAATGCAAGACCCGCCACCACGCCGCCATGAAGGCTTCAGGAGGAGTTCAGTGGAGTACGTTCGAGCGAATAAGGTCTAGAAAAGGGGCTTGCATCCCTGCAAATTCGACGGTCTTGTCCGTGTAGTACTGAGCCTTTTTCATATGCTTGCGCCCGACCTTGGACTCATCTTCAACAACCGCTAGGACGTACATGTTCGCTTGGCGCGACCGAGCCTCCAGCCAGATCATTTCCGCCTCGAGCAGGCGCTCGGCGGATGTGGCCACGATTATGGCCATGGGGCGTTTGGCCTCTATCAGTGCATCAGCCGTGAATACCCCATACTTATCGATCGGAGCATCAAAGCCGATTTCAACATCGCATTCCTTGGCAATCTCTCCGAGCAGACCCTTAACCATCTCCTTGAACTCAGAGCCAGTGCTGCGCTCGTCACGAATTGCAGCCATCGCCTGCATACGCGTTGAAGCTTCAGCAACACGCATGATAGCCTGCCCTAGCTCTTCGTGAGATGAGGCGTAACAAGCCAGATGCTCGTCATCATTAGACCATGCTACGCCATGTAGCTGGTTCGACTGCTGCATCCAGCGGCGCACCCGCTTGCTGTCGATGTCAACACCTTCGAACATTAGACGCAACGCTGCTTCACCGTTGTCATGCACTAGATATCCGTCATCACTTTTGCGAACGAAAACGATTATTCGGTCACCGTCGTCGAACACAAAAGGTGTGGACACCAGTAAGATGCCCTCTTCATCCCGCACTTCGAAGCGCGAGCAAAGCAAGGCTGAGAGCGTAACGGCACTTATGCCCATAAATCGTCCTCCGGCCCAAGTTGTATGCCAAGGCGGGCACATGCCTCGACGACAAGGCGGTCTCGATCGCGCTCAATGCCTGGATCCAGTTTGCCGCTCAGTTTGAGGGAAAACTCCTTGCATCCTGGTAATGCTCGCCCCGTTAGGTCACGACTTTCTTCGCAGTTCACTACGACATGAAGTTTCTTGTGGCTTGGATGATAGTCAACCCGAGCCAAGGGGAGTAGACGCTCATCTTGGCGAAGCATGAACAAGAAGGCATAAAACGAGCGTTCAATGCGTGATGCTCCATCACGCCAAATAAAGCATGCTCGATACATGTCACCGACATCGTAGAGTGCCGACATTTGTGTTCGCCCACTCTTGAACTTATCCAACGGCGCAGCCAAGCCTTTGGGGGGCTTGCTAAAAACAACATGCCCCAAGCGCTTTTTGGCAAATACATGAGAGCGAAGTTCGCGGCGAGGTATGAACATCCTTGAACGACCAATTAATGAAATACGAACCTATTATCAGTTATTTGCGACCTAATAAAAGGGGGTGAGCCAAGTTTTTCATCAGGTTGACTGTGTGTTGTGGGAAGTCAATGTAGTAATGCGCCCTATTTGTGTGCAAGATGTTCAACTACGCTAGCCAGTTAAACAGTCAAACGTAAGAGCCATCCGCAATAACAAGCCTGCAATACCATTAACAAAGCCCCGGTCAATGCCGGGGGGGTGTGTTGCGGACTACGGCTGCTCATAAACCCATTGCAACAAAGCATCCTGCACTTTACTGCCCACGCCGAGATGTACGCCGGGTTCGTTTTGCATGACGGCGACGATGTAGGCGTGGCCGCTGCGTGTGTACATGAAGCCTGCGATGGCGCGGGTGCCGTTGAGGGTGC
>DYKH01000478.1 GCA_020722685.1 Caldithrix sp. | reverse complement strand
GGTCGAGCATATCAAAGTCGGCGCGGCGCACACCGTCCATCTCCACAACGACGCCGTCTTCGATGACCAGGCTTGGCGCAGGATCGTAGGGACTGTCGGCGACGATCAGACCCAGTTCGGGCCAGGGGCGGATGAACGTCTCGCGGTTGATCGGCCGAGCTTCACGGGTTTCGGCACGTTTGGATTTCATCGTCCCTTCTTAAACGCAGACCCTATAATGGTAACTCGCGCAAGTGGAACGGCACATTGACAACGATCACTTCCCTGCGGAAGAGAAACGCCATTTGAATGAGGAGCGCCGTCTGGTTATGTAAAAGCTGCTGCCAGGGCCTGGCAGCCACGAACTGCGGCAGGACGACGGTCACGACCTGATCACGACGGGTGGAATCGTTGATTTTGTCCACATAGTGCACTAACGGTTGAATAATCGAGCGATAGGGAGAAGGAAGCACGACTAGAGGAATGTCGCCGCCCCAAACCTGCCACCTTTCCAGGACACGGGCAGTTTTTGTGGGATCGGTTTCAACGTAAACAGCGGTCACATCGTCGGAAAGCGACCGCGCGTAATACAAAGCAGCAAGCACCGCGCGGTGCACGTCGCCGATGGGGACAACGACGCGGTTCCGGCGGATGGGCGATGGGCCGCCGTAAGTCTCCAGAGATAGCTGTTTGGCCACCGATACATAGTGACTATGTACAGTCAGGAAGAACGAAATGAAGATGGGTATCCAGACGATGACGATCCACGCGCCATCGACAAATTTGGTGACGGCAAAAATGAGCAAGACCATGCCGGTCACGGTCGCGCCAAGCCCGTTAATCAAGGCCTTGATCTGCCAGTGTTTCCCCCTGATCTTCCGCCAGCGCAAAACCATCCCCAGTTGCGAAAGCGTGAACGAGAGGAAAACGCCCAATGCATAGAGCGGAATCAAGCGCGTCGTCGTCCCGCCGAAGAGGACAATCAACAAGGAGGACAGCCCAGCCAGAACGATAATCCCGTATGAGAAAGCAAGCCGGTCGCCAAGATAGGAAAATTGGTGCGGCATGTAACGGTCACGCGCCAGGATGGAAGAGAGACGGGGAAAATCGGCGAAGCTGGTGTTAGCAGCCAGAACCAGAATCAACGTCGTGGCGGCCTGAAGCGCATAATAGAAGAACGTATCGCTGCCGAAGATGGCCCGCCCCAGTTGGGAGATCAAGGTCTCGTGGGTGATCTCATTCGGCAAAATTCCATATTGGCGCGACAGGAAAGTGACCCCCAAGAAAAGCGTGATGAGCAGCCCTGCCATCGCAGTGAGTGTCTTCGCGGCATTCTTCGCCTCGGGCGGTTTGAAAGCCGGCACACCATTGCTGATGGCTTCTACGCCGGTCAGCGCGGCACAGCCACTCGAAAATGCGCGCAAGACCAGAAAAAGTGTCAGGGATTGCGTGACCGGGTAGCTGATCTGCGGGGATGTGGGCGCGGGCATACCTGTCGCTATCCACTTGTAAATCCCGGTGACGATCATCACAAGTACGATGACGAGGAAAATATAGGTGGGGACAGAAAAAATGGTTCCTGATTCGCGCACGCCACGCAAGTTTAAAATCATCATCAGCCCAATGAAAGCCACCCCCAACAACACCCGATAGGGATATAACGCTGGGACCATTGACGTCAACGCAGCAACCCCCGCCGAGATGCTTACAGAAACCGTCAGCACATAATCGGTCAACAGCGAAGCCGCTGCAATCAAACCGGGCAGTTGGCCTAGATTGTCATGGCTGACAATGTAAGAGCCGCCACCATTCGGATAGGCATGGATGGTTTGATGATACGAGGAGGCTACAATCATCAACAGGACGGCAATGGCTACCGCCAGGGGCCAGGCGAAGCGAGCAGCAGCGCTGCCGGCAATGATAAGAATCAGCATCATCTCCTCGGTGGCATACGCGGTCGAGGAAAGAGCATCTGAAGCAAAAACGGCCAACGCCTTTATTTTCGTTAGCCGCTCATGAATCAGTTGTGATGTGGAAAGTGGATCGCCAAACAACAGGCGTCGCAGGCTAAATCCTCTGTTTCCTTGAAATTCTGTCATGACATCGAGCACCAATCTATCTAATCTTGCTTCTGTTCATAAAGAACACAACCTGCCAGTCTACTACGGATTAGGTCCATGTCAATGTCTCGAACTTATCGAAATGGAGTTTTTTCCCCCCAATAAAAACAAACTAATTGCATTGTAGCGTTTTCCATATAGCTGACAAATTGCCATTTGCATCCATTGCGGTAGAATACCAGCAGATTCAAGGAGACCAAA
>DYKH01000477.1 GCA_020722685.1 Caldithrix sp. | reverse complement strand
CGCTTGGCTTCCAACGAAAGGAAAACGCTGCGCGGTTCTGCGGCGAAAGGTGTTAATTTCTCAGATTCAATTTCAGGCAAATCAGTTCTTTTGATAAGTCTATCTATATGATCACGCGAATTGATCGTCACTCCCACAATGCGAACATAATCGCCGAGGTCTTCGGAGAAATTCACTTCCACTGGTTCGGGCCATTGCGGTCCGCGTAAGATGGTGTCTGCTTTGATGTCCATAATGTTTTCGTATGTGAAACCTGTTTTCTGTATAAAACAAAAACCGCCCACGCTATTTGCGCAGGCGGTAGGATTATGCAATCATGACCCCAGCCGCTACGCGCTTGAATCGCGTAGTTCTATAAAAAGCCTCGCGGATTCCAGCCGCGGGGTTTCTTCGTTAAGTATACCAGAGGGACAGAATTATTGATTTAATTTGTATGCCGATTTACATCCCCTTTCAAATTCGCAATACTGTGTGTCACAGCCTGCAATTCATTCACCCGCCATCCCCGTATTCAACCTCCACTCCAGCGCTGTGAAGCGCTCCGAGACCACGTCCACGATCCAATCCGCGGCGGCAGTGGCGTCTTCAGCAGGGAAAAGAAAGAAGTCGCCATCGCCTTTGGAAAATACCGGGAACTTGCCTTGATTGATCAGATGGGCATTGGTGATGATCTTCGAATCAGCAGCCTGGCGAAAAATACTATTTTGACAATGTCACATTTCAAAACCTTTCACCACAAAGTTCACAAAGGGTCACAAAGGAGAGCGAAATGCTAAAAACAAGGTTTCCCTTCGTGTACCTTCGTGTTCTTTGTGGTTTAGAACTTTGGTTTTAGTCTTAATATGACATTGTCAAACTATTCAGGCGGGCAACTGGCGCGATCCCGCTGCTGATCATGTTGCGCAGCACGTCGCCCGCTCCCACCGATGGAAGCTGATCCACGTCCCCGACGAACAAGACATGTGTGCCGGGTCTCACCGCCTTGAGCAGGTGATTCATCAGCAGCAGGTCCAGCATCGAGGCTTCATCCACCACCAGAAAATCCAGGTCGAGCGGATTTCCTTCGTCATGCTTGAATCCCTCAACTGGAGAAAATCCCTGATTCTGTTGGAATTTGTGGTCATGGCGTAACGCCTGACATGGAAGTTGAAATGAGCAAATTGTGCAGCCAGTTTTGATGGTAGACAAAGCCATTCAGTTTATGGGCAGGCGAAGAATAATTCTGACTGGTTTTGGAACGCGGGCAATACGGTCCGAAATCATGTAACAAAGCCCAGGCGCGAATGGAGCGTTCAGCCGATGTCCAGTGACCATGAAAGAAGCGGGCGCTGTCTAACCAACGTGCCATGGCGTTCATGTGACGATCCAGCATATTGCTGGTGCGATGGGCCAGTGGATGATCATATGCCAGCGCAAAGCGTTCCGTCTTCGCACACAATTTGCGAACTGCTTCCAGAACATAACTCGTTGTATTCTTCTCTGCCCAGAGTCGGAGCTCCTCGGCTTTCAGGCGGAATGCGGCGACATCCGCTGCCCGGTACACATCCCAGACTTGTTGGGAAAGTTGCCGGAAGAGTTCTTTTAAGTGTTTCCCGCGCTCGCGGATTTTGATGAAGGCATGCAAAAAGCATTCAATCAGGACGACTAGCGGGAATAAATTCAACCAGGCGCGTTGCGCGCAGCGGCTGACCAACCATCGGTATTGACGGTTTCAGGCGCATAATCCGCTTTCACGGTTTGTGCCTCTTCCTTGAAATGCTGATAGGCTTCCGTTAAGTTCTCCTCGTCAGCGCTCACAGCGACGGATGCGCCTAACACGCAATCTTCTCCAACAGTCGTTGCTACAACCACTTTTTCACCGTTGAGCCACGTGATTTTCTCATCCGCCAATAAATGTAGCGGTAGGTTCTCCGGGTCTTTCACAACCGTTTGAACAATGGAGTAACGCCCAAACTGGTTCTCCTGCCGATACCAATACTTGTCGTCGCGCCCAAACACATACGCCAATGCCCAAAAAGGAACATCAAATCGCCGCAAGAACAATGCCTTTTCCACATCGTCCGTCAAACCTGCAAAATAGGGCAGCACGCCGCTCGGCGCAATCGTGAAGACCTGTTCCTTGCCTGCGCTATCGCAGACCTTGAGACGGATGCGTCGCAACCGTACCCCTTCCATTTTTTCCGAAGAGCGTCCATCGTGTAAGGTATAACCGCCAACGATTTCTTTCGGAAATAGTTCTGGATATTGAGCAATCATCTCATCTACCCACTTCCGATAGGCGCGACAATCGCCCACAATTTCTT
>DYKH01000476.1 GCA_020722685.1 Caldithrix sp. | reverse complement strand
CCGGCGCCGGCACGCAAAAGGCCGGCGTCTTTATGGCCAAGAATGCCTTGCCGGTTACGCTGAAAGGGAACAAGATGAGCGGACATCCCCAAGGTGATGTCATTTATGAAGAGAAGTAACGATTGAAATCCTTTTTGAGGACAAAAGCTATTATGCGAACGCTGTATTTTTGAGGAGAAAACTGTCCCTATTTGTTATGCAACTAGCAGGGATAGATTGGCGGATTAGGGGAAGTACGCCGTGCGTTAACTGCATTTTCTTCTTAACACAATTTCACCAAAGGAGGAAGCAATGAAAACTCTTTTCCGACTTTTCTTCTTGATGCTTTTGCTCCTGCTCAGCGGTGCAAATCCTTTGCTTGCCCAATGGGTGCAAACCAACGGACCATACGGTGGGTCCATTAGCTGCTTTGCCGTCTCCGGTACCAATCTTTTTGCAGGAACTCGGGGCGGTGGCGTCTTTCTTTCCACCAACAACGGCACAAGCTGGACCGCGGTCAATAACGGCTTGACGAGACTTTATATCAATTCTCTTGCTGTTTCAGACACCAATCTTTTTGCCGGGACCGATGGCGGTGGCGTTTTTCGTTCCACCGACAACGGTGCAAGCTGGACAGAAGTCAATAATGGCTTGACGAACCCCTATGTCCGAGCTTTCGCCATCTCCGGCAGAAATCTCTTTGCCGGGACTTCTCGCGGCGTCTTCCGTTCCATGGACAATGGCGTAAGTTGGATAGAAGTCAACAATGGCTTAGGGAACAAGTACATCCATGCTCTTAGCGTCTCCGGCACGAATCTCTTTGCCGGGACTTGGATTTGGAGCGGCGGCGTCTACCTTTCCGCGGACAACGGCGCAAGCTGGATAGCGGCCAATAACGGCTTGCCGAACTCTCATGTCAGGACTTTCGCCGTCATGGGTAACAATCTCTTCGCCGGCACTTCGCGTGGCGTCTACCTTTCCGCTGACAACGGCGCAAGCTGGACAGAAGTCAATAACGGCTTGACGAACACCGAAGTCTGGTCTCTTGCCATCTCCGGCACCCATCTCTTTGCCGGCACTTTTGGAGGCGGTGTCTTTGTTTCCGGTAACAATGGCGCAAGCTGGACGGAGGTCAATAACGGCCTGACAAATACTTATGTCCGCACCCTTGCCGTCTCCGACACTAATCTTTTCGCTGGGACCAACGGCGGCGGAGTCTTTACTTCCAGCAACAACGGCGCAAACTGGAGAGTGGCCAATGATGGTTTGACGAGTACTTACGTCCGCTCTTTTGCCGTGTCGGACACGAATATGTTTGCTGGCACTTCGGGTGCTGGCATCTTTCTTTCCAACGACAACGGCGCAAGTTGGACCGGTGTCAATAACGGCTTAACGAACCCATACATTCGCGCTATTGCCGTTTCCGACAGCGAGACCTTTGCTGCGACCGATGGTGGCGTGTTTCTCTCTGGCACCAACGGCACAAGCTGGACAGCGGTCAATAACAGCTTGCCTATCACCGAAGTCTGGTCTCTTGCTGTTTCCGATACGCATCTCTTTGCCGGGGCTCCGGGTGGCGTCTTTCTTTCCACCGATGCCGGCGCAAGTTGGACGGCAGTTAATAACGGCTTGACAAATACACATGTCCTCGCTCTTGCTGTCTCCGACAGCAATCTTTTCGCGGGGACTCGGAGTGGCGGCATCTTTCTTTCTACCAATTATGGCAGAAACTGGAGTGCAGTCAATGATGGCTTGACGAACAATTATATCCACGCTATCATAGTCACCGGCAACAAGATCTTTGCTGCGGCCCATGGCGGCGGCGTCTATCTTTCCACCAACAAGGGCGCAAACTGGACTGCGGTCAATAATGGTTTGGCAAATCCTTTTGTACTGGCTCTTACTGTTTCCGGCGCGAACCTATTTGCCGGAACGGATGGCGGCGTCTTTCTTTCCCTCAACAACGGCGCAAGCTGGACGGCGGTGAACGACGGCCTACCGAGTACTCCTATTCATTCTCTCGCCGTCTCCGACAACCATCTCTTTGCTGGAACTACGCACAACGGCGTCTGGCGACGCCCACTCTCAGAAATGATCACCTCGGTGCAACCCCCATTCTCGCAAGCCCCCGAGGCGCTTCAGTTGCAGCAAAATTATCCCAATCCGTTCAACTCGGCTACCACCATTTCTTTCACTCTTCCGGTCAAGACAATGGTGTCGTTGCGAGTGTTTGATGCCTTGGGGAGAGAAGTCTCCACCCTCATCTCCGAGGAGCTGCCGTCCGGACAACACAGCGTGCCTTGGAACGCAGAAGGACTGCCCAGCGGTGTGTATTT
>DYKH01000475.1 GCA_020722685.1 Caldithrix sp. | reverse complement strand
TGCAGGGGGGTTGGAGAAACTGCTTCGGGAAGTGGAGGCAGTCGAATGAGGTGGCACCATGTGGAAATGGGCAAGGTTGCCAACGTTGTAAGCGGATACGGTTTCCCACGGGAATACCAGGGCTTAACCGGTGAAGAATTTCCGTTCTTCAAGGTTGGCGATATGAATCTTACTGGAAACGAAAAATGCATGACAACCATCGCCAACACCATTTCCGGAGCAACTCTTAAGAAGCTGAAGGCGAAGACCTTCCCTAAAGGCACTATAATTTTCCCAAAAATTGGGGCTGCTATCGCCACCAACAAGAAACGCATGCTATCGCAGCCTTCGGTGGTTGACAACAATGTCATGGGATTAATTCCCAAACCTCATATCAAATCATGGTATCTCTATTATTGGATGCTCCAATTCGATCTCCGGAGTGTCAGCAATATCGGTCCAGTGCCTTCCATGCGGAAAACAGAGGTTGAGCGGGTATTAATTCCTTTGCCCCCTCCTTCCGAGCAACAGCGCATCATTGAAATTCTCGATCAGGCGGATGCGCTGCGCAAAAAGCGCGCCGAGGCCGATGCCAAAGCCTCCCGGATTATCCCTGCGCTCTTCTACAAAATGTTTGGCGATCCGCTGACGAACCCGCATGGCTTCCCAACGGAGACGGTTGGCAATCTGCTCACCATACTTCGAAATGGTACGACAGCGGAACAGAACCAGGATGGGCGTGGTTACCCCGTTACCCGCATTGAGACCATCTCTGAGGGCATAATCAACCCGGAGCGCGTCCGCTATGTGGAATTGGACACTGTCGAAGTGGCAAAATGGCGAATGAAGCCCGGTGATATCCTGTTCAGTCATATCAATAGCGAGTCGCACATCGGCAAGACGTCCATCTACAAAGGTCATCCCGATCCGCTAATTCACGGGATGAACCTCCTTCTTATGCGAACTGACAAAGGTCGAGTGATGCCTGAATATCTTTTTGCGGTTCTCAATACTGAGTCCGTCAGAGCCGCGTACCGGAAAAGGTGCAAGCGCGCAGTGAATCAAGCGAGCCTTAACCAAAAGGATATTTCAGCTCTGGAAATAGCCGTACCACCAATAGACGCGCAAGAGCGCTTTTGTTACCTTGCGGAGTACTTGCTTCGACAGGTTGAGTCTCAGCAACATGCAACGGACAATACGGCACTGCTGTTTGACAATCTCCTCCACCGCGCCTTTACTGGCGATCTTACCGCCAAGTGGCGTGAAGCACATATGAAGGAACTCCTGCAAGAGATGGAACAGCAAGCCAAGCCATTGGAAGCAATGGGGGTTAAGGGAATATGAACTATTTCGGTTCATATAGAAATCTGCTTCAGAATGCCAAGGCGGCAATGTTGGCCGCTATAGAGATATACAACAAACCCCGCTTTCAATACCGCGATGAGTGCTTTTCAATTCTCCTGATCAACGCCTGGGAGCTCATTCTCAAGGCTTTGCTCTCAAAGAACCGCAAGTCTATATACTACACAAAACGCCGCGGTGAGGTCTACAAGACATTGACATGGCAAGACGCCTTTTCACGCGCCGAGCTGTATTTTCCGAACAATCTTCCGGCGTTTCCAGTGCGAAGAAATTTGGAAATGCTAAATACATACCGGAACAATGCCGTTCATTTTTACAATGCAAAGAATTTCGGATCTATCATTTATTCCCTTGCCCAGACGAGTATCGTGAATTTCCGTGACCTCTTAGCTGAAGCGTTTGGCGTCCATATTGAAGAAGAAATCACCTGGAGTTTGATGCCCCTTGGTTTGCACTGTCCGGTTGACCCTATCACCTACATCTCGGACGATTCTTCACGAAAGTCAGCTGCTGGCGCGCCAGTAAATCAGTTTCTTACGGAACTCGCGTCCGCATTGAAAGAGGTTGAATCGCAGGGTTCGGATACAGGCCGCCTTATGACGGTATTCCGCGTGAAACTGGAGTCGGTGAAGAAAGTGGAACACGCGGACGTAGTCGCGGGCGTACAAGCCAGTAGCGGAGGGCAAGGAAACGGTCCTTTGGTCATTGAGAAACGGTTCGACCCGAATGATCCCAACTGGGTCCGGCGCAAGGAAATTCTCGAAGAGATCACCGAACTCCATGGCCGCAAGTTCACCTCCCGCACCTTTCAAGCTGTCATCTGGCATAACAAGATCAAAGAAAACTTCCGTCTATGCTGGATATCTGAAGAAGGCGTTCTAACCAAATACTCAAAAGAGGTCGTCGCGTTCATTAAACGTTTATCCAAAAAGCAGGTTGATGAAGCTATCTCGGCTTATAAAGAACATATGCGGGTAAGAGCAC
>DYKH01000474.1 GCA_020722685.1 Caldithrix sp. | reverse complement strand
CAGGCCGCGAAGCCGCCGTTCTTTTGGTAGACATCGAGTTTTTCGATGCCAGGAATGTCACGATGACGAAGAAGGATATGTGCCATAAGTCTCTATTCTGCCAGGGGAATGATCTGTCCCTCGCGGCGGGCAACATCGAGAATCAAACTGGATTTGTCTTCCTTGAATTGCTTCTCGCCAACGGGAATCGGTTCGATACGATGATTGGTACGTGCAGCAAACATCCATAATCTTTCATAATCTTCTACAGATGGGCTTTCGTCAAAACGCGGTGATACAACCAGGACGTCAATATCGCTCCACTCATGGACTTTGTTTTTGACATGTGACCCAAAAAGCACACCATAACTCACAGGAATCCCCTGCTGGTTGACATACTTCAGGTAGTTTCGAACAGATTTTACAATTGTCTTACGAGCCATTCCAATGTCTCCTTTGTCTGTTCAAAATAGTCTCTCGCCTTTTGTAGAGTCGGCGAAGGGATGGACAAATTTGAGTAGCGTCCTTCGATGTTATACAAATTGATCCGTCCACAAAAATCAGACTGCGCCTCGGACAAATTCACTTTTCCAATTTCAGCAAGCAATAGAAGGTTGTGCGTTTTTGGCGGCAAACTCTTTGTTTGTTTCACTACATGCGCCTTGAAACCCTTTTCGAGCGCCATGTGAAAAAAGAAAAAGGAATATAGTATTTCTTCCTCTTCGCGCTCGATCAACCGACTCGCGAATTGCAGATCTCTGCGCGCCAAGTCGCGCCAATAGGCAATTTCCTTTTCAACATCAAACCCTGGTTCATTGCTCATGTTTCGCCTCTGCGTTATTCTGCCAGGGGTATGATCTGTCCTTCGCGACGAGCCATTTCGACAATCAAACTTGAATCGTCTTCCTTATACTGCTTCTCGCCAACAGGGATTGGCCCGATGCGAACATCTGTGTGGGCGGCAACTCTCCAAAGTTTTGCCCAGTCTTTATGCGTCCATTTTCGGTCGTAGCGCGGAGAGACGACGAGCAGGTCAATATCACTCCATTCATGTTGCTGGCCTCTTGCATACGAGCCAAAGAGAACGCCATATCTGACAGGCACCCCACTTTTTTGGACAGCTTGCAGGTAGTTTTGAACGGAATCTATAATTTTTTTATCAACCATTCAAACATCTCCTTCGCTCGTTTCATCAGACTTTTCACTTCGGACATCGGCGGAGGCGAGCCCAGGTCTTCTTGATAGCGTCCGCGAATATTGTAAGGATTCAAGTCTGCCAGCAAATTTTTCTGCCTCTCACTCAGATCCAAGTTGGCGACTTCTGCCAATTTCGGCAAGTTGTGAATGAACGGCGGGATATCCTGGGTTTCTTTGATCACGTGCGCCTTAAGCGCTTTTTCAACCGCGAGATGAAGAGCAAACAAGCCTAACCCAATACGCCTACCTTTAATCAAATAAGCGGCGGTATCCCATCTTCCAAGGCGCCGTCACGCAATTGGTTGACTTGCTTTTCAACATTTACCATGTGATTTGCCGTTTCTCGCAATTACTAATTACCAATTACTCTTCTTCAACGCCTCGACCAACTCCAGCGTCTTTTCGACCGTCATATGCTCGTGGTACTTGATGCCATCCGGCCCCTGAGTCTGGAGCACGGGGGCCTTGTTGCAGGCCGCCAGGCACATGACCGGCTCCACTGTCACCAGGCCGTCGGGAGTGGTGCCGCCGGGTTCGATGCCCAGTTTGGCGCACAGGTCGGCCAGGAACTGGTCCGCGCCGCGCAGGGCGCAGGGCAGGTCGGTGCAGACCTGGAGGCGCAGTTTGCCTTCGGGCTTGTCGTGATACAGCGTGTAGAAGCCAACGATGGAAGCGACTTCGGTTTCTGTGATGTCCACCAGCGCGGCAATTTCCTGCATGGCATGACGATCCACGAAACCTTCCTGCAGTTGCGCCAAATGAAGCAGGGGCATGACCGCCGAGCGCTTCTGCTCCGGCGGATATTTCGCCAGGATTTGCTTAACTTCCTTTGGGTATTTTTCAGCCAGGCTCATCGGTCAATATCTCCCAGGACAAAATCAATCGAGCCAATGATGGCGATCAGATCGGCCACCAGGTGGCCTTTTGCTAATACAGGCAACAACCCCACATGCTCGAAGGAGGGAGTGCGCATGTGGATGCGGTAGGGTTTCGGGCCGCCGTCCCCTTCCAGGTACACGCCCAACTCGCCGCGCGGGCCTTCCACAGCCGAGTAGATGCCGCCCCTGGGCGCCTCAAAGCCCTCCGTCCACAACTTGAAGTGGTGGATGAGCGCCTCCATGCTGACGCCAATCTCCGAACGCGGCGGCGGGATGAAC
>DYKH01000473.1 GCA_020722685.1 Caldithrix sp. | reverse complement strand
CCTCGAACCGCCCGCGGAAAAGCATCTTACCGATTTGCTTGCGGCATCGCAGCATGACGAAATCTGGGGTATCTGCCGTTTGGTTCGTACAAAACGATTGGCGAATGGCGGGCGGCGATTGAACGCTGGCGCGCGCAGACGGAGCAAGGTGCAAATCATGCGTGAACATTCTGAACGGCAATCGCGTAAACAACAACGCTCGCAAACGAAAATGACTCGTGAGGCGCGGGTTGTCTATGCAGCAAGCAGCTCGCACAAGAATTATTCAGAGTGTGCGCTTGGATCGGGTAGACTCATTCGAGGAGATTGCTTGGATGTGCTAAACGACCTCCCTGCTGACGAGTTCGTTTTAGCGTTTACGTCGCCACCGTATCTCAACGCGATCAACTATTCACAACACGTTGATAAGATCAAGGGACGCGTGGATCGTTGGAAACGCGAGAATGTTTCTTACGATGAGTACCGCCAGTTTCTGACTGATCGTTTTGCCGCGCTACTGCGCGTCGTCAAGCCAGGTGGCTATAACATCGTGAACCTTTCGCCGGTTGGGTGGAATGGCGAACGCGTGGCTCTGCCGTTTCACTTTGTGGGTTGGATGGAGCAAATCGGCTGGAAATTCAAGGAAGACATTGTTTGGGAAAAAACGATCGCGCGCGATCGGCGGTCGGGCGTTCTCTTGCAACATCCGTACCCAGGATACTATTACCCTAGTCTCGTTTCGGAGTATGTTTTCGTTTTTCAAAAGCCAGCGGCGAGAAAAGACCGTGAGAATATCTACTGGAATCGCACTGCTGAGGAAAAGGAGCAAAACAAACTTGACCTGGCCAATTTTCAGGGCGAGATGAGCAAAAACGTCTGGAAGATTCGTCCACTCTCTCCACAAGAGAATTTGCATCCCGCGCCGTTTCCGCTTGAGTTGGCAGAGCGCGTCGTTTCGCTGTACTCGTATCGGGGCGACGCCGTCATCGATATTTTTGCAGGCAGTGGGCAAACGGCGCTGGCTTGCGAGAAACTTGGACGGCGGCACGTCAGCATCGAGATTCTGAAAGAGTACGTGGATTACGCGACAAAGCGGATTCAAGCCTACGTCGCACAAGGCAAGCTGTTTTGAGGCGATTTTATGGATATCGAAGCAGAAATCGAAAGAATCTCGTATCATCCCCAAATGTGCGACCCACTACCTGTTTTTCGGATCGAGGATTTCAAATCAGGGCAAGCGTTCAAGCGCGGGCGTTTTCTCTTGGAGTACAGCAAGCAAGAGTCTTTTGCAATTAGCCATTGGACTAGTCCCAAGCGAACACGGACGTATCCGTACGGGCGAGTTTACGACACATTGAGTGTGGACAATCGCATTACGATTATCCCGTTCGTCAAAGATGAAGGTATAGACGGCGACAGGGATTTTCTGCAGTGGGATACTGTGTCGTTGATGAGTTTACTCAAGGTCTATGTCATTCTTGCTTTCTACAAGACCGCGAGGAAATCCTCGCGCAATCCTAACAAAATCACATCGCAGGAATTTGATTGTATCTATTTACTCGACCGTTTGAAGGCTTTTGCGGAGTTCAATCAATCGGATGCCGTGCACTGGAATATAGATGAGATGCAGGGGCAAATTGTTCACGTTGCAGAATTGGCGAAACGACACTATCAAAAGATTTCCAAGCGAATAGGCGTAGAACTTCATTCGCTAGATGAACTCGACAAGCGCATCCGAAGGATGGAAGAAGATATTACAAACTATCGCGCCTATTCGCGCATGCAGGCGCAATCCGCGCGCGAGCGTGAGCGCGTGACGCGACACGAGCAAGAGCGAGTTAGCGGAGGCAAGAGCATCATCACCATCAAGAATTTCGTCGGCGGCTACTACTACTGGACGGTAGATGAAGCATCAATTGTCGAAGACAAATTGCTTTTGGTCGAGAAAAAGCATAGTCGCAAATCACGCTTGCCGCATCTGGGTGACATCAAAGATGCGTTTTTGAAAATGGTTTTGTTCACAAACCTATCACAAGTTACGGTTGATGGGAAGCGCTACGCGCCTTTTCCAGTGGTGGGGCTGACCTCGGATCTACTCCAGGGTTATTGCCACAGCGCAATGGATGGTTGGCAGATTGAGAAATTCTTCGAGCACAATGGATTCAACGACCGCGCACGCACTTTGGTTGGAAGGATTTTTCAAGAGGGTCGCGTTAATCATTTTTTTGTGTTCGTCTCGTCGCCTGAGATTGGGGCGCGGCAAATTCTGTGTAAACTGAATACTGTTCACTGAACACGGGAGGGGTTGATTGTTCAAAAAAGTTCTGGTCGCCAATCGCGGCGAAATCGCCGTGCGCGTGCTG
>DYKH01000472.1 GCA_020722685.1 Caldithrix sp. | reverse complement strand
TTGTCATTTCCTCCTTTGCCTTTGCCAATACCACGAGCCATTTGGGGTTGTTGGTTGGTTCAGCATCGTCGTACACCCGCTCAATCAGCGCGTGCAAGTCAGTCGGCAAAGTAATTTGCTTTGCGGCAATGTTATTCAGCACAATCCACGAACGGAGCAAAACGTACTCGTCGTACACGAACGTGTCGCCTCTCTCGAACTTGGGCAAGCCGTTCTCAACCTCTGGCGCGGCGATGAGCAAGCGATAGGGATGCTTGCGCGGATCATTGACGGCGTGACGCTGCACTCTGCCTGCACGCTGCAAAAGCAAATCTATAGGCGCGTGGTCGCTAATCATCACATCGAAATCGAGGTCGAGACTTTGCTCGACAACCTGAGTTGCAATGACGATGGCTTTCAGGGGGCGGTCGGGGTTGGGCTTGGATTTATCTTTGTCGTTCGGGCCGAATTTTCGCAGCACCTTTTGCTCAAGTTCTTCGCGCCAAGCCATTGGAAAGCGCGCGTGGAACAGAATCAGATTGTCGTCATCGCACAGTTTTTCTGTGCGCGCTCTCAATGTCTTGAAAAGATTCTGTGCGCGCGTCACTGTGTTACAAACCACGACGGTGCAACCGCCATCGCGCAATTCCTTGGCTAATCGTTCGATGATGCTTTCTTCATCTCGCTCAATCCACTCGAATTGCAATGGCTTGGCTTGGGGCGGCGTCAATTCGATGGCGTCAACTTTGCCGTCGGATGCGGCGAACGTCAAACGCGGATAATTTTTTGCTGGCGCGCTGGCGGCGTTACCCACATACGCGCGGATTAGTCGTTGGCGCGTTTTGTCTGGCAGAGTCGCCGAAAGCACAATTACTGACACGTCAATCTGTCGTAACCAAATCAATAGACGCTCAAAGAGTTCCGACATATACGCATCGTAGGCGTGTACTTCATCAAAGATGACGACCTTGTGACTCAAACCGAGCAAGCGGACGAAAAAGTGTTTGGTTTGCAACACACTCATCAGCGCTTGATCAACAGTGCCAACGCCAAACGGTGCGAGCAAACTTCGCTTGCGTGGCAAGAACCACGCTTGCGCGGTGGCTTGATACCCCTCGTCGTCTTCTTCAACCGTTTCGGTCTCCGTAGGTACATCACGCAATAATGCCTGACTGTGGACGAGCAGCGGCTCGATGTCTTTGCCAAACTGCTTGCCAAGAAAATCCGCGATGCGCGAGTGCATCTGATTGCTCGTTGCGGTTGTGGGCATTGCGACGTACAAGCCCGAATTTCCTGTCGCCTTTGCCCATTGCGCGTACACGGCGATTGCCGCTTCGGTCTTGCCGCTGCCCATTGGCGCTTCAATGATTGCAAGTGCGGGCGGCGTCACGTCGTCGAGCGCATTGCTCACTTGCCGCTGCGCATCTCTGGGTTGGAAACCGAACGCGTTTCCAAAATCGAACTTGGGCATCACGGCGGCGCTCTTCCAATCCACGCGCGACAAGGCATACCGCGCGTGTTGGCGCGAATGGCGAACGTACGAATCGAGCGGCAGAACATTTTTCTCGTACGGAAAGTTCTCTTCAGCAGAGCCAATCCAGTCTGCGACCGAGACGATACCCGAAAGAAGCGTGAGCATCACATTGTCTCGGAGCGTATCGGGCTGAAAGTTGTTGATGGTAGGGGGTTGAAATATTTCCACCAATTCTTGGAATAAGGATTGACGTGCAGCAATCCAGCCATTGGTGCCCGTGTCAATCGAACCTATACGGGTGAGGGCAACTGACTGGGGCCACGCGCCGTGATGCCCGCCGAGTGACTGTGCGATCAGGTCAATCGGTATGGACGGATCTAACCGTTGCGCCAGCAATCCTTCTTCCTTGAGCGACTTGGTCGAGATGGCTTCGTGTCGCGTGCGTTTTTCACCGTCGGGGCGTTGGGCAAGTCCTAGCCCTGCCGTACCGAGTTCGCGCTGAATCCTTCCGCGCAAGTTTCGCGGCATAAAGGGATGATCTTGAAATGCTGGACTCGCCTTGCCCAAATCGTGCAGACTTGCCAAGAACGCAATCAAGCGACCTGCGTCTTCTGCATTTCCTAGCCCTAGCCATTGTGTAATTTGCTGTCGCAAGTTGTCATTCAGACCTGTTTTCCATAATTCGAGCGCGACGTGTCCAACATCAATCAAGTGATAGAGCAACAGATGATAGTCACCTGTCTTTTGGTTGGCTTTTGCCCAAAATAAACGATGGGCAGGTATTTGTGCCTGCGATATTCCAGATACGTGATACTGCATCGCCAAATACTTCGCGCTTTCTGTGATTTCCTCCCGCAACTCCCGCGGCTCCAGCACCTCGCAATCCGCGCCCCAGCCGCGCA
>DYKH01000119.1 GCA_020722685.1 Caldithrix sp. | reverse complement strand
TTTTGCATTTTTATTTGTCGCTTTGCATTTTAAGATTTGATTTCTGATATCTCTCTTATGAGTAGCACTCCCAGCAAAATCGAATTAAAGCTCGAAGTGGAGCGATTGACCTCCCTCACCAAAGATCTCTCGAGCCTCATCGAGGTGAGCCGGATCATCAATTCCACTCTGGACCTCGATTTGGTGCTGAGCCTGGCGATGGAAAAGGCACAGACGGTCATGAGGGCCCAAGTCAGCTCCATCATGCTGATCAACGAACAAACCAATCTTTTGGAATGTGAGGTTGCACTGGGCGAGGTGAGGGAAGAGGTTCGCAAGACGATTCATTTGCCCAAAGGTCAGGGCGTGGCCGGGTGGGTTTGGGAAAACGAAAAGCCAGTGATCATCCCGGATGTCTCCAAGGACAAGCGCTTTTATCCGGGCATCGATCAGCACTCAGGCTTCACGACCCATTCGATCCTGGCCGCGCCGCTCAAAGTCAAAGACAAGATCATCGGCGTGGCGGAGGTCATCAATCGGATCGACGGCAAGGAATTTACTCAGGAAAACCTGGACCTTTTTTCCACGTTCTGCGATCAGGTTTCTTTGGCCATCGACAACGCCCGCATGCACCGCTTGGCCATCGAGCAGGAAAGACTGCGTCAGCAATTGGAATCGGCCAAGGTGATTCAACAGAGCTTTTTACCGCAAATTCTTCCACAGAGCGCGGAACAGCGCTTTCAGTTGGCAGCTCAGTATATACCCACCATTTCGGTAGGCGGGGATTTTTACGACGCTATCGAGCTTGGCCATGATCGCATTGGCTTATTGATCGGCGACGTCTCCGGTAAAGGCATCCCCGCCGCTTTGTACATGGCACGCCTGATGAGCGATTTTCGTTTTTACGCCCAACAGCAAAGCGAGCCGGATAAGCTGCTCAGCCTGCTAAACGAGACACTTGTCGAACGCAGTCGGCAGGGTATGTTTGTAACTTTACAGTACACCATCATTGATGTGAAAAGCGGGCAAGTGACGGTGGCCAGCGCCGGGCATTTGCCCATCATCCGCAGCTCCGGGCAAGGCATTTCTACCGAGCTCATTCAGGTGGATGAGGGCGCGCCGTTGGGAATAGCCACCGACCTGAGCTTTGCGGCCCGGAGAATTTCCTTGCTGCCCGGAGATTGCCTCTTTTTTTATACCGATGGCATTATCGAATCGAAAAACCAAAATCAAGATCAGTTCTCTTTGGATAGATTGATAAGGTGTGCCGGTGGTAAGTGGAGAGGCCCGCAGCAGATGCTGGAACAAATCGTGCAGGAGTTGATGACTTTTTCGATAGGCATGCCTCAGCATGATGATATTACCGCGATGGCTTTTCAGTGGAACGGATAGATTTGTGCAATTTGTCTTCATGAATGCCTAACACTATCAAGCTACATATTAGCAGCGATCCCAAGTACCTGCGCGTGCTGCGCGCAGCCATCGGGCAGGTGTGCTTGCTGGCCGGCTTATCGCGGCGCCAGTCCAGCAAAGTCGTATTAGCGGTCGATGAGGCCTGTTCCAACGTCATCAAACACGCCTACAAAAACAAGAGCGGCCAGCCGATCGTCGTAATATGTTCCATATTACCGACCAAATTAGAGATCACTATTTTGGACCACGGCGAGCCAGCGGATATGAAAACGATCAAATCGAGGAGACTGGACGACATACGTCCGGGAGGCTTGGGCATTCATCTGATCAAAAGCGTTATGGATGAGGTCAGTTATGTGAACGGCACCGAAGCCGGGAATAGACTCATTCTATGCAAAAACTTGCCAGAGAGGAAAGAGTGTTGAAAGTAGAAGTTTCGACCGAAACCAAAGGCCAGGTTGTTTTATTGCACATCAAGGGCGAGGTGGATCTCTATTCTTCGCCGGAGGTGCGCAAGCAAATCCTCAAGCTGACGAAAGAAAAGACCCCGGCGATTTTGGTCAATCTGGAAAATGTCAGCTACATGGATAGCTCCGGAGTAGCCACCCTCATCGAAGGACTGCAACAATGCGGAAAGTACAAGGGCAAATTCGCTCTGGTCGGTTTGCGCTCCAGCGTCAAGGAAGTTTTCGAGCTAACGCGCTTGGACAAAGTCTTTGAAATCCACAAGGACCTCAAAACTGCTTTGGAGAAGGTCAAGGCGTGAAATGGCTTCGTAATACATTTGGTTCGGCTGGCCGGGGCACGTTGACCTTTTCCATCCACATACTGCGCATCGGGCAATTGTGTATCCAGTCCTTGTATTGGATTTTTCTCGCTCCGTTCAAGGGAAAGAGCATTCGCTGGGGATTGACCTTTGTGCAAATGGTACGCATCGGGGTCAACTCTTTGCCGATCGTCGGTATCATCACCTTTTTTGTTGGCTTGATCATCGCCATGCAATCGGCCTATCAGTTGGAACGTTTTGGCGCCTCTATCTACGTGGCGGACTTGGTCGGGGTGTCCGTTACCCGTGAGCTGGGACCGCTCATTACCGCCATTATCATCGCTGGGCGCAGCGGTTCGGCCATTGCCGCCGAGCTGGGCACGATGAAAGTCAGCGAAGAAATCGACGCCCTGCAGACTATGGGTATCAATCCCATTGGCTACTTGGTGGTGCCGCGCACCTTGGCCATGATGGTCGTCGTCCCGTGTCTGACGGTGCTGGCGGATTTCTTGGGCATCTTGGGCGGATTCGTTTTGGCGATTTATAACTTGAAGCTGCCCATGCTCGCCTATTTCAACGAGACGGCGGAAGCGATTATGCTATCCGATTTTTTAACCGGCCTGATAAAGAGCACCGTCTTTGCCTTCATTATCGCACAGATTGGGGTCTACCAAGGATTCAGCGTCGAAGGCGGCGCGGAAGGCGTCGGCAAATCCACCACTGCCTCCGTGGTGGCATCGATCTTTCTGATCATTATGGCGGATGTGCTGTTCACGGCGCTGTTTTATTCGACGCTGTGAAAGGAGGCGGTTTGTGCCAAAAGAGGCTTTGCCATGATGACTGATACAGAGATTAGGCTAAAAGGAATCCAAGTTCTTGCAGATCAGTTAGGTGACGTTGAAGCGGAACGCTTCATTGCGTTGATTCAAAGGGAGCCATTTGACTATACAAAGTGGCGACAGGGATTGGATGAGGAACAGACCACAGCAGAGATCAGCAAAAGGGCAATGACTCTCAGAAAGAATCTTAACAAATGGGGGCCTTGTGCGGGCATGGTTGTTTGATCAAGGATAAAGCGCCTGACTGGGTGTTGAGATACCATCCTCACCCTACAAGCTTAATAGGGGCAGTAGAAATCAAAGTTTTGGGCAAATCAGAACGGTAGAAATAATGGAAAAGAAATACACAGCTATAATCCGCAGAAGCAAGCTTGAATATGTTGCGATATGCTTAGAACTCAATCTTTCGGCCCGCGGCGAGGACCTTGCTGATGTAGAGAAAAACCTCCGCGCCGCAATAGAATCATACATGGATGACATAAGCGAATTTCCGGAAACTGTAGTGTCTCCCATCTCTTCGGAAGAGCTTATCGAATTTCTGCGCGACACCGAGCCGGAGTGGTACAAGGAACCATCTGAAGGCCTGATCTTGAGACCGCTCGAAGTGCATGAGGTCGCTTCTTATGCCTAAGATTCCGTCGATGTCGAGCAGAGAACTTGTTAGGCTATTGGAAAAAGGTGGAGCGGTTTTTGTTAGGCAGAGGGCTACAGATCATGCGATCTACTCAAGACTGGTGCGCGGAGAAAGGTATTCAGCACCAGTACAAATGGGGAAACAGACACTGGATCCAATATATTGCAAAAGGGTACTGAGGCAGTTAAGGTTCACTGATGACGAAATTGACAATCTCTTAGCATGAGCTTGTTTTGACTTGGCAATGAATGGATAAGTAATGACGAAGCTTGCCAGCTTTCTAGTTTTTAAGTTTCTTGACCGGACCAGAACAAGCTACAGTTTTACACGACCTCGCCACGTACACTAAGAATTGATGAGAGCCTATAATGTGGGAAGACCCGATCGTTGAAGAGGTAAGAAAGCATCGCCGTGAAATAGGATTAGAGTGCAAAGAGGATTTTTCACTGCTATTTTCCATGGCGAAAGTAAAAGAAAAAACCCTAAAGGATCGCTTGGTTGCCAGGGTTCAAAAGAAGCGAGTGATTGGCAAATCTAAGACTGATGCACGATAGCCAAGCAAACCAACCAGCTGCTGCGTAGGAAGAATATTATGGAAATGCTGCATGGCGTCGTTAGGGTGACGACGCGCGAGGACTATTCATTAGAGCTCGTTTTTGAAAATGGAGAAAAACGAATATTTGACATGAAGCCTTTTCTCAAGAAAAAGCCCTTTACCAAGCTCAGCAATTCTCCGCTATTTTTCAAGGCATCTGTCAAGTATGGCACGGTGGTTTGACCGGGAAATCTTGATATTGCCCCCGATACATTATGGGCGCATTCTGTACCAGGCTAGTCGAAAACCTAACCAACTTTGGGAGCCCATGCATTCACCAATGGGAATTAAGTGCCCACGATGCCGGGTAAAGAACTTGTGTCTGTATCCAGTCGCAATGAGAAGAATGACTGAGGAAACGGATCTAACAGATTAACTTCATGTCCACACCCATCATAAGCATACGCAATCTCCACACCGCCTACGGGCGGCGGGAGATTCTCAAGAACATCAATCTTGACATCTACGACGACGAGACCTTGGTCATCCTCGGTCGCTCCGGCTGCGGCAAGACCACGCTGCTGCGGCATCTCGCCGGTCTGCAAATGCCGACGCAAGGGCAGATCATCATCAAGGGCGTCGATCTAGTGAAGGTGCGCGAAGACGAAAAGAATGCGGTGCTGAAAAAAGTGGGTATGCTGTTCCAGGGAGCGGCCTTGTTCAATTCCATGACAGTCGCCGACAACGTGGCTCTGCCGCTGGTCGAGCACACGCCGTTGGAGATGTCGACCATCAAAATCATGACGCGCATGAAGCTCGATTTAGTCGGCCTGACCGGCTTTGATGATTTCATGCCAGCCCAACTTTCCGGCGGCATGAAAAAAAGGGCGGGCTTGGCGCGAGCCTTGGCCATGGACCCGGAAATTCTCTTTTGCGACGAGCCTTCGGCAGGACTGGACCCCATCGTGGCGGTGGGGATCGACCACCTGATCTTAAAACTGAAGAAAGCCTTCAAGATGACCATCGTGGTGGTAACCCATGAGCTGGCTTCTGTGTTTTTGATTGCCGACCGTATTGCTTTGCTGCACGAGGGCGAAGTCATTTTCTTGGGCACTAAGGAAGCCATGCAAGAAAGCAAAGATGCCAGAGTGCAACAGTTTTTGCAGCGCAAGCCCGATGAAGAAATCCTGGATCGCGAAAAGCATCTTAATGCCTTGATCGGCGAGGGCTATTTAATCGACCAGGCGTGAAAGTCCGGCTCAACATAAGGATTGACAGATGGAATATCGTTCAAGCGAAATCAAGGCGGGCATATTCATAATTGTTAGTGTGCTCATTTTCATCGCCTTCTTAGTGGTCATTGGCGGGATGAACGCTTGGGATGACAAGGACGTCTACTTGGCGCGCTTCAAATACGTGGGCGGCATCGAAAAAGGCTCGGTGGTGCGTTATGCCGGTTTCGAAGTGGGACGAGTCATTGACCTGATGCTGCCGCCGGATCAGGACACCCGAGTCGAGCTGAAATTGGAGGTGAAAAAGGGGACGCCGATTCGGGTCGATAGCCGCGCCTTTTTGACGAGCATTGGTTTAATGGGCGCCTTTTACATAGAGATTTCTGCGGGATCGGACGATGCGCCGCGGCTGAAGCCCGGCTCGTTGGTGCGCTCCGATGACGTCGCCGGCTTTGCGCAGATGTCCGGCACCATGGATGCGGCCACAGCGGAGGCAACCGAGTTGCTGCGCCGCATCAACGCTTTGTTGAATGAGGAGAATCGCAAGAATATTTCCTCCATGATCGCCTCGGCGAGCGAGTTGACGACCGCCAGCTCGAAAGACATGAAGAGCATCGCCGCTAATCTCAACCATCTTACTCAGGAGTTGGATGCAACGGTTAATTCCATTAATCGTATGTTGGCGAGTAATGATAGCACCATTTCGCAAAGCTTCGAAAGCATTCAGGTTATGCTGGCGGAAAGCAAGGAGATGGTCTCCAAGCTCAATATGACGGTGGATAACTTGAACACCGCCTTGGTGGGCAATAGCGCATCCTACAATGAGATCATGCGCAACTTGGCCTCCTTGACGCAAAACCTGGATCAATTCAGCCAGACGATAAAAGAACAACCCTGGTCGTTGGTGAGAAAGAGTCATCCGCCGGAGAGAGAGCTGCAGTAGATTTTCGGCCAATGCATTATTGTCGAATCAGAGCTCTTGCGCAATGAATTTCGAAACGCTCATCAAGTGAATATGCGCAAGGACTTCACAGTCATGAGGTGTAAAGGAAGCTGCTTTTATTCTGGAGAACCTGGCATGAAACGATCAACTCCGATTCTCATGTTTTTGCTATTGCTGTCCTGTGGCCGCGTGCCGCAAAGCCGGTATTTCACTCTTGATTATTCGCTGCCGCAAGAAAACAGCGCCGATCGTCAAGGCGTGTTGTTTGTGCAGCCGTTCAGCGCGGATGATGTTCATGCTCAGGATAAGCTGATTTAC
Source organism: Caldithrix sp. (assembly GCA_020722685.1). The sequence continues at coordinate 9,323 of DYKH01000119.1, read as the reverse complement.
CGGCCTTCAGACTATGAGGTAAAATTCGACCACTACCGTCGGTGGATTTCCTCTCCGACCGAATTGCTGACCAAAAAAGCGGCCGAATACTTGCGTGGGCTGGGCATTTTTAATCGCGTTACCCTCGTCCCTCCGCGCAGCAAAAAGTTTATGCTTCTTTCTGCCAACATCGAGCAATTCGATGAGGTTTATTCCAAGGATGGGCATTTTGCTCAAGTCGCTTTGTGGGCGGAAGTAGAGGACTCCGAGCACGGCAAAAACTTGTGGGAGGGATTGTTAGTAGCTCAAGAGAAGGTCGGCATGAACAGCCCGGAAGGCATTATTCAAGCGATGAGCGAGGCTACGCGCAAGGTGTTCGAGCAGCTTGGGGAAAAACTGAAGGCAGTTCGTTAGCAACGAAGGGATGGGACCGGAACTTTGAAACCAACAAAGGAAGATGGGAGTTGCCAACGTGTGTGTCTGCAAGCGGGCCGGTCAGTGGCTCGACACGTACCTTGGATGTTTTTTCAATTGTAAAAGAATCGGCTTTTTGTTTTTCTCCGCTTTTTCGACCCAATCGCTCAAACAGGATTCTTGATGCTTTTATCTCCCATCATTTTGAACTTTTGTCAGGTCGGACGGTTTGAACTCCGGTGATCGGTCACGAGCTATCATGTTCCCGTTTTGAAAGAAATTGAAGTATAGAAGATGGAATTGGTTACCATGAAACGATCTAAGCTTTTCGACAGCGTCGCCTCTCACACTACCGACGGCGTACTGGTGGTGTCAATGGATGGAACCATCCTTTCGGCCAATCACAAGGCAACCAAGATCCTTGGTTTTGCCGAGGAAGCGCTCATCGGCCAATCTTACTCGTGGATATTCTTCCACGAAACCCAGAATCAAGAACTCGGCCAAATCATCAATGACGGCCTGAAGAAAGACCTCGAACATCAGGGGCGCAAGATCGTCTATCAAACACCTGTTGGCAGCGAGGTCAAATTGCAAATCTCTACCGCTTTGGTGAGCGAATCAGATCTGCTTGGTAAGCTGACCAGCAGACGGTCGCTCGTGGTTTTCCTCAAACGCTCTGTGCAGGCAAGTAGTGAAATGAGCGAAGCCGCAGCCCTTTGGCAAGAGGAAAAGGAGCTGCTTGAACAGCAACTGGAAGAGGCGCGGCAAGAGCAGGGAGCGTTACTCGCTTTACTACCCAAATCCGAGAGGATCAAGCTCGCGTTAGGAGGGGTCATTTTTTTCCTCTTTCTCTTGGCCGTTCTCTATTCTACCAATAGCATAAAGATACTACGTGCGGACGTCGTGCCGAAGGAAAGCAAAAATATTGAGCGCCAGGTGGTCACAGCCAAATTGGACACTCTGAGTATGGAGATCAACTTGTGCGGTACGATCGAGCCGGTTAGCAAAGTCGTGATAGCAGCCCAGACTTCCGGCAAAGTGGTGCATAGGAATTTCAATCAGGGTGACTATGTGCCGAAGGGACATATTCTGTACCAATTAGACACTAAGGAGCTTGCCAAGAACGTACGCACTGCGCGAGTGACGTACATGGAGCTGTTGGAAAAGTACAATCAGCTAAAGAACTGGGAGACCAGTCTGGAGGTCAGTCAAGCGAAGCGCAGTTTCGAGCTTTCCAAAATCGCCATGAATAACGAAAAAAGAAAGCTGCAGGAGACGCAAAAGCTATTCGAAAAGGGGATCATTCCACGGGTCGAATACGAACAAACGCAAACGAGCTATAAAAAGGCCGAATACGACTTTGAAAACGCCAAGCAATCGTTGGAAACCACATTGGACAAAGGAAGTGCAGAGAAAATCGAAGTCCTGCGACTCAAGCTTTCAAATGCGAAAGAGGAGTTGGATGAAATCGAGGCGCGCTATGAAGCGACCCTGATTCGCGCGCCCGTGGCGGGTCTCGTCATGCTGCCCGTATCCAGTGATGGACGTCAAGGCACTTTCAAAAAGGAAGGGGACATGGTGAGCGATGGCGACCTCATTGCCACCATCGGCGCTACAGAATCCTACATTATCGATACGGCTGTAGGCGAGCTCAGTCTAAAGTACCTGCATGTGGGTCAAGCCGTTGACGTGAGCGGACCAAGCTTTAGCGGCACGGTGCTGAACGCAAAGGTCGACCGTATTGCCGCGACTGCGACGGACGATGGCAACGCCCGATTTTATCCCGTGCGGATTAGCATTCCGTCCGTCGGCGATACCACACACAAAAAAATCCACTTTGGCATGATTGCCGACGCCCGCATTCACGTTGGCGATTTGGTCGATGTCGTGACCGTTCCCATCGAAGCGGTTTCGCGCAGCAAGGGTCAGGACGTTGTGTATGTCAAAACGGGGGAGGACGAACAGGAAGCCAGACCCGTAAAAGTCGGTTACAGCGATGGCCATCGCATCGAAATAACCAACGGCTTGGAAGCAGGGGAGCAAATTCTGATCAGCTCATCTCACTGATACTCTTGGAAAATACAGCGAGTCCCGCTCATTCCATATTATCGAGTTTCCGCCTGTCTAACCGGTTGTAGTGAAAGAAAGTTCGAATCCGCACAAGTCGTTGGTTCTGACGGCACATATCATTTACTCAAAAGCTCAAGAGCAAAAATCTTGTAACCAATCGTGGGGTTTCCTGCCAGCGCCGTCATTCCTACCGAAGCAGGAATCTCCCTTCCCCAGCATGGTGGAAGGAAACCCATGCATACAGACGGGTGACAGCATCCTGTGATTGGTGGCAAGACTTTTCAATGAATCACCAAAACTGAAAACACATTTCTATGAAACTTTTCGCCTACGTACAGATCGCCATTCGATCGCTGCAAAACTTACCTAACAAGAGCCTGATGCTTCTCCTTAGTTTCGGAATCGGCGTCGCTTCGCTTTATTTGCTCATATTTCTCGGCCTGGCGGTGCGATCAGAAACCGCGCGACGATTTCACTCTCAAGGACTCGATCTTTTTTTTGTTCTCAAGAAAAACAACGCCAGCACGATGGCGCCGGCTCAGGTGCGCCCACTGGACATTCTCGCTCTTGACTATCTCAAGCACGATCCGGAATATGTTTATGAAGTTGCGCCGGAAGCAAGACAAAGTCAGATTCTGCAAACGGAGAGCGGCGCTCTTAAGGTTCAGGTCTTTGGCGACCTGGGGGGTTATCGTAGGCTTTACGGCCTCGGTATTCAATACGGTCGCTTTATCGACCGCTGTGACTCGGCAGGTTCTGTTTGTGTGCTCGGAAACCGATTGTACAGCCGTCTCAGAAAAAGCGCCAAAGATACTCTGGTCGGCAGCACTCTGCGCATCGGGCATCAAAACTGTGCTGTAGTAGGCGTACTAAGCCCTACCCAAAGTTTCTCCGGGGAGTACAGTATAGATGAGGCGGTGCTGGTGCCGTTTTTTTCATTAGCCCCATTCTTGCCGGACGCTGGAATCAACAAGGCTGCCATTCGTGCAAATCCTCACAAACCCATCAGCGAGGTCATCGATTACATTCAAGCCTCTTTGCGGTTCTATTTAGGTGACGTTTCCCTTTACGAGGTCGGCAATCAGCAAGTGATGCTCAAGGAAATGCTTGATCGCCTTAAAATCGCTGCTGTCCTCTTGAGTATTTTGGGAAGTATTACCCTTATTGCCGGCTGCTGGGCTTTGCTACGGGTCCTTATTGCTGCAAGAATGGGTCGCCGGAATCAACTGGAAATTTTCGCCTGCTTGGGAATAAGGGACAAACAGGTAAGGGCCCTTTTCGCTGCCGAAGGCGGAATGATTGCGCTGATAGGAGGAGGCGTCGGTGTTGTCGTTGGCTTGTTAGCCTCTATGATCATTGCTCGTATGAGCGCTTGGGTAGCGTTCGTTTCCTACACGAGTTTGTTCTTCTGCCTCGTCTTGAGCTTGGGAATCGGCAGTGCAGTCGGTTGGTTTGCTCCCACCCAAAGCCCACAGATAGCCCCATCCAAATAGGTATCCAGTTTGCAGAAGTCGATAGGCAAAAGTGCAGTTTTGATCTTTCGAGCTATTGAGTAAAGGAGAATACGTCTTGTCAATCGATTTCAAGTCGGTCCATATCATCAGCGAAGCGATTCGACGGCGCCGAAGAGTTCGGCCCGATCATTTTAGGAGGAAAGCCGGCTATGATGGCCTCACACGAAATATCAAGTCTGCGTCAGGCTTGCGATTCAACGTTCGGGCTGCCATGCCCTTGACGACCATCTGCTCAAAGGAAATAACTTGGAATGGCAAAACGAGTAACCACCATCGGTCAATTAAACCGGCTATTTACCTCTTACTCTTGGGTCTTTCTCCGGCTTTGAGCTTTGCGCAGGCGACAGAAAAAGAAATTCAGATTATCCCAGCGTTATCCGACACGAGTCAAACAAGCCAAAACGACAGCCTCAAAGCCAGACAAGATTTGACGAGCCTGAGCGCTTTTATTGATACGACACTGTATAAAGATTTGTCCCTGGATCAGGTGATTGGGCTGGCCGTACAACATAACCGCATACTCAAAACGCTTAGACTCTCGGGACAATCCGCCAACATTAGACTGAAGCAAGCAGAGTATCGGTTCTTGCCTTCGGGATACATAACAGGGGCGAGGAATGAGACCCGCAACGACGATTTGGGCTACGTGATCAAAAAAACGGGTCTCTCCAGCACAATTGGACTGTCACGTGCTTTGGAAACAGGCGGCGCTGTGAGCCTCAGTCTCGAAAACAGCACCAGCGTCTCATCGAATTTGGCGGGCGTAACCAATTACAATTCCAATTTCGGTATCACCATTAGCCAGCCGCTCATGCAAGGCGCGGGAATCAAAATCAATTTGCTTCCTATCGCCATTGCCAAAAACTATGCGAAGGCGTCGTTATTGGACGTGAAGCAAAATCTAATCAATTTGATCACCACTATTGATAGCCAGTACTGGGATTTGATTCTGGTTTATGAGGATCTAAAAATCCAGCAGGCCGCGCTAAAGCGAGCCAAGGAACTCTTGGAAATCAACAAGAGCCTCATCGAATCGGGTCGAATGGCGGCTCAAGAAATCGTCCAAACCGAGTCCGATATTGCCACACGAGAAATTGCCGTCGCCGGTGCGGAAGATGCGATCATCAATACCCAAATCGCCTTGCTGGCGCAATTGGATTTGGGAAGGCAGATTCTGATTCGACCTACGACCAAAATGGAATTCAAGCCCGTTGAGATAGATTGGGAGGACTGCCTGAGGCGTGCTTATGAAAATAGGCCTGACTGGCTGAGCTACCAGCTTTACCTCGATATCGAACGAATGCAAATGCTGCAAGCGAGGAACAACAATCGATATAACTTGGGCAGTTGGGCGCGGATCGGCAGTGATGCCACCACGACCCAAGACATGGCCAAATCCCTGCAAGAGGTCTTTGGTTTTAGAACCCTTGCCTGGAACGTCGGCTTGTCGTTTACCTTTCCTTTCAACCAACAAGTTTTGGAAAACGGCTACATTCTCAGCAAATTGTCCTATGAACGATTTCAGTTGTACACGGAAGAATTGAAAGACAACATCCGTATTGCGGTGGAGAGCGCTGTGCGACGCGTTCAATACACTCTCAAGCAGGTCGGTTTGGCCCAACGTGCAAAGGAGCTGGCGCTAAAAAAGCTGACCTTGGAGGAGGACAAAATGAAGGTGGGTCGATCCAGCAACTTTCAGGTCATCAGCTATCAGCGCGATTTGATCAACGCACAAAACGAGGAGCTTCGCGCCATCGCCAGCTATCTGAAAGCACTGGGTCAACTGGAGCAGACGATGGGGACGACCCTGCAAAAGTGGGGCATCCAGGTGGAAGAAATGTAATGACCGGCGGGCCGGCTTTAGACGGAGAGATGAGATGACTGCATCGACGAACAAATTGACCTGGCGCTTTCCCCGCACATTTTGGGTGGCCAATTCCATAGAGCTTTTTGAACGAGCCGCTTACTACGGCATGTTCATCGCGCTTTCACTTTACCTCTCCAGAGAAGTCGGCTTCACCGACGTGGAAGCCGGCTGGGTGGCAGCTTTTTTCGCCGGGTTTCTCTATCTTGCGCCGACCTTCACCGGGGCCATCGCCGACAAGATCGGCTTTCGCCACGCCTTGATTCTTGCCTTTGTTCTGCTAACCGGCGGCTACACCATTCTCGGCGCGGTGCAAACAAAACCCCTTACGATCCTGGCGCTTTTTCTCATACTCATTGGCGGAGGATTCATCAAGCCGATTATCTCCGGCACCGTGGCCAAATCTTCCGATGAGGCCCACCGTGCGCGCGCCTACTCGATTTTCTACCAAATCGTCAACATCGGCGCATTCATGGGAAAGATGCTGGCGCGCCCGTTGCGCCTGGAGCTGGGGCTCAAATACATCATGCTCTATTCCGCCGCCATGTCGTTCCTCGCTTTGATGCTGGTTGTGTTCCTATATCAAAATATAGACACCGCCGGCATGGGCAAGAGCTTGCGCGAGACGGCGCAAGGTCTGCTCAAGGTGCTGAAGAATGTGCGATTCATGGGGCTGATTTTGATCACCGCCGGTTTTTGGATCATTCAGGGCCAATTGTACGCCACCATGCCCAAATACGCCCTACGCATGATCGGCGAAAGCGCTGCGCCGGAGTGGTTGGCCAACATCAATCCCCTGGTCGTGGTGCTGTTGGTGATCCCCATTACCCATTTGGTTCGGCGGATGGCCCCGGTCGGCTCCATTGCCATTGCGTTGATCATCATTCCGCTATCGGCCCTAACCATTAGTTTGAGCCCGCTGCTGGAGAGATTCAGCGGTCATGCGGTCAGTTTTGGAGCCTTCAGTCTACATCCAATCACAGTGATGCTCATCATTGGCATCGGCCTGCAAGGATTGGCAGAATGCTTCATCTCACCCCGATATTATGAGTATGCTTCCAAGCAGGCGCCGGCGGGGGAGACCGGGCAGTATATGGGCTACATGTATCTGAACACGTTCACCGCTTGGCTGGTAGGGTTCAGCATCTCGGGTTACTTGCTGGAAGCCTTTTGTCCGGATCCCGCAAAACTTTCACCAGAACTTTATCAGCAGTACCGGCTTGCGTTATCCGGCGACGCTCCGATGCCGACCGTATACGCGCAGGCGCATTACATTTGGTTTGTCTATGCCGGCATTGGAGCTTTCGCTTTCCTATGTCTAATGCTCTACCGTTTTTTGACGGAAAGGACGGATAGAAAAAAGGCTGGATATGAGGGATAATATCTGATCTTGCCGGAGGTATCTCCGACCCATCGTGAAACTGATACTGCTTCAAGGGGCAGTATTACCTTCCATATTCATTTTTTGCCTCCATAACGAGGCAAAGTTGCCGTTCACCTTTCTCATTTGCAATCTCTATGTCGCGCGTATGTGCTGCGACAGAGCTTCCATATGACCAAGCCTTCGCGCAATTGCTGTGAGCGAAATCCTACGCAGAATGTCAGTTGTGATCGGTCGTTTCGAGTCAGAGAAGACAAGCGATTTCAGGAATTCTTGGCATGGATCCGAGTTAAGTAGCATGCACACAAGTTCGGCTTCGGATTCCGAGGAGCAGGATACAAAATAGCAGGTGTCGTCCAACATGACAGGGCGACCATTTTGAGGAGGGACGATAACAAAACGAAACGACTTGTATAGACCGGAGATGGCCACTTTCCAAGGGGCGAAAGAGTAATGCCCCACGCCAAAAATACTATAGCGCGGGCGATTACGATAGATGGAACTTTTCCTGGCATCTAACCACTCTGTGTGTTTGCTGAGGTAATCCCAAGTCTTGGGCGCGGTTTTCTGTATAGAAGCTGTGCTATCTCCCATTCTTTTTTGTGTGACAATTACTACTTTTTTCGAAATGGTCCTTCCATTCGCGAGGTCGGATGATTTAAGCAGCGGATAAAGGTAATCTGGTTCCAAGTCAATTTCCTCACCAAGACCATTGCGATAGTGCCCGTTGTATGGGGTAAGCTCCATGACATTTGCAGCATCATGCTTGATCCCTGAGCGCCAAATATAAGGGGAGTCACCATCCATGTCGCCATACTCTTTATAGCGATCAACATCAGAGACCAACTGACCGTTAACCAATCCAAATTCAAAAGACTTGTCGGATCGAGACAGCGAAGAACAAACGACAGCAGTCTTGTCTTTTATGCGTTTGCCCTGTGCAAAGAATAAGCAGGCGTCTACCGAGACGTTGAAAAATTCCTTGGCATCTAGGAGGAAGAGCGAAGCGGATAACAGGCCTCCGTCGGTTTTCCAGAAATGCGTTAACACTTTTCGGGCCGTCATCGTCTTGCAAATCATGGCAATCGCGCCGATGGGAGGTAGGGCCTCAATCAGTCGAATCAACATCCACTCTGCAATATCAAAGTTTGCCTTCCCCGTCTTGGCATCAATTCCCCGCATTCTCTGAAAATTGGTCTTGTTGGGGAGATTGCGACTGCCGAGAATCCCGAGCGCCGCATTCGTCACCCACGGCGGATTTCCGATTACCAAGACCTTTGTATCCCCTGTGGCCGCCAAAATATTCTGCCAATCAGCAGCAAAAAAATCTTGCTCGAGTGCTCGGACTCCAATGGACGATAAACGTTCATTCACTTTCTCTACATAATCTCGCTTAATTTCGTAGCCTTCATAGACGCACGAGGTCCCCCATTTTTTGCTTGCGGCTTCAAGGAATGACCCCAGTCCAGAGGTAGGCTCAATAACCCGATCGGGGCGACCAAAAAGGTCGTCAATCAGGTCAACGCATCGCATTGCAAGATCGATGGGAGTTTGAAAATCGCCAAATTCCTTTTGCCTATTCATAATCGTTCGACTCCCATGACCTCTCCAGCTTGCTGGATGACTCGACTATACTGGAGCCGCCATTGAAGCGCGTTGGAGATGGTAAGGTAGGCAATTTCCGGCGGAGTAGCCATGACTTCCTCGGCAAGGCCCTGCGCTTGAATGTCGTCCAATGGCAGCATCCTCTCAGCAAAGAAAGAAATGATGTCATCCAAGTTTCCGTTATTCTCGATGATCTTCCGCAGCCCCGAGGTTGTTTGATAATCAGCCGTTCTTGAGCGATCCACAAATATGGTATGAAGAATGTTCAGTCTTCCTGTATGGCTGGCCGTGTCGTCGGTCTTTTCGTAGATGAAAACGATTAAGTGGTGGCCTAGGCCATAGATTTTTTGTTTCGCAGATCTATAGGGGCACGAAGACTGCGGCTGCCGGATGCTTGTGACCTTAATATCAACTTCCAGAGATGGAAAATCTATTCCTTTTCTATAGTTTGGCAAATTCTTTCTTAACACAATATGTAGGAGAACTCTCCCAGTTC
>DYKH01000471.1 GCA_020722685.1 Caldithrix sp. | reverse complement strand
ACCGGCCTGCGTTTTGGCGGAGCGGAGAGGTTGCTCTATTTGACCTGCAAATGGCTCAAGCAACGCCACAACTGCCATCTCGAAATTATCTACTTCGATCCCATTGCGCCGATGCTGCCTTTGTTCGAATCGATCCCCGTTCCGACCCGGCAAATGCCATTCGGCTTGAAAAGCTTTATTGCCATCGCCAAGCGTATCCGCCAAGGCGAATTCGATATTGTCCACACTCATTTGATTCATGCCGATTTCCTGGGGCGCATAGCCGCTTTCCTCGTAGGAATTCGGCAAAAGATTTCTATATTTTCCACTGCGCACGGCACCGATTGGTTTCGGTGGAAACAAGGTCTCTTTTGCTCAATTGTTCGGGCGTTGGATCGGTTTTTGTCAATGCCCGCCAATTCATCAGTAATCTGTGTTTCGAAAAGTGTGGAGAAGATGTTAATTCAAAAGGAGAAAATTGATCAAAGAAAACTTACTGTCTTGTATAATGCTGTTGAAGTTCCATCAACACAATTTAAGCGCAACAAGAATCGAGGCACAAATCATCATTTAGCGTGCTTATATGTAGGGCGATTATCATGGGAAAAGAACGTCCCCTGCTTGCTCAAGTCTTTGACCGAACTAAGCGATTTGGACGTTCACCTGACCATAGCCGGGGCAGGCGCCCAAGAGGCCGAGCTAAAGCAGTTCGCTACCTCACTTGCTTTGGACGGACGAGTTACATTCATAGCTCCGCTTATGAACACGAAAGAACTCTATGTTGATCATGATGTATTGGTTTTGCCATCTATTTATGAAGGACTGGCAATGGTCATTTTGGAGGCTTTTAGTTACGGCTTACCGGTGGTCGGCTCCAACGTCGATGGAATTGCGGAGTTGCTAGCCCAAGACCGCGGGCTTCTCTTCAGAAGCGACGACCACCTCGGTCTTGCTATCGTACTGCGAAAGCTCTACAATGATCAAAAGCTGCGGGCTTGTTACGGCCAGCGTGGTTACGCCTACGTCAAGGAGCAGCATGACATGAAAGATTACGTCCGTAAACTCCACGATTTGTACAAAGTGAGCCTTAATAAAGGCTCACTGAAGGGTGAGGCGCTCCTTGAATTCAATTGGCCTCTGTGATCTTATGCACGATAGTAGAACCAGGATATGCCACGTTCAACTGCTCCCTCTGTTGTCAGGCGTGCAGAGAACCATGCTGGAGCTGCTTCAGCGCTTGGACAAGACCAAGTTCGAAGTCTTTGTCATTTGTAAAGAGGAGGGGGACATGACCCGCGAGCTGGCGCGACTCGGCATCAAGACTTTATTCGTGCCCACCTTGGTACGACAGATCAATCCCATTCTGGATGCTCTGGCGCTGCTAAAGTGCACCCTCCTTTTTAAACGACACAAATTTGACATCATTCACACCCATTCGTCCAAGACGGGGTTGATTGGGCGAATTGCCGCTCGACTGGCGGGTGTGAAACACGTTTTCCATACCGTACATGGTTTGCCGTTTCATGAGTTTTCCGGCGTGGCTCTAACCGGATTCTATGCCTTTTTGGAGCGGGTTGGCAGTTACTTTTCTACGCAAATCATTTTCGTGAACCACGAGGAGCGGCAGTTAGCGATAAAGAAGAAAATGGTGTCCGCCGCAAAGGCAAAAACGATCTACAATGGGATTAACTTGAAACTGGCCAAGTCCTATGACAGCGCCTCGACTCGCAGGGCATTCCGCAATGCCTGGGGGATAGCGCCCGATGATTTTGTCGTGTCCTATGTAGGCCGGCTGTGGGAGCAAAAGGACCCGGACACACTGATCAAGGTCATCCAGTCTTGCCTTGATCTATCTGTCAAGTTCGTTGTCGTCGGCGATGGCCCTCTTAAGGAAAAGTTTGATCGGGAATTCAAAAACAACTGCAAGGTTCTCATGACGGGCTGGATAGCAGACCCCATGTCCGTATATCCCGCCATAGACTTGTTGATTCTGCCATCTCTGTGGGAAGGGCTGTCGATGACGCTCATCGAGGCGATGGCTTTCGGCAAGCCGCTAGTCGCCAGCAATATCAAAGGAAATCGTGAATGCGTTTGGCCGGGCAAGAACGGCTTTCTCTGCACGCCAAGAAAAGCCGACGAGTTTGCGCACGCCGTCAAAACGCTCGCTACAGATCGCAATCTCTACCGGCGCATGAGCGAGGCGTCCCGACAGTTGAGTGCGCAGTATTTTGACGCAGAGAAGAATTGCCGAGCCATCATCGATCTATACAACAAGGTTCTATCGTAGCACAAGGATTCGTTTGAGGTGAAGCCGCGCTGGCTGAGAGTGAAACCCTAAAGGGTGAACCCCATCCACCCGAATTCAGGCTTTAGCCTTTCATAAGAATA
>DYKH01000470.1 GCA_020722685.1 Caldithrix sp. | reverse complement strand
AGACAATGTTGGCGTTCAGGCCGATGAACATGGAATTGGCGATGGTAAACCACCAAAATTTTTCGGCGTAGTTGCTGGGCGGAGCCAACGCAGAAATATCGTCGTACTTCATGTAACCGTAGTAGAAGGCATGTTCAGCCTCATGGTTACCAATAGCCACCACCGTTGGAACGTAAGGAGACAGCGGCGACATGGGATAAAAAAACTCGTTCGTATATTGAGCAATATTTCCACCCCATCCAACAATATCTCCGGTGTTGACGATCAGCATTAACTGGTTATGGATATCGCTGCCGTACAGTTGGACGATTTTTTTCTTGGCTTCGCGAATGACTTTAGCATGCATCGTGGTATCGGTGCGCGTATCGCCCAAGACAAGAAAACGCATTTTGCCTTGATACGTTTTATCAGGAGGGGTCTTGAACGAATAAACCGCCGATGCCCCGCTGCCGCTGATTGCTTTATAGTAATATTCTGTGTTGGGCTGCAGGTCGGTTAAATGAACCGAGTGCCAGCGATAGGGCGCACTGATCAGCTCGCTGCTGCCCACGGTTGTCTGCCCCAGCGCTAAAGTCGTTCCATATTCCACCTGGGTGATGGTCGCTGCCGTATCGTGCCAGCAAATCCAGATCGAATTCGGGGTGGGCGTCTGAAGATACGGCACAAGAGTAAGTATCTGCGGTCCGGTTTGATGACCGTAACCGCCTAAATCTTTAACCTGCTGGGCGGTCAGCGGATAATCCCAGATCGCCAGCTCGGCGCAATGGATTTCGTTATCCTCACGGTCTTCGTCGGCAAATACCAGCAGCAGGCTATCCAGGGCAAACCGACCGTCCACTGATTGAATATTCCCATCGAGCAGCAATTGCCCGTCCAGATAATACCGATAATGGCTGCCATTTTTAACTGAGAGGACCAGCCGATACCATTCGTTGGCTTTGAGTGCGTAAGATGAATAGCCGGTGGCAGCGACACCAATATTACCGCTGGGATTGATAAAACAGTCGCCGTCGTCGCTGTTCGCCGGATTGGTCTGGAAGAAGCAGTGCCAGACGCTCAGCGCAGGTACTTTAAAATCGATCAGCAACGAATACTCGTTGACATAGTTGCCGCCGCCATTGGCGGCAATACCGTGGGTCATTTTATAATGACTGCCGACGCCAATCTTAACTGCGCCATTTCCTACTGCAGGTCCGGCAACGGCTTCTTGGCTGCCGACTAATTCCAAAGCTTGTCCCAGCCCGGCTTCAGCTTTTAACAAGTCGGCCGCATCGTCGAATTTCCACCAGCCTTTTGGATGCGGTTCCTGCGGGTATGCGGCCGCTGCGAAGGCAAGCGCAAAGAAAGTGAAAATTAGTAAAAAGTGGCCTCGTTTCATTCTTCTCCTAAAATTTAAGTGAGCCAAGCATGGTATTGGCGGACAATTAAAAATGTTGCGTGCCACGCACGTAAAGTGCGTAGCACGCTGAGATCACCCTATGGCTGAATCACACTCCAGCTACTTCATCAATACCATCTTCATGGTCGTGCTAAAGTCGCTGGCTTCCATTCGATAAAAATAGAGGCCGGAGGGCAGATGCCTTGCATCAAAATCGACCTTGTAAGTGCCCGCCGTTTTGTACTCATTGACCAAAGTGGCTACCTGCTGGCCGAGTTGGTTAAATACCTCCAACTTTACCCGACCGGACTTTGGCACGGCGAAATCGATGGTCGTGGTCGGATTAAACGGATTGGGATAATTCTGCGACAGGCTAAACGCTTCCGGAATGGACGAAGCAGGCTCTTTATCCACAGCCGTGGCTACCTCTGTGGTATCGCCAATCCAAGATTGACCCCAGTTCTGCGGGCCTTCCCAGGAGTTGTCTTGGGCGACATTGGAGAAGGAGAGGATACCATCGCGCACATTGGGCGTATCGGCATCGTGTACGTTGATGTCCATGCGGATTTTCATCCCATTCAGGGGATGGAAACGGGCGTCACCGGCGCCAGGGCCGCTGTTTAGAGAATCCAACGGGATCTTCATTTCGATGGCATAGTCTGAAGCGCCGAAATCCAGGAATTTGTAATTTGGCGAATCATTGGGGTAGAGTGTTCTGTAGCCGGGATCAGAAATGAGCTCCGTGGAAAGCGTAATGAATTTATAATCCGGCTCGGCGCCACGCTGGAAGCGGTTGTGTTGCACGGTTTCGTTGTAAAGGCCCAGGTAGATCTCGAAAACATCGTCCTGCCAAAAATCACCGGCTGGATCGTAGCTGTAGACGTTATCGATCACGTCAAAGCCCATGTACAAATTCTGATCGTCAACGGCCAGGTAGCAGGTAGCGTTCAGATCGTCGTCATTGTCGAACGTGCCCAGGCTCCAATGGC
>DYKH01000469.1 GCA_020722685.1 Caldithrix sp. | reverse complement strand
GCGTCCGAGAATTTGGCGATATAGTTGGTGTTGGTTCCGGAATAGTCGGTGAGAGACGATCCCCAGACTCTTGTGTCAATGGTGCGGGTTTGGAGAACTCCGGCGTTGTGGGTGACCACCGTGTCGGTGGCTCCGGCCCCCAGAGCCGAGACGGTGAGGCCGGTGAAGCTGGGAGAGTCGGAAGTTCTCACATTCTGGTCCATAGCGTAAAGTTCGTTGGCGCCCTGGCCGGTGTTGAGGGTCAAGAAAGTGGGAGCGCTGGTGGTTTCAAGATTTTGGTTCAAGGCCGCGCCGCCGTTCAAAGTGAGGGTGAAAGTGTTGGTGGTGATGGTTCCCGAGCCGCTCGTCAAAGTGACGCCGTTGTAGGTTCCGCCGGTGACATTTCCGGTATTTGTGATCTGAAATTGGTTAGCGGTTCCAAATGCAAGGCTGTTGGTGTTGTCCGAAGGAAAAATCACTCCCCCGCCCAGATTCCAAATTGTTCCCGACCCCCCTCCGCTGATGGCCGCATCAAGGTCGGAGAGGACGTCCTGGACGTTGGTCGAAACGGAGTTGGAAAATCCGGTGGTGGAGACTCCGACGAGATAGGCTCCCGAGTCGGTGGTATTGGTCGATTCTCCCAAAGATGTGGTTCCTCCAAAGACGAGGTTCGTCGAAGCAGTGAGGTTCACGTCTCCGGTGACGGTGAGGGCGCTGACTCCGGTGAGGGATCCGGCATTCATGTTCCAGTTGCCGGTGAAGTTCCCGTCGGTAACCGTGTTGGTGCCCAGATCAATCGTCGTTCCATAGATCGTCGTGAAGGTGGGACTCGCTATGGTGTCGAGCGTTAGGCTGATTCCTCCACCAGCCGTTCCCATTCCCCCGCCCTGAAGATTTCCTGTGGTGTTTACAATAATCGGAGTCGAACCTTCGGCAATTGTATCATCCGCCGATCCATAAGTCGGCGAAATTGTGAGAGTATTCAAATTCCTTGAGGTTGTGATCCCGTTGGCTCCGGCGAAGATAGCATCCTTATTATTTTTTATTTTCTGTCCCGAGTCGGACGCGCTCGCCTGAAGCTTCCAGCTTTGATAGCCGAAAGTGGCGTTGCCGGCCTGGATGAAATCACTCGCCTGCATTCCATCAAGATACTGGGCGTTGAGATTCACGTTCAAAGTCCCGTTGGAAAGCGGAATATTTCCCGCCGCGTTTCCAATCGTCTGTCCGGCGATGTTCATAGCGGTTCTTGCCAATGGTATAGCGGTAACTCGTTTTCGCGGTATCATTTCCGCATCCTCTCCAATCCGGATACCAAGAAAATAATCACCCACAGCAAAATTGAAACTCGTCGGAATGGGATTTACTTTTCCTAAATAAGTCCGCAGTAATCCATTTTCCACAATCACTTTTTGCATCTCCTCCCAAACGCGCGTCGCCTTGTCGGTGTCAGAAGGATAAGGATCGGGTTCTGTCCGATCGGTTGTGTAAATTCCAAATCGCACTTCGTATTCGCCGTTTTGGATTTCTTTATTTTCATTGTTCAAAAGATAAGCCGACACTTCGATATCACCGATGTTTGTCAGCGCCGTAGCATCTGCGGCCGCCGCGAGAACGCGACCGTTTTCCGAAGGCTCAACCTTCGGAGCACCGAAGGTTGAGCCTTCGGATACGCCGCTCTCTACTCCCGCCACTTCTCCTTTATCTTCTTCATCCCCTCTTAAACTAAGTTTGGATTTTTTTTCAAACTCTTCAATTTTTTCCCGAAGCAAAATATCGACGGCAATTTTCACAAACTTTTCTTTTCCAATCTTTACTTTGGCGATTTGCTTGGCCGCGCTTTCGCTCGCAATCCCGGCAACTTTGGCAACCCCGTCAACACTTTCATTGTAGGCAGTGTAGACTTTCTTCTTCCCCATATCTTCCCAATATCCCAAATCCGCTTTCGTGATGTTTCCAAGCGCCATCAAAAGAACAAGAGTGATGATCGCCGCCGCGGGTTTCGCATAATTAATTTTCCAAAAATCCGAAATTTTCGCTTGGCGCAATTTCGCCATTTCTCTCGCGCCTTCCATTTTTCCAAGATCGCGAACCCAGTCTTTCACACTCTTCCAAGTCTTTACAAAAAGATTCTTTGTCTTGAAAGCAATCATTTGCGGAGAGATGTTTTCTTTCAGTTTCTTTCTCAGTTTCTCTTTCGCTTTTTTCTTTTCGAACCTCCCTCTTTCCAATTCCGCCTTGAGCATCGGGAAAGAACCGAGCGTTTCTTCTCTCGCAATCTGCTTTGGAAGTTCGACTTCCATTATGGAAGTCGAACTTCCATTGTCCACCTTCCCTGCAACCTCCGCAAACTTTTTACTGCCTCCGTGTTCCTTCGAAAGTTTTTCTTTGAATTTGTTTTTCTTCGCTTGTGCTA
>DYKH01000468.1 GCA_020722685.1 Caldithrix sp. | reverse complement strand
ATTTGGGTGGGAGTGGCGTGCCTTCGATGCAGGGGAAATTTGATGAAATGTTTGGGGTGAAGGAAGAAGTGAAAAGTAAAGTGGATGAAGATAAAAGAGCAAAACGTAAACCGAAAAAAGATGTGGTTAATAAGGCCGTCTCATCAAAGACCACATCCACTAAACCAAAGCGTACAACGAAGAAGCCATCTACGACAAAACGCAAGAAGCAGTAACTCACCCGAATCAAAACGTCTCTGAAGTTTCTGGCCTCAGGGACGTTCATTTAAATTTCCGTGATTTCCGGCACATGCTCGTCTTCGTACTTTTCGATCAGCAGGCCGAGGATTTCCATCAGCGAAGCAAGGGGATGAGTCTCGTCTTCGCCGACGGTATCAATCAGTTCATCCAGCAGGTGGACGGCCTCCTCGTATTCCTTTTCCGTGTGGGGATAAAACAGGAATTTCGAGATTTCCATCCAGTGGGGGGTGGCTTTTTGGATTTGTACGTCTAACATGGATTACTCCTTCCACGTTCCTTCGTCATATTCTTGATGGGTCAAAACAGCACGGATAAAAATTGTGCGCCGATTGTAATGAATGGCGGCGATCAGGCGAACCTTGTTGCCGCCGATATTGAACACGGTCAAGTTGCCAACCTGGTCGGCGCTTCCAAACGTTTTCCGTAGATCAACAAACGTCTTGAAATCCTTCGACTTGGCCTCTTTGTACCAATGCTGTAACGCAGACTTGGCGTCAGGATGTTTGTCGGCGAATTCGTTGAGGCGTTTGCGGGTGATGATGTGCATGGTTGGCTGAACGGGAGTATATCACCGCTACTCAGATCAATGCTACTGCGAGGGAGTCGCGGGGATGCCAAGGGCGCGTCCGCAGGCGGCGAGGAGGGTCGCGGCGAGGCTGGTCAGGGTCAATTTGAGGAAGTCGCGGCGGGATAAATTCTTGTTTTGAGACATGTGATCCCTCCCGATGAAGCCAGCCTTATTTCTTGAACGTGCGAATCAACCTGTCGTATTCTGAGTGGTGTCCAATCCAATACCAGATAATGTCGTCTCCGTCCAGAATGCCGACCGCGCGATAGTGTATGCCAATTCGCGCAGAATAAATCGGGCGCGTGGGGTGAATGGGCTTGAAATGTAAACTTGGATGGCGGGGATTTTCGATGAAGACGATATGCCTCCCGCGCTTGTTTTCGGGCGTCGGCGGGTAAATCAGCGAGCGCTTTCCGAAACTTGTCCGTGGTGTGGGAGTTCATAGAGTTTCGGGATCAAGTCGCTTCGTTTTCTTCGCCTTGTGTTCAGCCAACGCCTCATCTGCGAGAGAAGAAAGCATATCGCTGGATCTTGCAAACAATTCCGCCCAGCGTTTTTCAGAGCGCAACTCTTCCAGAATCCACGCGGCGAACTCGTTTTGGTCGGCGGGAGGAAGTTTCTTAATTTCGGAGACGGCTAACTCTAATTGGGTCATGGGTCGCTCCTTGCTATTTCTTTCGGGAGTATACCACCGCTACACTAGCCACTGCGAAGGAGTCGCGGGGATGCCGAGGGCGCGTCTGCAGGCGGCGAGGGAGGTCGCGGTGAGGGAGGTGAGGGTCAGTTTGAGAAAGTCGCGGCGGGAAAGGTTTTGGGGCATGGGAACCCTCCAAGATAAGACCTGACATGTCTCATGCGCGCCGTGGTTAATCGCGTCGCGCAAGTGGACATGGGTTGCAATTAATTGAACTTTTGAGGAGACATGTCAGGTCTCCGTGATCGCGGCGCGGGGATGCCATACAACATCCCTTCGGCGCTGATGTCCTCGTCAATGTCAGGCCAGTGGACTCCTTGTCCATCGCCCATGATTTCGTAATTCTTGCGTTGCTGCGGGGTGGCTTCGGTCAATCGCCACGACCAGACCAGCGGCACGCTAATTGTGCGTCCGTCAGTCAAGTGGGCGATGATGGAGTCGTCGGTAACTTCGATGGTTTGGATTCTAGTTTCAAGCTTGACCACAGTGTTCATACCAGGCCTCAACAATCTTGTCGTGATAGTCGTTAATCAGTCCGCGGATGCGGTTCAACTCGGATGGCGAATATCCGTGATTCTGGCTCAAGGTTGTCGGGTCGAGCCAGAATTTGCAGAGCATGTTTTCGCGCTTCACATGGATGTGAATCGGTTCGTGGCAATCGAAACTATAGAAGAAGAACCGATAGGGTCCAAGGATTCCTTTGACGGTTGGCATAGTGTTTCCTGTTGAGGAGTATACCACCGCTGCTTTATATCAATGTTGCCGAGGAAGAAGTCGCGGGGATGCCGAGGGCGCGTCTGCAGGCGGCGAGGAAGGTCGCGCCGAGGGAGGCGAGGGTCAGTTTGAGGAAGTCGCGGCGGGAAAGGTTTTGGTTTTGAGGCATGTGAGCCCTCCCGAGG
>DYKH01000467.1 GCA_020722685.1 Caldithrix sp. | reverse complement strand
GGCAAAGGCCAGTTCGCGCACGCCTAAGCCCGATGGTGTAATGAGGCTGAAAAAACCAATCGCCCAAGCCAGCGTGTACAGGGCGCCAAGGATTAAACCATCGTGCCAACTTGCCAAGGGTAGAGCCTCACCGAAAGCCGCCCAAGCCATTGCGTATACACACCATGAAATGGTTCCCCATGCTAGAGCGCGGCGGCCCTTGGCTGAGAATAGGGCTTTTGGCACGGCATGGAATATTTTAATAAATTTTTCGATTTTTTTGTTTTTCCAGCTGAAATGACCTAGCAACAAATTTATGCCGTAAATAATAAATGGTGCAGATAAAGTGGATATCAATATCATAAAGGCGAGGGCCATGTTTTTTTCCAGAGCAATCAGAATAATTGATGAAAAAACCAGCGCAAGCCAAGTTGAAAGCAGGATAATGGCGATATTTCCATAAATCCACTCCGCAGTATTTGCGACATGTTTGGCTTTGACAACTTGGTAAGCAACCCCAAAAAAACGTCCTGGCAGATGCCGCATGACTTGCGCGGTAAAGTTAAGCTCACACGCTTCATGAAATGATGAAAACCTTGCTCCAGATGCCTGCATTATGTTGAAGAATATCTGGGATGTGATGAAGGTTGCAGCAACGGCAAGAATCCAAGACAACGCAAGCGCTGGTGTATTCAGGCTTATTCCTTGCTCCATTATTTGAATAAAGCCATCTTTAAGCAACAGAACTAGCCAGATAAAACTTCCCAGCGTGATTAGGGCTGCAAGGATCAACCAGATTGGTTTTTTTCTCCAGCTCATTTCATCACATTTTTGCGGGGTTTGAGCAGGAAAACAAAGCCAGGTGTCAACGGGGTCAGGATGGATAAAACACTACTCGGAATGTGGCTTGTTAGTGTTTTTTTATCCTTGATGGCGGGATGAGTTTCTCGTATTAAAAAGGGGATGGCATTTTTTATTTCAAACTGAGGCGAAAGCCATGATTTTAACTTCCAATAATGAGTTGAATAAGCATCGAGATAATCAATATATTTTGCTCTAAATGCTTTCATGATTTTTATGGCTAGTTCTCTTGGAATCCAATGTACGAATGGCCAAAACACATGCGGCTCTATGGGAAAAAGAAGGTTGGGGCCTGCAAAGTACACGATGCCCTCCGGTTTTATAAGCCGTGCAATGAGCTGGATAAGTGCTTGTGGGTCGGGGACGTGTTCGTATACTTGATTACAGATAATCACGTCAAAGGAATGTGGCTTGAGGTTGTTGCTTTCGACACTTCCCTGCATAAATTTTAGATTGGGATGCGCGTCTAGCCATGCTTCCCAACGCGGCCATGGTTCCGGGTCCATGCCGGTCATGGACTCAACACGTGGTGCTAAGTGTGCGGCTATTCCCCCGCTTCCGCAGCCAATATCAAGGACATTTGATTGTTCGAGTTTGACGCGGCCTAAATTTTCCAAAATATGCGCAATCTGCTCCGCCTTGATATTGCGTTTATCGGCTCCCCAGCGCGGATCGGTTGTGGGTGTTGCAAATTCGCTCATGGTAATTTCAGTTCTATGTTGCGGGTAAACCGTCGTGCAGATTCAAGAATATCAAAGCAGGCACTGGCACTTTGAATGCCGTTTGTATATTCGCTGGCATTGGATTGCAACGCCTTGCGCAGGGCAGATGCGAATGCGGTTGCCGAAATGTCTGTGGCCAGTTTGCCGCAGCCGTGTTCATTGAGCAGGGCGGGAAGGTCACCGGTCGGCATGGCAATCACCGGACGACCGGCTTGCATGGCATCGGAGAATATGACCGGGATGCTTTCGATGCGCGAAGGAATGAGCACGAAATCAGTCCAGTTCAGGAGTTCGGGCGCGGCGCTTTGATCGAGAAACCCGCCAACTTCAACGGGGCGACCGCGCTCAAGCAGGCGGGCGCAGTGTTGGTGGACTTGAGCTTGCATCGGGCCGCCGCCGAAAATGCGCATGTGTTCGATGCACTGCCAATCGTTATCGGTCAGTTGCTCAAGGGCTTCAAGCAGCAGGTCAATGCCCTTGTTGGGATGCCAGCGACCGAGGAAGGCCAGCCGGTAGGGTGGCGCGGACGCTAGGGGGCGAGGGTTGGTGACCAGCAGCCGCCTTGCGCTGGGCAGGAAATCACAGTTCATGCCGCTAATCTCGGTCACATCCTGCGCCAGTTGCAGGCCGTCGGCATAGCGGTGTGTGGCGTGGCGCAACACATGCCGCAAGCCTTGGCGGATGAGCGGGATTTTGCCCAGGCTCCAGATGTCGCTACCCAGTGCCCATGTCCCGTAGGGGATGCCGTAGCGTCGGGAGGCCTGCCGTGCCCATGCGCCACTGGGGAGCGCCCACAGCGCGAAGATATAGTCGGGTCGGTCTGTGGCGCAGGCGTGATT
>DYKH01000466.1 GCA_020722685.1 Caldithrix sp. | reverse complement strand
AAAAGCTATAATGGACTCGGGCCGCCAAATCCAGGTCATGTTCATTCATCAATAAGGCCTATTTCGTTTCATAGGATTTTACTATTCAGAAAACGTAACTATTCAGCCACCGAGACACAGAGAACCCAGAGTCTAAAACAGAGAAAAGGCAGACATCAATTAATACTACTTAGTGTCTGTCCGCAGACGCATCCGGTACTGTCATTGCGAGGAGCGTTTTGTGCGACGAAGCCATCTCCGCTGTTTAACGATGGGATTGCGAGCCTAAAAAACAGGCTTCGGCAAAAAACGCCTCGCCATGACAGGGTTTTGAATTTTCGGACAGACACTAAATAGTCCTTCCTGAATTTATTTCTGCGCAAGATGATCTCGCAGCGATGTCGCCTGGTTACAAACTTTTTAGAAATTTTACTTGCTTTTTAGAGACGGATATGTTATTTTGTTGGTAAATAAGAAAAGATGAGGATGTCGGATCTGGCCTGGCGCTCTTGAAAAACGTGGAGCAATAGCTGGGCATATTTTCGCAAGTGATGGGGTAACCCCAATACCAGAAGCCGCGGTTGGCGGTGCAGATTACAGTACGGGAAACCCAATGACCTGGAGTGCTTGTCAACCCAATGGGAGATATGTATTCACCGCGGGATTGCCGTCGGGCAGATATAGAGTAGATGGCGGGGCCCCTGGTTGGGTAGGCGAATGGTACGATAATCTCTTGGATTGGAATAATGCTACTCCAGTTGTGGTCAATAGGCCGGATACCACGTTTAAAATAGATTTCATTTTGCAAAAAGGGGGAGCAATTTCCGGGCATGTTTTCCAGAGCGATAGCATTACGCCAATTGAAGGAATTACGGTGCACGCGGTTCCGCCTTGGTCTGGTCCTTTGGGTTGTGGAGTACAATGGGATATTAGTAAGGCGGATGGAAGATACAAAGTGAATGGATTGGGAACGGCAAATTATTGGTTATATACACCTGATGTTGACCCTACAAAGTACCATGGTGCTCAACGAGGCGGTATCTGGGTTAATGCTCCCGATACTGCCTTTGGGGTAGATTTAGTTTTGAGCCGAGTCACAAGCCAGTCGGTTTCCAATCAATACATCGGTGTTACGGTCACGGACAAATGGCCTGCGAGTAAGCTCACCGTAGGCAACACCGGTGGTTTACCAGAGACGCCAGCGGACGCGGGCAAGGATATGCTCTTTGGCCATCCTTTACCCGACACGTCTTTCACCACCATTCGTGTCGATGGGCAGGATTTCATCTATGGTTCCGAGGCAGGGGATTTGAGCACGGCTCCTTACGTCAGTGCCGATGGCAAGTCGATCACGCGGGTGTGGACGGTACGGAATCTGGCCATTACGCAGAGGATTACACTGGTGCAGAACACCTGGTCTCTCAGGCAATATGAGGACACGGCGGAGATTCGCTACACCATTATCAACCAGGACAACACTTCCCACCGCGTCGGGGTGCAGATCATGCTGGACACCATGCTGGGTGCCAGCGACGGCGCGCCCATCATGATTCCGTATTCACAGTACTCGGACTATGAACGGGAGTTTGTGCGGTGGTGAACGCCGGGGATTCCCCCGTGGTGGACAGCCATCGAGCGCGACCCCTACAATCCCATCTTTACAGCGCAGGGGACGATGACCGAAGGAGCAGCAACCGTACCGGATCGGTTTGTGACCGCGGTGTGGACGGAGATCTTCAAGACGCATTGGGATGATCAGACCCGCCGTGACCGCAAGGTGATCTTTGACAGGGCGGTGGCGCTATGGTGGAACCCGACTTCAATCGCACCGGGCAGGACGCGGGAGATTGTGACCTAATACGGGTTGGGGGAAGCCATTCCGGACCTGACGCCACCCTATACCGCGGAACACAATCCGGCAAAGGATGCCACTGCGGTACCTGTTAGCTCGAACATCACTCTCCACATCAAGGATGACCACAAGGGCGTGGATCGCACCTCGATTAAGGTGAAGGTAAATGGCCAGCGTGAATCGGAACTCGCTAAAGCTGACGCTGTCAGGGCAGAGGGTGACGCCGACCATTACGGGAAACAGGATGGATTATACTTTGAGGTCCAATCCAGCGGCGGATTTTCGCTACAATGACACGGTGCGGGTGATGATTGATGCCTGGGATTTGTCATGGCCGCCGAATGTGATGACGACGGATAGTTATTTTTTCACGGTGGTTCGCGATGAAGCACCGCCATATCCGACCGGGCACAATCCGGCTCGGGAGGCGGTGAATGTGCCGGTGGAGGGGCGTATTGTGGTACATGTGCGGGATGAGTTAGCGGGCGTGGATGCGCTCGATGTTGCGCTGATTCAGGATTTGTAATTCAGTTACAATATACCGTACTTTTTATGCTGGCTAAACCAATGTTAAAACCTT
>DYKH01000465.1 GCA_020722685.1 Caldithrix sp. | reverse complement strand
CAGGACTCCTCACAAGGATTGGTCGAGGAAGTGTTACGGTTTTGGGCAATATCATCAGCAAAAGCAGCATTGATAGCCCCTGCGCCATCTCGCAACTCTTGTCCAGTGGGAATGCCCGCAGGGCCAACGATGTTATGCGTAGCTGAGGCTATAATGATAGCTCGGCTGGCTTCGGGCCAAGCAGCTAAAGACCCATCTCGATCTATCAGTAGAGCAGTCAGACCTGAAACTTGAGGGGCCGCGTAGCTGGTACCGCTTCGAGTGAGCGAGCCACCTCCTGAGCTAATGGCTGTGATATTTGTGGCAGGTGCTACAACTTCTGGCTTCTCTCTATCTCCGTGTGAACTCGCAGGGTTAATGTAGGCAGAAGAACCATACATTGTGTCATCACCCCAGCTAACAGTGTTATGGTCATCCGTGCCTCCTACGGTCAGAAGATTCCATCCCTTGCCTGGAGAAGTAACACTGCCCCCACTATTTCCAGCGGACTTGGCAATCAGCACGAACTCGTGACGGGCCCAGTAATCAAATGCACGGTCGGTCCAATGCAAGTCGTTGTCTTCTTCCCATCCATAGCTGATGTTTGCCACCGGCGCAGTGTGAGGTGATTCCACAGCCCATTGAAGTGCAGCAACGGCTTCTTCTTGCGATGCCATTCCCGGCCAACCCGTGCTGTCAAACCCCGCATCTAGCAGTGTAGCCCCCGGTGCTACGCCCCTATAAATGGCGTGATCGCAAGCAGCCACACTGGCTACTCGCGTGTTATGGCCCTGCACCCCTTGAGGTGAATTTCGGGTATCGGAAATGTCTAAACAGGTCACACTGGAGTCGATATTGCCGTCATCAAGAAGGGCAACCGTGACCCCAGAGCCATCAAAGCCACGAAAGCCACGATCCCACACGGTAGGTACCAGGTCGGTGGGGATGGCTACATCCGTCTCTTGTTGTCCTCGCTCTTCAATCAGATAGATCATCCCCACCTCATCGCGCTCCGCTAGTTCCAGGATTTGGTGCTTTGTCAGCCAAGTCGTCACTGATGGCAAAGTTCCATAAGTGGTCACTTCAGAGTCACGCGCTTTTAATTGGACGACCAGAGGCTCGATTCGTGTTGCTGTATCCACTGCCCCTAACTGATTGTACTTTGTCTTAATGCGGGCAGCCAATTCAGGATCTTCTACGTCCCAGGGCTTGCCGGAGCGTGCCAATGCAGCTTGGGCCTCGGGAAACTGAGCCGCTACCACAGCAAAGAGAGCTTCCTGGCTACGTTGTGATTTACCGGTTGCCCAAATAGCGACTGGCAAGATTTCATCGTCCTTAATCTCTTGCAGTCGCTTGTGAAGCGCTGGCTCCAGCCTGCCATATCGATCCAGATAGGCTCTTTCCTCCGCCTCCCGAATGGCAGCCAAGTCTTCCTCGATGCGTCCATTGATCGAGTCTACCAGCAGGTCGTAGAATCGTCCTCCGGGGCGGGAATCCAGTATTGTCACCACCTGGAACTTGCGTCCCAGGTTCGGATACGCGGTGGCGTGGTCGGTGACAACGACTAGTGCTTGAGTTGGGATGCTTTCGCGTTGAGCGATGTAGGTCAGGGCCTTTTGCGCTTCCACCGATGGTCCTGGGATAGGTGTGGGAGAAGGAATAGGTGTGGGCAGAGGCGAATTAAATGATCCAGGAGCGGGTAACGGTGAGCTGAAGGAGGCAGAAACTGCCTCTACCCGAGTGATCGAGAGACTGCGGAGAGCAAGCACTGCGAGAACAATAACGAGAAAAACCACCAAGATGTTGGAAACGATTCGTTTGTTCATCTTTTCAACTCTTTCGGACATACGTGACATTCAGGGAATATAGAGCGACCGCGAAGATACGACATTTTCTTCGAACATTAGCGTGAAGTCTACTTCACTACCCCATTGCCCCACTTTTTGAACTTTAACCAAGTGGTATGGAGAGGTTACCTCAGTCTCCCCGGTGGGGTTTCCTACTAATGCATAGACAGAGACGGAATTAC
Source organism: Caldithrix sp. (assembly GCA_020722685.1). Next base: position 403 of record DYKH01000465.1, on the reverse strand, counting down.
CTCGGCGAACTATCTGCTCAATGCGAATGCCCTCGTGGCCGGTAGATTGCCAACCCAGGAAGGCTGCTATGGCAAAATGTGTTTTATAATCCGTCTTGCGTAGTTGTTCTATTGCCTTTGGTGTAATCCATTCTTCTAACTCCTCCACGTTGTCCAAGTTAGCAACAACTGTTAGACTAGGTTCTTTATTCTCATATTGAGGGCTATAATCAGATCGTTCGATGGTTTCGAAAGGCAGTTCCACCTCTTGTGATTTACAGGCGCTAAGTACAAGGATGGAAAGCCATATCGAAATCAAAACCAGAAGCACCCTACAGCTAATTCGACAGACCCTTTTAGTTGACATTTAGTTTACCTCCTCTTTGCTTGTCGACGAGCCTTCTTGCTTGAATTGCGCATAACG
>DYKH01000464.1 GCA_020722685.1 Caldithrix sp. | reverse complement strand
CAAGAAAGCCGCGCCCGCTCTTGCACAATCAACTGCTTAAGTTATGACCGATGGCCTTGACCTTGATTTCATCCGCTTGGACGTGCTGTAAATCTTGCTTACTCTTCTCGACCGTCTGCTCATGAACATTTTGACAATGTTTCCCTGCGCGTTGATACCAATCTCTGACAGTTCGTTCATCCAAGTCGAAAGCCTTGACGATGGCTTGAAGCGGGCAGCCATAGGCCAGCAAGACGATCACACACAGCACAGTCTTTGGATCATGACGAAGACGATAAAAAATCGTTCCCTTGCTGGTCGTAAAGGTGCCCTGGCAAACGTCGCAAATAAAGCGCTTGTCTTTCTGGCTGTGAGCGTGTATGTTCCCTTTTCCAGTTTGACCTCTTGCAGGACACTCCAGATTGGGGCAAAATAGCTCTTGTGGGCTCATTGGCCTCTCGCACGATTTAGTAGTCGCACGAATGTGCCACTGAATCCCATTTTTTGTCAAGATCTATGTCACTCCACGCTTAAGTGGGGTGACACCGAGCAGGCGAAAGAGGTTATACTTTGCAAGAACCGCCCCGCAGCCCCGGGTGGGAATACCTGCCCTGGCGATCATCAATACAAAACAGATCGTATCTGTACCACACGTTCTATTGTAAGAAAGGAGAATGAAATGTCCAAATGGCGCAACACCTTATTCCGTATCCTGGGCCTGATCCTGATCCTGGCCCTGGCCTTGCCGGTTATCCCCGCGCAGGCAGCCAAGTGGGATACCAGGCGCGTCAACGTGGCGGGTAATGGAACGCAGGCGAACAACAGTTCCTATAAAGCCAGCATTTCCCCGGATGGCCGCTACGTGGTATTCTGGTCCTATGCCACCAACCTGGTCGCCAACGACGGGAATGGCAAGGCAGACGTTTTCATGCGGGATACCCAATCCAATGTCATCACGCTCATCTCGGTCGCTACGGACGGAACGCAGGGGAATGGTTCCTCGCTCAGCGCCTCCGTCTCTTCCGGAGGGCGTTACGTGGCTTTCGATTCCACCGCCAACAATCTGGTGCTAAACGATGATAACGGGGTGAGCGATGTCTTCGTGCGCGATACCTTGCTGAATACCACCATCCGCATCTCGGTAGCCACGGATGGAACACAAGGAGACCTTGCCTCCTCGTACCCTGTCATTTCCGGCGATGGACGTTACGTGGCCTTCGAGTCCAGTGCCACCAATCTGGTAGCCAATGATACGAATGGCAAACCCGATATCTTTGTGCGGGACTTGCAGACCAACACAACCACGCGCATCTCGGTGGCGTCGGATGGGACGCAGGCGGATTGCAGCAGCATTCCCGGCACTTCCTGTTCTTCGTCTCCTTCCATTTCCGACGATGGGCGCTATGTGGCCTTCGAATCTCTGGCTACCAACCTGGTGGCCGGGGATACAAATGAGGTCCAGGATGTTTTCCTTCGGGATACACAAACCAATACCACCACCCGCATCTCGGTCGATTCAGCCGGAACACAAGGGAATGGGATGTCGAGACACCCGGACATCTCCTCCACCGGGCGCTACGTGGCCTTCGACTCGTTGGCCAACAACCTGGTGAGCGGCGATGCGAACGGACAATGCGATGTTTTCCTGAGGGATACACAAACCAATACAACCATACTTATCTCGTATGCTTCGGATGGGAGACAATCCACCATCCTGTCCTCCTATCCCTCTGTCTCCTCGGACGGTCGTTATGTGGCGTTCATGACTTCCGCCATCCTGATCTATGGCGACAAGAATGGGGTTACCGACATCTTTGTGCGCGATACATTCAGCAATACCACCACGCGCGTTTCGATCGCTTCGGATGGAACGCAGGGGAATGATGCATCGAACTATCCGTCCATTTCCAACGATGGGCAGTACGTGGTCTTCCTTTCGTTCGCCAACACACTGGTCAGCGACGATACGAATGAGGCCGTGGATGTATTCCTGCACCAAAGGGGCGGCGTCTACATCACCGCTTCAGACACGAATCCGACCACTGCCTCGACCGTCCATTATGTTGTAACCTTCGAGGGAGACGTTACCGGTGTGGATGCGGGTGACTTCTCACTAACAGTGTCGGTCGGCAACCTGACCGGCGCATCGGTAACAAACATCAGTGGCTCCGGGGCAGTATATACGGTGACGGTTGACACGGGGAGCGGCAGTGGTCCGCTACGCTTGGATATACCCGTTACTGCAACCATCAATGACCAGTATGGGTATCCTCTAGCATGGTTGCCGTATACGCGCGGCGAAATTTACGAAATCCACCGGGAAAGCTTTGCCGACGTCCTGTACACACACTGGGCCTTCAGTTGGATCGAGCGTCTGTATGCGGCCGGCATCACCACCGGCTGCGGCGGCAGCAACTACTGCCCGAGCGATTCCGTCA
>DYKH01000463.1 GCA_020722685.1 Caldithrix sp. | reverse complement strand
TCGTAACAAGGTAGCCGTAGGGGAACCTGCGGCTGGATCACCTCCTTTCTAAGGTGTTTACCTTACCCAGAAGAGATACCCCACTCGGCTCACTGTTTAGTTTTGAGGGAGCAAGCGACAGAAGCAGGCCACGCCATAGAGCTTTCTGACTCAGTCTAAGGTCCCGGCGGGTTTAGACTGATTTTCTTTCTCTAAGGGGCCTATAGCTCAGTTCCGGTCAGAGCGCACGCCTGATAAGCGTGAGGTCGTTGGTTCGATTCCAACTAGGCCCACCAACTTTTTGGGGGTGTAGCTCAGTAGGAAGAGCGCCTGCTTTGCACGCAGGAGGTCATCGGTTCAAATCCGTTCACCTCCACCAAGTGGAATTTGGTTTGGTGGCACCGGCGTTGAGTCTGTGTGCCGTGCTCTTTGACAAGTGAAGTAGGAAGAGAATGCAAGTCCTTAGGAGTTCCCCAAGGCAAGGGCTTATGGTCAAGCTACTAAGGGCGATCGGTGGATGCCTGGGCGTTGAGAGGCGAAGAAGGACGTGGCTAGCTGCGATAAGCTTCGGGGAGCCGCTAAACAGGCTGTGATCCGGAGATTTCCGAATGGGGCAACCCGGCCGGGGTCATGCCCGGTCATCGCACACTGAATACATAGGTGTGCGAGGCGAACGGGGGGAAGTGAAACATCTCAGTACCTCCAGGAAGGGAAATCAACAGAGATTCCCTCAGTAGCGGCGAGCGAACGGGGAAGAGCCCAAACTTAGGCGGTGTCAAGCCGGCAAGCGTTGCCGTCTAAGGGTTGCGGGACCGGTTTGGAGGGGGTTGCCGCCTCCTCGGAAAGTTAACAACCGGGCGGTTAGTTGAAGGGTCTGGAAAGGCCCGCCATAGAAGGTGATAGCCCTGTAAGCGAAAACCGCGCGGCTTTCTGGAACCGGTACCCGAGTACCACGGGGCACGTGGAACCCTGTGGGAAGCCGGGAGGACCATCTTCCAAGGCTAAATACTACTCAACGACCGATAGTGAACCAGTACCGTGAGGGAAAGGTGAAAAGAACCGCGGGAGCGGAGTGAAATAGAACCTGAAACCGATCGCTTACAAGCTGTGGGAGGACGATACTAGCGTCAGCTAGTCGTCTGACTGCGTGCCTATTGCATAATGAGTCAGCGACTTACTCTCGGTGGCAAGGTTAAGCCGTCAGGTGTAGCCGGAGCGAAAGCGAGTCTGAAGAGGGCGTATTAGTCGCCGGGAGTAGACCCGAAGCCGGGTGATCTATCCATGGCCAGGGTGAAGTTGGGCTAACACCCAATGGAGGCCCGAACCGGTTAACGTTGAAAAGTTATCGGATGAGCTGTGGATCGGAGTGAAAGGCTAATCAAACTCGGTGATAGCTGGTTCTCCCCGAAATATATTGAGGTATAGCCTCGGGTGATGAGCGGCGGAGGTAGAGCACTGAATGGACTAGGGGTCCCACAGGATTACCAAACCCAATCAAACTCCGAATGCCGTCGTCTTGTATCCCGGGAGTCAGTCTGCGGGTGATAAGGTCCGTGGGCGAGAGGGAAACATCCCAGACCGCCAGCTAAGGTCCCCAAATTCAGGCTAAGTGGGAAAGGATGTGGATCTGCTCAGACAGCCAGGAGGTTGGCTTAGAAGCAGCCATCCTTTAAAGAATGCGTAATAGCTCACTGGTCGAGTGATTCTGCGCCGAAAATGTAACGGGGCTCAAGCCTGGTACCGAAGCTGCGGGTTTCAGTTTCGACTGGAGCGGTAGGGGAGCGTTGTCGTCGCCTGTGAAGGCGTACCGGAAGGAGCGCTGGAGGCCCGACAAGTGCTTATGCTGACATGAGTAGCGACAAAAGGGGTGAGAATCCCCTTCGCCGTAAGCCTAAGGTTTCCTGGGTAAAGTTCGTCTGCCCAGGGTTAGTCGATCCCTAAGCCGAGGCCGACAGGCGTAGGCGATGGAAAACAGGTTGATATTCCTGTACCACTTGGTGCGCTGTGACCGAAGGGGGGACGCAGGAGGGTAGGCCATCCGGGTGATGGATGTCCCGGTTCAAGCTGGTAGGGGGGAGTGTTAGGCAAATCCGACGCTCCTTAACCCCGAGAGGTGATGAGGAGGGGCTTTGCCCCGCAAACTGGCTGACCCCACGCTGCCAAGAAAAGCCTCTAGGTAGTTCATCAGGTGATCGTACCGTAAACCGACACAGGTAGGCGGGGAGAAAATCCTAAGGCGCGCGAGAGAACTCTGGTTAAGGAACTCGGCAAAATACTACCGTAACTTCGGGAGAAGGTAGGCCCTGGTTGGTGATGGACCTCGCGTTCGGAGCTGACTGGGGTTGCAGAGAAATGGGAGTGGCGACTGTTTACTAAAAACACAGGGCTCTGCCAAGCCGCAAGGCGACGTATAGGGTCTGACGCCTGCCCGGTGCCGGAACGTTAAGG
>DYKH01000014.1:24379-63336 GCA_020722685.1 Caldithrix sp. | reverse complement strand
AAGCAACTCAGCTTTATCAGGCATTAGTGGACCGTTTCCCAGACACTGATTTGGCACTGTGGGCTTCGATATGGCTAAAAACTGAATCGAATCCTCTTTTGGGTAAGAGAAATGCCAAAACCGCCGCTCTGGAAGCTTGTGACCAGTTCTCTCTTTCGACCAACTATCCCAATCCCTTCAACCCAGAAACCAACATCACCTACGCCTTGCCACAGGCGAGCCAGGTGCGGATTGAGATCTATAATGTTCTCGGGCAAAAGATCATCACGCTGGTGGACGAACAATTGCCCGCGGGCTATCATTCGGTGAACTGGAAAGGAAGAAATGAAACGGGCGACAGAGTCGGTGCGGGCATCTACCTCTGCCGAATGCAGGCAGGGGAGTTTGTGAAGACAGAAAAAATGACCTTGCTGCCGTAAGACAAAGATCACTCTAACGCAAAGACAAGAAATTGTCGCTGCAAGAAAGCATTGCTTTGCTAATGCCCTGGCTTATAAGGATGCCAGGGCATTAGTATTTTACGTCAATCAAGGGGGATTCCGGTCGTTCTACACATCCATGGCTCGTTAGTATCCTCCATGTTCCCTGCAAGCAAGACAATGTAATGGATGCCATCAAATTCGGTGCTTTGCATTTTCGACCAAGATCGGGGAAAATAATCTTCAATTTCATGTTCTTGAATGTGAGATTCAAACAAAGCCGCTTTGACTGAGTTCGACTTGAGCAAACTGGCGGCCTGGGAGAATCGCGGGGTGCAAAAGTAAGATTTTTCAGCTCCGCTTGACAGCTCACACTGTGGCGATGTTGTGATCAGGAAGCTTGATAGACTGCGCGTCTATTTTCAAGATAACGCTCTCGCTTGCAGCTTTTGATCAAATCCGTTTGCACCAATATCAACCCGTCCACACAGTTGCCAAAGTTTCTGTCCACACCAAAGTCGATAAATCGGACTCCACCTTCGTCGCAAAGGTCTGAGTATTGCTTGTACAGAATAGGCACTGCGAAACCGTATTGCTTTAATAGCCGTTTCAGTTTTTTCATGTCCTCTTTATAGAGTTCACTGGAAAAGACAGTCTCCAATTCCTGTTGTTTTTTGACGGCTATCATATAGCGATTCTTCGCCACGGCCAAACCTTGGTGATCGGGAAACCATTTCTTGTAGAAATAGACGATCATATCCTTTGCTTCCTGACTGTAGGAATTGCTGATGCTCACCGGTCCAAAGAGATATTTTACCTCCGGATGTTTCGCCAGAAAAGCTCCGATACCCTGCCATAAATAGTCGAGGGCGTTGCTGCGCCAATACTTTTTCTGCACGAAACTTCTGCCCAGCTCCACCGCCTGCAACAAAATGGGATACATCGCTTGGGAAAAATGGAACAGCGTGGATGTGTACAGGCCCTCCACGCCTTTTTCAGTGAGAATTTCGGGACCGATGCCCAGCCGATACGCTCCCACAATCTCCAAGCTCTCATCATCCCAGAGGACAATGTGCTTGTAAAAAGCATCGAATTGATCGGTATCCATTTTCTGGCCCGTACCTTCCCCGACCTTGCGAAAAGTTACTTCCCGCAGCCGCGCGATTTCGCGCAGCACGTTTTCCCCTTCCGAGTAACTCACTAAGAGTATCTTCTTGCCATCACTGGTGGTGTCTAGGCACTGGGCGCTGTTCAACTCCCGCCGAAGCAGCTTGGGATCGACGGGTCGGATAATGTTCCTTTCGGTTTTGAAAACGCCCCGCTTATTCTTCCCGATCAGGTAAACATGCCGGCGCAAAAGTCGCATACCCATCTCGGCCCTCAGAAAGCCGCCGGTAAAGGCTTTGCTGGAAATGGAATTCCCAACCTTGAGGGTAATCGTCTTGGTTCGCTTGCGAAAGATTTCGTGCGCCAACAAGAACATGGAAAGGCGCTTATTGAGTAACGAAAGGACGTAGAAGAGCAAAGAGTTTTTGCCGCGCACAAAAATCGGTAGGACCGGCGCATTATGCTTTTGCGCGAAATGTAGCGGCCCTTTTTGCCAGCGCCGGTCACGAATCCCTCGCCATCCAAGTCGGGAAACCTCCGCAGCCGGGAAGAAGATGACCGCCTCATCGTTTTCCAAGGCCTTGTCGATTCTGCTTACATGTCCGCGCTGCGGGCGTCTGGAAAAGACGTTGATGGGCAACAACAGCTCGGATATGCCATCGAGATTGAGGAGAATGTCGTTGGCAATGATTTTGACGTCAGCGCGGATTTCACCGATGGCTTTGAGGAGCGCCAGGCCATCCAGTCCTCCCAGGGGATGGTTGGCCACGCATATAAGCCGGCCTTCATCGGGAATGCGCGCCCGGTCTTTGCTGGAAATATAAAAGGAAAAATCGAGGTAATCGAAAAACTCGTTGACCAACGCCAGGCCGCTGGTTTCCGGGTGCGAAGCAAGGAATTGATTGATTTCTTTTTGGTGAAGAACTCGCTCCAACAGTGCCACGAGGAGGCCGGAGACCGGTTTTGGGTATTTTGTAAAGAAGCCCGGAGCGCGCGTTTCCAGGATTTTTCTTACGTCAATTGGATTCATCACATCATCCCATCGTTTAAAGATCTTCAGGCAGAGAGAGGGAGCTGAACGGTGATCTGCCATCCAGCAATTAGAATTGCCTCTTTGTGATCGCATCTGGCTTTGAACAGACAAGCACTAACTTTTCTTACCCGTTTGGCGAACTATTACTTGCCACAATATGTAGGCGAACTCTCCGAGTTCGACCACAACGTGCATAACTGATCGGCGTCCGGAGACGCCTCCTACAGCTTGCATTCCTTGCCAGCCAAGATGGGCAAAGGCTCCTCGCTCATATCGCCCTTGGCGCCAACAAAGGCAGTGAGTGCGGGTCGATAGAGAGCTAAAAACGCAATCGATCCTACGCTGAGCTGGAAGTAGAATGTCAAAAAGCGCCAGGCAGCGGTTATCAAGCCAATGGCTGTTCCAGGCAGAAGAGAGCTGTAAATTAGAAAGAAAGATGCTTCGGCCCCCGCCGAAGCGCCCGGAGTTGGAATGAAGGTCATGATCGTGAACACGATCCATTGCAGCAGAAAAATCCGCAGTGGATCGCAGGCAATACCAAGACAGGCTAGCAAAGCGGAGATGACCGAATATCGACTGGCCCATTGGATGGCGGTCAGAACCATGCTCAAGGCAAAGCGCGACTTGCCCCGATTACTAATCAGTGCATACACTGCCGTAAGATCGCGCCAAATTCGCGTTCCGCCGCGATTGATTCTTGTTGCGAGTCTCCTGCTGCGCCTCAGCCTGCTTCGATAACCAACTTTTCTTAGAAGCCAAAATAACAGCCCAACGATACATAAAATTGCGCATAGCAGTAGAGATATGCGCTCGATATGGGAGATGATTCTTTGCACCGAGCTCTGCACGATGGGCAAATTCCATGACGAGGACAATGTAGCAGCCACGGGTAAAGCCAAAGCGAAGAACAATGCATCTTCCAGGGAGCCTAAGGTCATCAGAGATGCTGCGCTGCCGGCGGAAAATCCCTTTCGTACCAACAAGCCCAGCTTGACGTACCCGCCACCGACAGCCGTAGGTGTAACTGCAGATCCTAATTCTGTGCCCAACGTGATAAGAAAAATGTCGCGAAAGGATAAACGCCGGCCCAAGAATTGGGTCCAGATAAGCAAGCGCGACGAACTGGTGAGCCAGGGAACCAAAGCCAATACCATCGCCAGTGCAAAATAGCCAAAATCAAAACGACTGAGCGAGGTGAGCAGATGATGGTCAGTGGTGAGAAAAGTGAACGCAATATTGCCAACCATGCCGATGGGGATGATCCATAGCAGCAGCCGAAAGATGCGTGCAAAATCAAAAGGTTTGAGATCCTCAGCCTGGCTAATTTTGCGCAGGAAACGCTTGCCGAAGATGCTTTTCATACAAGCCTATCATATCGGTAAAGGTTCGCTGCCAAGAAAATTCACGTTCGACCAGTTGACGGGCATTTTGTCCCTTTCTGCGATAGCCATTCATCGACAGCTCTTCTATGTGACGAGCAAAGTCGTCAGCCGAGTCGACCGGTGCGAGCAGGCCGGTGGATTTCGGGACTCGTTCAATTAAAGCACCGGCTCGTACGCCGACCACGGGCAAACCGCTCGCCTGGGCCTCGAGCACGGAAAGGGCAAAGGTCTCGAACGGCCCGGCGGTCACGTAAATGTCCGCCGAAGCCAACAATCGCGCCAGCATGCCGCGCTCATCTTGAAACGGAAGCAGATGGAGGCGTGGATGATTCGACGCGCGTTGTTGCACCGTCTGCTTTAACGGGCCTTCGCCTACAAAGACCAAATGCGCTTTGCTGGTCGCCGGCAGCCTTTCAAATGCCTGCATAAGCAGATCGATTCGTTTCTCAGCGTCCAATCTACCAGCGTTGATGAGCATCAGATCATCGTCGGCAATGCCGAGACGCCGGCGAAGGTTATTGTCGCGCTTGCCAGGATTGAACAATTCCAAATCGACTCCTAAAGGAATCCTCTCAACAGAAGGAACGCCCAGGAGACGCAGCTTATATTGCAAGGCTGCAGAGGATGTCACCGTAACATCGCATTGGCGATGGATAAAGCGAACGTAGCTTTCTGCAAGACGCTTGGCATGGCGGGCCGTTTGCTTGCCAAGCAATCTTGCCACCAGCGGCTCGATATAGGCGGAGGGATAGTCCGTGTGATAGAATCCGATAAAAACGCAGGGATGACGACGACGGTGGAGCAAAACCGCAAGCGGCAAAGCATATCCGGTTCCTAATTCAATCACATCTGGCCGATGTTTAGCCAGAACGGCTAATACTTTATCCAATCGCAACAGGAATCGATACGGTTGACATTTGGGTATCATCGGTCCGGCAATGGTCACTGTAGACAGCCTTCCTTCGCAGGATGCGCTATCCTTTGCTCCGGGGACGATCAGAAGGTACTCATGCTCGGTACAGTCGCGAATGAACCGTTGCTTCTCATGCAAGTACGTGCGGATGCCTCCGCCGGTGGGTGCATAGGCTTGGGTAATGTCGCAGATTTTCAAGAATCCATTGCCCTCCTAAACCAACGCGCCTTCCAACTCCTCTGCAATAAACGTTTCCTCCGAAAAACCATAGGACTCGTCTACGATTGTCATCTTGGCAATTTTCTGTTCCATCCCGGCAACATTGTTGAGTACCCGTATTCTTTCGGATGGAATGCCCATGGCAATGGCCATTTTTCTTGCTGTTTCAGTCATCACTCGTACCTCAGCCATGTGCGAGAAATAGCGGTGCAACAAGAGCCGGATCGCTTTGTGACGGTTATGGTCTCCGGACGCCGACATCTGATAATGTATGCCTTGTAAATGAAATCGAGCGTAGACAGGAATACGCATGAGCCAGCCTAACAATGCGCCAAGGACGGCCATTGGGCCAATGGTGTGCAAATATATCTTATCAAAGTCACCCTCTGCTAAAGCCCTCGCCACATCCAGAATAGGTGGAAGGTGTAATGGTGGTAATCCCTGTTTGGGCAAATGGAGGGTCGTGACCGGTAAAAAATTGCGATGCCTGCCTGGACAATATTCTTCGCTCGACAAGCCGAAAACGTGTATCTCAGCTTCCTGCTCCAATTCCGGTTTTAAGAAGTAGCTCAAAATACCGTTGTTGGTCATTCGCTTGGCCGAGTCATCGGCAAAGACGGCAATTCTTTCTCCCGCGTGTCCATTGCTGGAGTAGCCAATCTTTTTGACGGCCTCTCGCATCAGCGGCTTGTCACGATGCTCGGTGCGAAATGCAATAAGATATGGCGCAAGCAACGGCGCTGCCGCCAAAAGCTCCTTCAATCTTTTTAAGAGACTGAAGAGGTCTGCCGCTTCTGATTTAGAAAAAGCTTCGGCAATCATCCTATTAATGGTTTTGCTGACAATTGCAAAAAGCCGCTCATTATTAATTGGATCGAAGTTCAATCCTTCCTGTAGGAAACGGCGCAGATCATCATCCTCACGGGTTAGACGACTGATTTGCTTTCTCAAGCCCCCTCCCGGTGAGCCATTTGCCTTGGTGGACCGACTGGAGCCTTTGCTTTGGTTGAGGAATAAAGCCAGCTTTGAGCTGAGCGAAAGGGACTGTTCCAAATTGCCGGCATCGAAGAGCTGGCCAAGCAAGTTCCAGGCTATTTCCGAACCGAAAGGATCAAAGGACTCCTTTCTTGTTTTGAGATGTCGATAAGCCACAGCCAAAATTTGATGCGCGACGCTGTACACTGAGCCGCCGAGGCCTTCCGCCCGGCTCGCTCCGTCCCGGATGTCGTTTATCAATTCAGCCACGCTGACTGCCTCAGGGCACACTGTGTGCGGATGTCCAATGAGAATTCCGCCGTGGTCGTCAGAGCCCGCCACTTTGCCTTTGAGCCACGGCGTTTCTCCTACTGGCTGCATATCATGCTTATTGGCCAATCGCCAGATTTGTTCAGGAGCTAACTGATCCAACAAATTCACCAAGAGATCATCAGGCCAGAGCTGCTTGCCGCCGTTCTTCACCTCAAAAATATTGAAAAGCAGCAGCATTTTTTCAAAATGATCCAAGGTCAGCACTTCGCTCATCCGAAAGAAGGGATGGGCGACAAAATGCACAATTCTCTTGGCATTCAAATAGCCCACTAATTCATACACATTGGAACGCAAGGATTGAATGATGCGATGCTTTTCTTCATCAATATCCAAAGCAACCACGTGCAAACGGACTCCATCCTCCGGGAATTGTGTGGTGATTTCTTCGCTGATGAAAAAATCCTGGTATTGTGTCAACTCCTGTGCGCCATCGATGCAATCATGGTCGGTGAGAGTCACAAAGTTCATTCCCCGCGCCTTTGCTAAACGGTAGGCCTGCTGAGGCGTGGTGTAGCATTCATTGGCGCCTAATGTCTGCAAAAGCCAATCATCAGCGGTTTTCGAGAAATGGCTGTGCACATGCAGATCGACTCGAGAGATGCGTTCATCCATGGGTGCTTTTCCTCCTAAACTGACCTGTCAAAACTGCGTTAATTACGCCTGACTAACAGCTCCTGGTAGCTTCCCAGCAATTTGCCATTGTGCTCGTGCCAACTTTGCTTCGCAGCGCTCCGCAGAGCTTGAATTCCAAGTTGCTTGGTATAAGAGCTATTGCTCAGAAGCATGGCAATTTTATCGGCAAAATCTTGCGGATTGTTGGGCTGAGCGATCAAACCATCGATGTTCGGCGTTACCACGTCCGCGACACCGCCTTTGGCGACCGTCACGACCGGAAGTCCGGAAGCAAAAGCTTCCAAAATGACGTTACCAAGAGTCTCCGTGGTGGACGGGAAAACGAAAATGTCAGCGGAAGCATACCAGCTCGACAACTCGGGGCCGTGCAAGTAGCCGGTAAAATGTGCTTGAGGCAATCTGCTCATCAAATCTTCCTTCATTGGACCATCGCCGACCACCACCAATTTAAAGTCATGCCCCCTTTCCGAAAGAATTCCATCGGCTTCAACTAAATCATCCAGATCTTTCTCTTTAACCAATCGACCGACAAAGAGTAGGATGGGCTTGTGTCCAGCGCCGATGGATTGGCGCAAACTTTCGCTTCGATAGCTGGGAGAAAATTGCTCCAAGTCGACTCCGTGCTGCCAAAGCTCCACCTCTCTGATCCCATTCTCCTGCAATTCGCGCACGGCACTTGCCGAGGGAGTAAACGTCCGATCGCAACGATTATGGAACCATTGCAAGTAATTCCAGCCGATCCGTTCCGCTTTGCTGAAACCGTAGTAAGAAAAGTAAGAGACAAAGTGAGTGTGATAGCTGGCCACGACCGTTAGGTTCCTACGCTTTGCATAATTGAGGCCGTACAAGCCTAACAGAGTCGGACTGACAATATGGATCAAATCGGGTTGGAATGAATCCAGTTCTGCTTGCAGTCCGTGAAAATAGGGCACACCTACTCGGTATGTGTCATAGAGGACAAATGGAACGGAAAAGACTTTTCTAACTTTGCCATGCCACTCGATGGCAGCAGTGGGCTTAATGGGTGAAAAAAAACGATAATCCACTTGTTCAGATTCTAAGGTGTTCACCAAGTGCGTGAGCGTGCGGGCGACGCCATCCGTCATCGGTGGCAAGCTTTCGGTAAAATAAGCAACTCTCATTTTGATTCCTCCTCATGATGCCATCGCAAGGCCAATTTGCGCGCTCGTTAATCCAAGAACCACTCCTGCCAAAACATCCGTCGGATAATGCACGCCGTTGTAGATGCGTGAAAAGCCGACAGCAGAAGCCCAAAAATAACCTGCTAACTCGATTTGCGGATACAGAGAACTCAAGATGGTAATGACCAAAAAGGCAGAAGCCGTGTGCCCGGATGGAAAGCTAAATTGATCGGGTGGCCTGATGAGATTTTGCACTGCGGCTATTTTGACAAATGGCCTGTTACGCTTGATGGCATGCTTTACCAATTTTTGCACAGCAAGTTCTATCGCAAACGCCGCCAACATCGCCGGCAAGAGCTTAATCGCAACAGAATAGTCCATGACGAGCCATAAGATCCCGATAAGACCGTAAAGATGGCCGTCGCCGGTACGCGAAACCCAATACATAACACAATCGAACAATCGCCACCCATTCAAATTGGCGATCCGGACGCAAAGCGCCGTATCCCAGCCCATCAGGTTGTTAGCAATCGTTCGCAGCATCTTTGTCTCCTTTTAGGGGTAGCTTCGGTCGTCCGGGTAGCAAGGCCGGTGTTTGATGGCTCGTCATAGCGGGCAACGTGCCTTTTGACGGCCATAATATACTTGTCCGAGATTAGGGTTGAATAAAGCCGGGATTAAGAAACAGAAAATTTTCTCCTTAAAAAGAGGCTTGCTAAATCCATTTTGGAATTGTATAATTGGCTGATGAACAAGAAACTTTTCGGCATGATTCGGCTTGGCGCATTTGGCTGGCGTTCCTCCTCGCTGCAAAGGAGTCGGTTCGGCTCTTCCACAGCGTCGCAGATAATGTTAATTTGCCTATTGACGGCCCAAGCTTTCGCCACAGACTTTTCTGCGGCAATGCTTCAGGCGATGCAGAGTATCAACGAAGACTCTTTGCGCAAACATCTCGCCGTCCTCGGCAGTGATTCTTTGCAAGGTCGCGGCACCGGCAGCCGCGGCGGTGAACTGGCGGCCCAATACATCGCTGACGAGTTAGCGGTCATGGGCTTGACTGCCGGAGGAGATCAAGGTTCTTACTTCCAAGCCATCCCCATGCACGGCAGCACGCCTCTGGCCGAATCACGTCTTTCCCTGTTCATAAAAAATGAACAACATACTTTTGAATTGGGGACAGATTATCTCCTCTTCCAATCCGGCGCGCAGACTTTCATTCCCAATCCGGTTCCTTTGGTGTTTGCCGGATATGGCATCATCGCTCCCGAATTCGATTATAACGATTACCAGAGCGTCGACGTCGCCGGCAAAGTGGTGGTGTACCTTTCCGGCGAGCCGGCGTCCGAGGATTCCAGCTATTTTGCCGGGCTTCAGCCAACCATCTATTCTTACCCTGAAGCGAAGCGGCGTCTGGCTATCAGCCGAGGCGCCAGAGGGTGTATTCTCATACCGAATCATCGGGAAAATCAGGATGCAGGATGGGAAGCATGGCGTAACGAATTTGCCTTCGAAGATATCACTTTGGCCTACGCGGTAACCGGCAACCTCAGCATCGTCATGAATCCCGCCTCGGCTGCGAAATTGTTCGATGAGGCACCTTTCACATTGGAACAGGTGTTTGAATGGGACAGACACAACACGATCCGCAGTTTTCCACTTACCGGCCTCGTTTCTTTTCACGGCAAATTCAAAGAGCGGGACTTTATCGCCTCGAACGTCATTGCGACCTTGGCAGGCAAACGTCCGCAGCTCAAGGATACCTACTTGCTGCTCTCGGCCCATTATGATCATCTCGGTGTGGGCCCGGCCGTAAACGGCGATTCCATTTATAATGGAGTGTTGGACAATGCCATTGGAGTCGCAGGACTGCTGGAGATCGCCCGCGTTTTTGCCGGCATGGCCGATCGGCCCGACCGTTCGCTTATCTTTTTGTTTGTTACGGGGGAGGAAAAAGGACTGTTGGGTTCCACTTACTATTTGGATCATCCCCTGGTGCCCCATTACCAAACGGCGGCAAACATAAACATCGATGGTCTTGCCGCCCTCGATTGCTTTCATGATTTGGTCGGCGTAGGCGCAGAGCTCTCCACCTTGGGCGATCATCTGCAGCGAGTAGCAAGTACACTCGGCTACCAAGTCTCTGCCATTCCACCGGAATTTCTTTCCTGGGAAACCTTTGCGCGCTCGGATCAGATCGCCTTTGCCAAAGCCGGCATTCCTTCTATTCTCATCACCGAGGGACTAAGCTACCGGAACCTAAGCCGCGAGGAGGGGCTGAATGCTATGATCCGCTGGATGCAGGAGAAATATCACACCCCATTCGACGATTTGCAGCAACCGATATGTTATCCCGCCGCCGTGGAGCATTGCCGCGCCCTTTTCGTTTATGCGCGTACCTTAGCCGATGCTCCGGTCGCGCCGGAGTGGAAATCCGGCACCCCCTATGTCAATATGCGACTGCAATCCATCGCCGAGAAAAGGTAGGTCTGGAATGGCTCGGCGCAAATTGGGTTTACTGGCCTTGAGCCTCCTCATCCTGGGTTGCGGCATCCCTCCATCCTCTACCAGGCCCATCGTCCGCATCAAAGGCTCCGATACTATGCTGCCGCTGACAAAGCTCTGGGCGGAAGAATTCATGCGACAGCATCCGGGGGTATCCGTCTATACCGAAGGCGGCGGAACAGAAGACGGCATCAAGGCGCTGATTCAGGGAAAGATTGACATTAGCACGGCTTCCCGACCCATGCGTCCGGAAGAAGCGCGCGGCCTGGCGGAGCGACAAAGCTCGTTGGGATATTCGTTCTTAGTGGCAAAAGATGCCCTCAGCGTCTTCGTGCATCCGGAGAATCCAGCTCGTGACCTGAGCCTGAAACAGTTGCGGGACATTTTCACCGGAAGGGTGATAAACTGGAAGGAAGTGGGAGGCCGCGATCAGCCCATTATGGTTATCATTCGCCCACCTAATTCGGGCACCTACCTCTATTTTCAAGAACACGTGCTGGAAGGCCAGGCTTACGCCTCCTCAGCGCAAACTCTCCCGACCAATCCGTCGGTGGTCAACGCCATTGCTGCTCATGCCAATGCCATCGGCTACGGCGGATTTGCTTTTGAACGGTCTGTGGTGCATTGTCAGGTAGAAGGCGTGGTGCCCAGCGAAGAGAATGTGAGAAAGGATGTCTATCCCATCACACGCTATTTGCACCTGTACACCCGCGACACGCCGCGGGGATACAGCAAACAGTTCATCGATTGGGTGATCAGCCCCGGGGGACAACAAGTAGTGCGCAAAGCCGGATACTTTCCCATTTTCCCGTGATTGGTCGGATTTCTCAAGATGCAAAGCGGCGTGAAATCGTTTCGCAACTCAGCCCTTGGAGACTAACATTGGTTTGACGTCTAATTTCCGGATTGGAATAATTATCCAGGGTGGGGGGGGGAAAAAGCAAAGCCCTGCAGCTTAAAAGAGGTGACCGGGGCAGAAACCGATGAGTACCGACTTAGCAGCAGGGCCGAGCCAATTTTTATTTCATAAACCTCAAAGGTCTTGGAGACCTTTGAGGTTTGTTTCATTACGGAGTTACTTAATTAACAGCATGCGCCTGATTGCAACGGACGCTCCTACTTGGAGACGGTAGTAATAAGGGCCACTCGGATGACCGGAAGCGTTCCAAGTTAGAGTGTGCGAGCCGTTCTGCATCATGCCGTCGAACAGGGCATCAACCTCTTGCCCCATCGAATTGTAGATGGTCAGCTTCACTGGGCTGATTTTTGCCAAGTCAAAGCTGATTTGGGTAACCGGGTTGAACGGATTGGGGTAGTTTTGATGCAGGGTGAATTCTACCGGCATGCGTGAGGTACGGTCGTTCGCCACGCCAGTGTTGCCGCTTTGGCCTATGATCCCGTTCAAGGACAAGGCTGTCCAGCCTTCCAGCCAGTTTTCGTCCGGGCCAAAGGCGCCGACATAATCGACCGCGGTGAAGAAGGAATCGTCAGAGACACTGGCTGCTCCCAGCAGCGTCAAAGCTGCGGAACCCGGTGCAGGTCGTGGATCCAATCCTTGATTGTCAGTTCTGCTAATACCCCGCAAGCCAGGATCGATAACGGGATTGTTGTGGCTTGTCAAATAGCTGCGCACGAAGGCTTGGCTCACGATGTCATTTACTCCCAATCCCGCTGACTTGAACCAAATATTGTTCTCCAGCTTTATCCCGCCATTCAGCAGGCGATTGTAGCTGGTCTCCCCGCTGCCGGAATCCACCGTCACCGCTTTGCCGCGAAAATCGGTGAAAATGCTGTTATGGTGCTCGCCCCCGCCATATTCCTTATAGATCAAAGCATAGTCATTATCTGCATTGGTAGAACTCGCACCCGAGCCGATGTAGGTGGCATTGTAAATCACCGGCTGCGCCAACGGCGTTGCGGTTAACGCTCCCTTGTCACCACTGTCATATTCGCCTAAGCGATTCCCCCGATCCGCCGCCTGTATCGCAAACCAAAATTGCCCTTTGCCGCGAAATCCTTGATCATAGTCAAAACCATCGTCATCATTAAAGGCGCTGACCAAATGCGTGGTATTCACCGTGCCGCCAAACCACTCGTAACCATCATCGGCGCTGTTGAACGACTCCACATAATCAATGGTTGTGCCGCTGCCAACGCAGCCCAGTGTCAGACCTTGCAGCTCTTTGTTGGCCTCGACGACGATCCCCGTATAGCGAATCGATACGTAACGCAGCACTCCAGAGTTGTCCTCGTCATCATTGCCACCGTAAAAAGCCCGCGGATCATTCGGCATACCCTCGACCAAAAATTCAGGTGCGATGTTCAATTTGCCCTTTCCCAGCAGGATCAAGCCACCCCACAAACCGCGATCTATTTTGAAATCCACTCCATCCGCCGGATCGTTATCTGCCAAAGCCACCGAGTCCTTCTCAGAAGTGAAAATGATCGGCTCTTGCACACTGCCTTCCGCATAAATCTTCGCTCCCCGGCTAATGATCAAGGCACTCGCCAGCTCGCCCGTGCTCGGCTTTTGCAGCGCCTTCACCACCGTGCCAGCCTGAATGGTCAGTACGGCCCCCTCTTCAGCATACACATAACCGTCCAAAACATACACCTTGTCTTTGGTCCAAGTCACGCTTTGGCTGGCAACTATGTCACCGTCTTTCACGATCACCCGCGGCTTGTTGGCGTCCGTCGTCGACGCGCCTGCAAATGCCGGTACAAAAAACGACACCAATAGAATTAAGAGGTACTTTTTCATGCTTTTTTTCTCCTGTTGATTTGACGTGAAGTAACCTTGTTTTGTCCAATCAGAAATCAGTCCGGCAGTGAGGTACATCGTACAGCAAACGTGCGGATGTACCTCATTGGTATGGACCAGCTTTTGTGAATGTATAACTCAATTCGGAACGCGTTCCTATTGTACTGCCTTCATTGGAACAGCTTGACCCTTTTCGGTCTACAAACCATAACTCAAGCCGGCGCTGAAAACTCTGCCCAGCTTGTACTCGTGATAGATATATTCCTTGCCTTTGAATTCGAGCGTCTCGCGCACTGACGAATCGAGCAAGTTCTTGGCTGCGACTTTCATTTCCACGCCGCGCCAGACCTTTTGCGTCAGCGTCAAGTCCAGCAGGGATTGCGGTCGTTCATAGACATCCGGTGTAGCGCCAAGCGTGACCTCGGACAAGCGCTTGCCCAAAATATTTGTGTAAAGGCTGGCGGTGGTGCCGGATTTGCTGTTTTGATAGCTGAGCTCGAGATTCAGAATATAAGGCGACTGCCCGTAAAGCGGTCGGGTGCCGGTCGCCGAAGGATCAAACCGGTGAATCAATTCCAGCTCTGCCGCTGCAATATTCACCTGTGAACGGACGATGGAAAAATTGGAGCTGAGCTGGAAATTCTTAAAAGTCGGATGCACCACATCGAGCTGCTTGCGCACTTCAAACTCGGCCCCGACTACTTCACCCTCGTTAACGTTTTGGTAGGTGATTTGATTGGTCTCGATGTCTATTGTGCGCTCTATAGGATTCTGAAATCTCTTGTAGAATCCGCTCACCGCATAAATTTCGCCTGGGCGGACAAACCATTCCCAACGCAGGTCAAAGTTGTCGATCAGTGTTCGCTTCAAGTCGGCATTGCCGGCGAACAGATAGTCGCCGATGAATTCAAAGGTGCGATAGGGGGCCATCTCGCGGAAGGTGGGGCGCGCCAAAGTACGCCCATAGGCGAGGCGCACATTGACCTTGTCGAGCACGTCATAGACGAAATTGATCGAAGGCAGCCAATCATTGTTATGCAGTTGGCCTTTGGGAGCTGACGGATCCTGACTGATCACATCCATTCTGGTCGTTTCGTAGCGGAGGCCGCCGATGAATCGCAGCTTGTTGGCCACCGGCAGCTCCACCATGGCAAAGCCGGCGGAAACCGTTTGGTCGCCATCGTAATTGCTGCGCTGCGATGTAGCGTCCACCACGTAGTTGCCAAAGTAATAGCGGCCAGAGGTGCTGTCAACGATTCCGGCCTGTTCCTGAGAGAAAAACTGGGCCAGGTCGCCGTCATAATTGGCAAGCTGCTGCCGGATTTCGAAGCGACGCTCCCGGAAAGAGCGATCGATTTTGACCACCGAGCCGCCTAACTTTAGCTTCCCACCTTGCGCTCGTCTGAAGCTGAACGGCAGCGTCAAACTCGCATTCATGTTGGCGTTGTTTTCGTCAAGATCGCGGAAGAAACGCGTCGGATAGTTATACAGGTTGGTGTTTATGGAGTATAACGTATCGAGCCGCCCATCTACCGACTCGATGCGGTAATCATCGCTGAAGAATCTCAAGTCCGGCTCGTTTTGCACGGATTTAGAAAAGGCAGCATTCCACTCCAAATTGGCTTTGCCCCAGGCCGGGAAAATATGCTCGCCGTTCAGTTGATACGAATTCAGGCTGCGCTCCGTGTACAGCAGCGAGCGAGTTTCATACACCGGCCCTTCGGCAAGCTGATCCGGCCATTGCCCCGATTGATAGCGAGACACGGATTCGCCGCTCTGGCTGTGGATGTAATGGGCGCCAATCTTGTGATTCCGATGCGGCTTGTAAGAGACGGTTCCGAGTCCGCCCCAAAGCACTTCATCTTTGCCATTTCGATCCGACAATAGAATGTCATAGTCCAAGGCATTTACTTGAGCCGCATTACCGCTCAACTGCCAACGGCCAACTGTCCCGTCCTCATAATAGGAGTAACTGCGCTGATAGCTCATGCTGGCGACATAGCCAAGCGGACGCCCCAAAAATCCGATTTGATTGCCGAGGGAAAGGGAATAGCTTTGGTTTATGGGGGCGGTCCTCTCTTGCGGATACATATTCGAATTGAAGGATTTCGACAGCCGGTCCAATTGCCGAGCTGATGCAGCGTCCCTTCTGGCTGCAATGGGGGACGGAATATCAACTAACGGATTTGCCAGCAAATTGGGAATGCTTCTCGTGCCATCATCCATGCCCAGCCAATCGCGCGAGCCGCCGGAATAACTGAGAAAGCCGTCTTTCAAATTGGCTTGGGAATTGTAAGAAGCTGAGCCTGAGAATTTCAGCCGAAATGACTCGGGATACGATTGGGTGCCGATGTTGATGATGCCGCCGGAAAAGTTGCCCGGTTCGTCCGGAGTGAAGGTTTTTTTGGTAATGATATTGTCCAATAGATTGCTGGGAAGGATGTCCATTTGAAAGGCTTTTTTATCCGGGTCCGCGCTGGGCAGTTCGGCGCCATTCAGTTGGGTGCTGGCATAACGCTCACCCAGACCACGGATATAGACATACTTGCCGCCAACCACCGAAGCACCGGTCACCTGAGTCATGGCATCCGCGGCATTGGTGGCGCCCGCCCGAGAAATCGCCTCGGCACTGATGGCGTCGCTGACAGCGGTTGACAGCTTGCGTTCGCGCAAAAGAGAAGCTTCGGTGTTTTTTAGCGCTTCTGCCTGCACGACAACTTCCTGACCAACCAAGGTCTCGACATTCAAGGAAAAGTTGAGTAGAGCCACGGCACCGGTCGCCACCTTCACGTTCTCGACTCGTATCTTGCTGTAGCCGATCATAGACGCGACCACCGTGTAATTGCCTTCCGGCACCGAAGCGATTCGATAGGCTCCGTCCACGTCGGTGGCCGCGCCCATGACCGTTCCTTCGATGATGACATTGACTCCAGGTAGCGGATCACCCGACTGGGCATCTACCACTTTTCCCGCGATGCTGCCGTTCGCCGCCGCCAAAACGGCTCCTGGCACTGTGAGAAATAAAACCAAAACGGCTGACATAGCCACAAGAAATCGCAGTCTAACATCCTTTGAGTACATAGTAATTCACCTCTTATTTTCAAGTTGGTTAATGGATTTCTGCCCGATTTAATCGCGCCCAATATAACATTCGGAGATTAGTTCAAGATAAAGCCGATATTAAAAATGTGTTAAGAGGCAAGAGTGAAAATAGCCGTCTGTTTTTGCGCAAAAATACCAAAAGCAGAAACTGCCATACTCATTTGCAGGAAAAAGCAATCCAATCGCCTTACAATGGCGTTGACCGGACGAACTGCCGCAAGCCGGCTGCTAAGAGAGACCCTGGCCCCTCAAAAATTGCGCGCGTAGTTTCGGCCACAAAAAAAGCTTGAGAATAAGACAAAATAGAACTACTTTTTCTACCGAAAAGATGGGTAGGAATAGCCCGAATGACTGAGCACGTTGTCACCGAAAACTCTGGCCAAAAGAGTTTCCTATTTTCTTTCATTTGGACCAAAGATGTTTGCAGACGCTCGATCTGTTGTGGAGGGCCTTCAAGAAGGGGAGTAGAATAGGAAATTCGGAACTATACTCGTTAAGGGTCGCTTTTTCATGTCATGCCTGTGAATACAGGCATCTCCTAACCACCTGTTCACAAGGAGATTCCTGCATGCGCAGGAATGACAAGATGGATGAAATTTCTACCCTCAACGAGTAAAAGTCCAAGTCCTTTTTCTGTAAATGAATACGTTCCGGACGAGTCATATCTATTCTCATCAAGATTCACCTGGGCTTTTCGGCCGGCTATCCTATTCGCCCACAGACATACTCGTTCAACGTTTACGAATGCGGAAGGCAGACCGTTTATTCTAAGGGCATCAAAATGGCAAAGAGAATTCTAATAGTCGACGATGAGCAGGACATTCTGGACTTGCTCAAATTCAACCTCGAATCCGAGGGCTATGAAATCGTGACGGCGGCCGATGGCGAAACGGCGCTATTGCGTGCGCAAGACTCAGCCCCGGATTTGATCATCTTGGATGTGATGCTGCCGCATAAGGACGGCTGGGCGGTTATCCGGGAGCTGCGGGCCAAGCCGGCTACACAGAAAATGCCGGTCATTTTTCTCACTGCCAAGGACAGCGAAATCGATGAAGTAGTGGGATTGGAGCTTGGCGCTGACGACTATATCGTGAAGCCCATTGCCATGAGAAAACTGTTGGCGCGGGTGAAAATGGTGCTGCGCAAGTCCGCCACCAGCGTGCCGGAAGATGAGGAGCGATTGCGCTTTGGCGACGTGGAAATAGACCCCTTGAGCTATGCGGTCAAGGTGCAAGGCCGCGACATCGGTTTGACCAAGAAGGAATTCGAGATTCTGCTCTTCTTAGCAAAGCGTCCAGGGCGTGTCATCACCCGCGAAACCTTGCTAAACTCTATTTGGGGCGACGAAGTCATTGTCATCGACCGAACCATCGACGTGCATATACGCAAGGTGCGGGAAAAACTGGGCGCTGCCAATGCTCGACTCATCGAGACCATCAAAGGAGTGGGCTACCGGTTCAAGGCGGACAAATAGGCTATCATGGCGTTAACTCTCCGCAAAAAATTCACCATTATTCAAATTCTATTGCTGTTTTTTGTAACCGTGTCCGCGAGCTTGATCGTCACGTATGAGCTGCAGCAATACTACAAAACCGTTATCCTCTCCCAGTTACAAAACCAAATCGAACAGATAGAATACCTCCTTGCTGATACGACCCTGACCTCCGGCAGTAGCAAAAAACTGTATGAGCTGCTGACTGGTTTCGCTCAAGCCGCGCGCATCCGCATGACGTTGATCGACTCTGCCGGTACGGTGATTTTCGACTCTAATGTTCCGCAAGATTCGTTGGCATGGGTGGAAAACCATTTGCATCGCCCGGAAGTGCAGATGGCCATCCAAAAAGGCTTTGGCAGCGACCAGCGTTTGAGCGCCACGATTCACAAAGACTTTTACTACGCTGCGCAAGTCATCCGCCCGGGACGCTCGCATGCCGGCCTTCACTATCGCGCTCGCTTCCTTCGATTAGCCATTCCCTTGGTGGAGGTCAATCGCGTCTTACGCACCTTGCGCTGGAAAATATTTGCCGGGGGCGGCATCGCCTTGGTCTTCATCGCTTTGCTCAGCTATTGGACTTCCGATAAGCTGACCAATCCCATTCAGGAACTTACCCGGGTGGCAGAATCGGTCAAACTGGGTGATCTGGAGGCGCACTTTAAGAGCAGCGGTCGCGACGAGATCGGCAAACTGGCAGACCTGCTCAACGAAATGCTGGACAAGCTGCGCGATGATTTGGTGCAAATGCGCAAGTTGGAAAAAGTGCGCAGCCAGTTTCTTGGCAACGTCTCGCACGAGCTGCGCACGCCCATTTTTGCCGTGCAGGGTTATCTGGAAACATTGCTGGATGCAAACATCGCTGACACAAAGACGCAAAAGGAGTTTATCGCCAAAGCCTATCACCAAGCTGTGCGACTCAATAATCTGTTGACCGATCTGATCGATATTTCCCGCATCGAATCCGGTGAAATGAAACTGAACTTTCGCGATTTCGACGTCAAACAGTGGTTAATCAAGCAGGTCGAAGACATGCAGGGCAAAGCGCAAGAGTCCGGTATCACAGTCACTTTGCAGGCAAACCATTGGCAGCCAAACGTGAGCGTGCTTGGGGATCAGGAACGGCTCACTCAAGTGATTGTCAATATCGTCGAAAACGCCATCAAGTATAACGTCCCCCATGGCAAGGTGGAGATCGGCTACCGCGTCAATTCCAAAGAGGTAGAAATCTTTGTCTCCGATACCGGTCGCGGCATTCCCGAGGAGCACATTCCCAGAATTTTTGAGCGCTTTTACCGGGTGGACAAAGAACGGTCGCGCGCCGTCGGTGGCACGGGATTGGGTTTGGCCATCGTCAAGCACATCGTGGAAGCGCACGGGAGCCGCGTCAAAGTCGAAAGCGAGATGGGAAAAGGATCGACCTTTAGTTTTAACCTGAAAAGAAAATAGTGAAGGTGCCTTCCAGTCGTCCTTGAGAGTTTTGCTGAATATTGCCTACTACATTACCGGACACGGCTATGGACATGCCGTGCGATCCATCGAAGTCATCAAGGCGTCTCTGGCTTTGTCGGATACGCTGGTATTTCACATCCGCACTCTGGCGCCTCGGTGGCTCTTTGACCGGCTTCCCGCTGAGCGACTGCTTTTATATCCCATTCAATTGGATGCCGGCGCAGTCCAATCTAACAGTTTTGCAGTGGAAAAAGCAAAGACCCTATCTCTCTATGCCGACCTCATCCGGCAAAAGGAGAAGCTGATATGCCGAGAGGTCGATTTTTTGCAGGAAAAATCTATCGACCTCGTCGTCAGCGACATCACTCCGTTTGCTTTTGACGCCGCCGCAGAAGCCGGCCTTCCGTCACTGGGCATCGGCAATTTCTCTTGGGATTGGATTTACGGCGACTGGATCGCATCATACCCGGAATTCCAGTATGTCATCGATGATATACGGGCCTCCTATGGCAAAGCCTCGCTGCTTTTTCGCCTGCCTTTTCATGGCGATATGTCTGCCTTCCGCACGACCATGGATGTCCCGTTGATCGGAAGAAGAGCATCCCGCTCGAATCATGAGATATTGCGCTCTCTCGACTGGCCGGCAGCGAGGCAAGAACGGGCGGTGTTGCTCGCCTTGCGCGATGCCGACATGCGCCAAGTCAATTGGAACAAGGTCCGGCAATTGGCGGACTTTCATTTCCTAACGTTGTCGAACCAGGTAGAAGGCGAAAACATCACCAGTCTGAAAGAAGGCGTGGCGCCTTTTGAGGACTTGCTGAGCGTTTGTGCCGCAGTCATTTCCAAGCCCGGATATAGCATCGTCTCCGAGTGTATTGTCAACCGCACCCCGATCCTCTACGTCCCGCGCAGCGATTTCGCTGAAGATCCGATACTGAGGAAGGGATTGCGAGACTATGCCGTTTGTGAAGAAATGCGGGTGCAGGATTTTTTTGACGGCAATTGGCAAGCACCGCTTACGAGCCTCTTTGGCAAGCCGGCATTATGGAAGGACATCCGTGCGGATGGCGCCAAGGTCATCGCCGGAAAGCTGTTGGCGTTGTAGATTCGGCTCCTGACTACAATGGCGCCATACTACCCATAAAATGGAAAAGCAGGCGGTGAGGCCTGCTTCTCCATTTGGAACTGTTCAAGGGGAAACTTTTTAGTACGATCGAAACTCCCGCCAATCACATCTTGACTATCTTTCGGCCAGATCCAGCTTGACCATTTCTTTGGCCACTCCCGCCAGAGCGGCGCGAACCGTTTTGTTTTTGTCGCTCATGGATTGCTCCTTGATCGCCTCCATGGCTCTGGTATCCCCGATCTGTAGCAAAGCCATCCCGGCAACAATGCGCACACGATACTCTTTGTCATTCTGCATCAATTGAATGAGCGGATCGACCGCTTCTTTGCAGCGACTCTCTCCGAGTTTGCGCGCCGCCTCAGCCCGTGCATCCGCTTTGTCATTCTGAAGGGCGGCCAGATTCTTTTGATCCGCCGAGCTTATTCCCGCCTGACTTTCCTGAGTTGTCTTTGCAAACGCCAGCGAGCCGGCATAAACGACAATTACCAAAACCCCTATCCAGATTGCCACTTTATTACGAACCATACCATTTCTCCTAATCATTAACCGAACGTGCTATGTTATGATTTCGAGTTTTGCCTTTACAATCGCTATGCCAAAGAGGAAAAAAGCCCGATTGCGGAAGCAATTATCCGTCATTGTTTTTATGCCGGTTGTTAGCTAACTGAAATGTGAAATCCCAGGCAGACTTCGATCATCAGCCGACTTGCCCGAGTTCGAGTGGCACGTTTCCCCCAGAGCGGCACCTTCCGTACCGAGTAATGCGTGTAAATCGGCTACACCCTCTTGGCGGAAAGCAAGCGTAGTTTAGCCCGCATCGAAACAGTGACATCGAGATCGGAAAGGCAAAAAGTTAGGAGGGGGACGATGCTATGAGCCCGAGTGAAGATCGTATTTGGTCATTTTTTCCCGCAGCGTCTTCCGAGCAATCCCCAAACTGCGGGCCGCGACGCTCTTGTTATACTTTGCCCTTTCCAGCACGGCGCGGATGTGCCGTCTTTCTAATTCTTCCAAAGTGAGATCCTCGACGTTTCCCATCACCGGATCATTGGTGCGCGCTCGAGCTGTCGGCATCATGGCCAAAGTAATGCGATCGTGATGCTCCATAATGACCCCCCGTTCGATGATATTCTTCAGCTCGCGCGCGTTGCCGGGAAATTCATAGGTCAACAGCCAGTCGATCACTTCCTGATCCATGCCCGTCAACCGTTTGTGGTAGTAATCTCTAAAGTACTCGAAGAAATGGTAGGCCAAGATCGGAATATCGTCTTTGCGTTCCCGCAGAGGTGGAATTTCAATTTGCACCAGGTTGATTCGATAAAAAAGGTCCTCGCGAAAATGGCCTTCACGAATTCGTTCTTTAAGGTTTTTGTTCGTCGCTGAAATCAATCGCACGTCAGCGTGCAAGGTGGTGTTGCCCCCTACCCGTTGAAAACGTCCGTCCTGCAAGACGCGGAGGAGCTTAGCTTGCGTGGCGATACTCATGTCGGCGATCTCATCCAAAAAAAGCGTGGATTGGTGCGCAAATTCGAATTTACCCTTTTTTTGCTGATGCGCTCCGGTGAAAGCCCCCTTTTCATGGCCGAACAACTCACTTTCGACCAAACCCTCCGGCAAGGCGGCGCAGTTCATGGCGACCAAAGGATTACGATGCCTTTTGCTCTTGCGATGAATGGCGCGGGCTACCAGCTCTTTACCGGTGCCGCTTTCGCCTGTGATGAGCACCGGAACGTCCTGTTCCGCCACTTTGTTGACAAGTCCGATGATCCGTTCCAAAGCCGGCGAGGCGCCAATGATCTCCTCCAGTCCGCCATTTGCGGTGACCCGATCTTTTGCCAAGAGAATGTACGGCCGTTCGCTGCGCCCGGCGGTCGGAGGTAGACTTGCGTCGGCCGAGCCAATTTTCTCAGCCATCCCCAAGCTGAAATTCTGGCAAACTCCGCTGATGGAATTCAGGACAACGCGAATGTAATCGATCTCCTCGACGCTGAATTTGGTTCCATCTGTCTTGGCGCCAATGTTGAGAACTCCGATCAAATCCCCACCGAGTTGCAGAGGAACTCGCATCTCGCAGCAATAACATTCCTCCAAGTCGTGATCATAAATGATCATGAATTTTTGCGACGGCGCGTCGTCCAAAGCAATTACCTCACCCCCGTGATAGATGCACCGCGCCACATCGTCGGTAATCTCTATGCGCGGCTTTTCCTTTCTTGCCAAAGGCAAGCCGACATAGCTCTCGGCTACCAATTTCCACGTTTGCCGGTCGAACAGAAGGAACTCGACTCTTTTGCAGCTCAACTGATTAAAGATAGACTTTATGGCCAATTCTATCAAGAAGGAGAAGCTTGGGGCGGTAAGCAATTGCTCGGTAACGTCGGCAACCTGGGCCAACAGAGCGTTGGTTTTAATAGCTGCTTTTTTCACGGCTCCTTGTACATCAGAGCGGCGAGAAAAGTTTCAGGCAGAGTGGCTGACCGAATGAGAATTCCAAGAGCAACAGCCCAAACTCGGTCCGTAAGCGTTTTGCGGGCTCAAATCTTCGAAAAGAATCTACTGGGACGGCGGCGGAAGAACTGGAAGCTAATAAATGGCGTAGATAAAGGTCCAGGTCAATTCTAAATAAGGATCTGGAAAATCTCTTGGCAAAGGTCGGAACGGATTGGAAGCTTTGACTGCGTTCATGCTGGTCTCCATGAGCGCTTTGTGTCCGGTGTAGTTGAGCAGCACCAGATCGGTCATGGAGCCATCGAGCTGCACGCGAAATTTGAGGACGGTTTCGCCGCTGATGGCGCCGATTTGATAGAAAGCAGGGGGTGGGTAAATATGGTTGCGGATGTGTCGCTTCATATATAAAATGTAGGGAGCAAAATCCCAAGCATAAGTGCTCAAAGAAACGCCGCCCAAATCTTCTGCACTGGACTCCCGATTGTCCCAATTCAAGTCATCGGAAAAATCGCCGGAGCCAGCTCTGCCGTCGCCGCGCGACCCGTAAAGCATTTCCCGGTTGAACGGCTGCGTAGGAGTTGGAGAATGCGGCCGCTGCAAGCGGAGATTTTCGCCTGGGATCATGGTGCTGCCATCTTCATCAGGCAAGGTCTTTGCTTCCTCATTTGAAGATTCTACTCGCTCAGAAGCTCCCACATCTGCGGGCGGCAATTGCACCAGATCGAATGACTGACCTTGCTGGCCGCCTCCGGCAAAGACTTTGTAGGACGTTTCGCCCTCACTATAGGGCAAGCCCTTCTTTAGATCGTTTCTGGCGTACAGGTCGCGCGCGCGGGCGTTCCGATCGGAAAGGAATTGAGCATCCTCCGGCGGCTCAGGCACGGCGGCATCCTCTGGCGTTTCTACCAGTTCGGTTGGCTTCTGTCTGTTGGCTTGTTCCGGCAGTTCTACCAGTTCAAAAACTGGCAAGTCCGGCTGCGTCTGCTCCTGTCGAGCGTACGGCGGCGCGGGGAAAAGCAGGTCGATAACTTTCGACTGTGTCTTGAAGGCCAAAGTGACTAACAGGTGCAACAGGGCGGAGATGATGAGCGCAATTGTGTAGGATCGCTGGGTCGGCACTTGTACCTGTGGGCGTTTCTGTTTATAACAAAAAAGGGCGCGAAAAAATCTGCTTCACCTCCCGATATAGCAGGAGCAGCAGATGCTTGATGCAAAGCATGAGTCCAATCAATCGAACCGATATTAGCAAACTTTTAGGGGAATTACAATAACTAATTCCGTCTCCGCTTGCGGAACATAAAATGCCAACGCCACTCTCATCAACCGGCGCGAAAATCAAATCCCAGTCACTTGACTCCGTCGCTCCATCAGCATCACGTCTCGCCAGACGCCGTGCATTTGGCCGAGGTGCTCTCGAATCCCGACTTGCGAAAATCGGCGCGCTCGTGTAGGATAATGCTGGCGCTGTTTTCGAGGAAAACACTGGCCGGCAAGGTCCAAATTCCGCTGCGCTCCGATTCCACAATGAGCTGTGATAGTAGAGCCTTACCGACGCCCTGACCTCGCGTAGAGGCGGCCACATAAACGCTGACCTCGGCCACGCCAGCATAAACGCAGCGTTCGGAAACCGGCGATAGCGCCGCCCAGCCAACTACTTCTCCATCCGTTTTCGCCGCCAACCGGCAATCTAAGAGATGACTCCGGTCCCATTTTTCCCATTCCGCGACCGTCGTCTCAAATTTTGCGTTCCCCGTCTCGATGCCTTCGCGGTAGATGTCGCCAACCTGCGGCCAGTGTTCGACGGTTAATTTCTCAATAGTAATCGTCCTGCTTTGCCATCATTACTCTTGCTCCACGATTCTTTGAGCTGATCTGTCAGAATCGATTCGTTCATTGCCGATAGCGATCAGCATGACCCATTCCCGGCCAGATTTGGCGCGACCCCTGCTGACGAGGATTCCGAAAGGAGCTTTGCATAACCGTAACTCCGGCATATCCGTCATGAAACAAGAAAGTGCAACCGCAGTCCTTGCCAAAGCAAACAAGGCCGGCAATTGCCGGCCTTGTTTGTCTTTGAACTACCTATACCTCAAACCAAGGGTTCGAAATTCATAGGCACAAGTTAGAACGAATAACGCACTCCCAGTTGAATCTGCCAGCGGGAAGCGAGATTATCCAGCGTCAAAACGTCATCGCGGGTGACTTTTCCATCGCCATTGGTGTCACTGGTTCGCAAACTAATCTTGGGCTTGCCCGTCGCTGCATCGTAGCCGCCAAAATTAAAGACGCTCGGAGCCTGGAAAGCGGCAAATCTCTGTTCACCCCAATCACTGTTAAGCAAATTCAACAGATTGAAAACATCCAGAGTGAACTCGAGGTGATGCGCAGAGACCGAGGGTATCTGCTGAGCGATCCGCAGATCGATGCGGTTCACCCACGGCTCACGTGCCGAGTTGCGCGGCAAAATTCGTCCGCGATGGCTCCGAAGAGCTTCGTCCGATTGAATAAACGTTTCCAAATCAGCAAAAGTACCTTTGGTCATGATCACCTGATCAGCGTTGGCAGGAACGAAGATCATGTCATTGGAGTATTGCCCGTCAAAATTGGCGTCTCCGTTGTAGACATAGCAGAATGGACGACCTGATCGACCTTCATAAAAGGCAGAAATAGTGGTCGCAAATCCCTTCCCGTATCTAAGCTGATAGGACAAGGTACCCAGAATTCGGTGCTGAATCTCAAAATCTGCGGTACGGGCCGGCGGATTATTGGGGTCGCCTTCCACCTCATTATAACGCCATTGCGAGATCGCCTGGCTGGATCGTCCGCTGTTAACGTCTTCGGCATCCATGTAATTATAGGCGAGGCTGCCAAAAAGGTTTGGCAACGGTCCTTGATTCAACCGCTTTTGGAGCTGAGCAGTCAGATTCCATTGCCGACCTTTGTTGGTATTGTCGAGAACGATGACGTTGGTGAAGGCTGAGTTGATCTTCGCAGTTTTGCCGGTGGCCGGGTTCATGAAAGAGGCTCGGCCATCAGGAGTTGTGCCGATGGGTACGCCAGGATTTGAGGAGTAGCCGAGATTGAGATCTCGGTACAGAATCTCGTTCAAATCCTTCGAGTATAAGAATTCCAGGGTTCCCACCAAACCGAACGGCAATTCGCGATCGACAGCGACGTTGGTGCGCAAAATCTGGGGAAACTTGAAATCCTTGTCAGTAATGTTGATTTCCGTAGTAGCGATGGGCGTAAAACCTGTGGTCGGCTGGTTGTTCGGATCGGCCACAAAGTTTGGCGTTGATGGGCCACGTACATCGAAGCGACTAAACTCCGTTCCGGTGTTGCTATACTGATTCGATAGCCATACTCCCGGCGGCGCACCCGAGAACATTCCCGCGCCACCGCGAATTTGAGTCGTACGGTCTCCCGAAATATCATAGTTGAATCCAAACCGGGGCGACAATAAAAGCTTGCCGGAAGGAACATCGCTGGTGCTATAGCCCGGAAACACTGAGGCAAATGTGGAGTTGAAAGCCGGGTTGTCAGGAAAGATGGGTGTGTCTAATCGCAGGCCCAGAGTGAGGTTTAATTTGGGCGAGACTTTCCATTCATCGCCGGCGTAAACTCCCAGTTGCATGTAACCCCAATCTGCCCTTGGCTTCTTATTGCTGGGGTCCTGCGAAACACTCACCGAATAGGCTCGTGGCCTTCCCGCAATGAAGTTGCTAATTCCGTCGAATTCATAGTTTCCGTAGTAATCGCGGATGAAAAGATTATTGAATGAAAGGAATTCGTTATGAGTGCCAATGGTAAAGGTATGATCGCCACTGTAGTACAACAAGTTGTCCGTCAACTCAATAATATCTTGATCCAGAGCGTTGGCTTGAGAGTATCTTTCAACACCGAGGCGAACATCGGCGACGCCAAGGTCGATCAATACTTGCGGGAAGGCGCTGGCCAGGGGATCACGTTTGTCCCGGATTGCGGTATAGGCGATCCGCGCCTCATTCGCCATCTTGCTGCCGATCGTGCTGTTCAACTGCAAGACGGTCGAATTTGTCTGGCTGACAAAATCGTATTGATTGCTCTCCAGAGTGAACAACCTGTTATTACGAACCAGGCCACGGTCCAAATTGCCATCCACAAAGTTGTGACGTAAGGTTAGTCGATGGCGGTCGGAGATGTTGTAATCCAAACGAGCAAAGATCTTTTGGTCATTGGTTTCCGCCGTAAACGGGTCATAGCCGCCGACATCGCTGTAGCCATATTGGGTCTTGGCAATGCTGACGATTTTTTGCAGAGAGTCTACGGCAATCGGAAAATTAATGGGCTTGCTGGGATCGTTAATGCCGATATCGAACGGTTCCTTTCGTCGCCTGATCTCACCGTTGACAAAGAAGAACAGCTTGTTTTGCACCAGTGGGCCGCTCAAACGAAAACCGCCTTGATAATCACTGAATTCAGGAAAAGCTTTGCTGGTCTTCTTTTGGGTGGTGGGATCCATGACACTCACGTCACCAACGAATGATTCGTTTCTGCCAAAATAGTATGCTGAGCCGCGAAAACGATTGCCGCCACTGCGGGTAACGGCATTAATCAAACCGCCGGCAAAGTTACCTTGGCGAACATCATAGGGCGCCACGGAAACCTGAAACTCCTCGATTGCATCCAAGCTGATCGGCTGCAGATTTGCCTGTCCACCTGGCGTTCCGCTTTCCGCCAAACCGAACGCATCGTCCAGAACAGCGCCGTCGACTTGGAAGTTGTTCGATCGATTATTCTTCCCTGCCACACCCATGCCACCGATGTTGTCGCTGTTCTCCGTCGTCGGAGTAACCACCATTGGTGAAAGCCGCGTATAGTCCTGAATCGTGCGTGCGATGGTAGGCAGACGCTCGATTTCTACCGTAGACACATTCGTAATCGTCCCGGATCGCGAGGCGCTCAAGATCGCGTCCCGTTCGGCCACGATTTGAACTTCGCTAATTTCAACCGCTTCTACAGGAAGCACGAAAGCGATCTTCAAATCCTGACCTAAAGTAAGATGCACGTTTTCTTTTTTTTGCGCCTTGTGGCCGATATAACTGGCAGTAACGGAATAGGGTCCGCCCACGCGCATACCGGGGATATTAAAACGCCCGTCGCTCCGCGAGACCGCCCCAAAGACCGTACCACTCGGCTCGTGCACGGCAACAACATTGGCGCCGATCAACGGCTGACCGTTATTGTCCATCACGCTGCCGTTCAAAGCTGCCGTGGTGACTCCTTGTGCCAATAGACCCGCCGCGCATACCGTCAACAGCAGTAGGGCTGTTAGCACGCTTTTAGTGACATGATGCATACACGCTCCTCCTTTTGAGTTAGTATGTGAGGGTTGTTTAAAGCTTAATTGAGCTTTTCCCATTGAGTGGCTTCCCACATCATCCCGTTTCTTAGACAAGCCAATGTACAAATCCCTGATTAATTTTTGATGAAGAAAATATTAGTGCAAGGTGAATTTTATAAGGTGGAGAATTTGCGGTAATCGGAGATGGGATCATATCGTTGCCGGTCCACATTAGCTTAGCCTTTCCGAAGGAAACCTCTTGGTGATGCTAAACCGTGCTGCAATCCGTCTCGAGATAGAATCACCGTGGTGCGTGGTGGTTTTCGCGGCGCTCGAACCGCCATGGGGCGATTCAACGAACCGCGATCTCTAAACAGACAATCCATGGTGCCTCTGAAGACGGAGCAATATAACAAAATTCTGATTGAGAGGCCAGAACTTTTTTAAGATTTTTCAGGTATTTTTTGAACCATGCGGGAGTCCTTTAGTCTGCTGTGAACGGTGTTGGCTTCTTGTTCATCAAAAAAGATAAGCTCCCTCATGCGCCGTGAGCATCTCCGGCACATTGCAAAGCCGTAGGCGACGATCACGCCGGGCAAATCGCACAAGCTAATGATGATCGACGGATTTAATTCTCGCCGGCAGGCGTTTACAGATTGCGTGGTGGGCCGTGCACGCGAATTCGGGCTAAAAAAATGTAGCCGACCACGGAGGCAAAGTCAAAATGACGTAGCCTAATCACAGGGTAAAGGATCGCAAACACTTCACTCATGTCAAGCGGGTCGAGTTTGCTTTCGGAAGCGCCTTGCAACCATTCGTCGGGGCGCGGATCCTCAATTAAGCACCCAATTGAAGTTGTGTGTCAATGAGACTGAATTCTCTTTAACCCTCGTTTGAACAAGGTAAATCAGAGACATTCAGCAGTACTTGGATTAGATTGGGGCAACCGTTTAGACTGTTCCATGGAACACTACCCTCTTAGCGAGAACCCTCTGACCGGTAGTGAACTAACAGAATAAGACACGTCCCGGCTGCAAGGAGTATTTGTGCTGCATTCATGGCCGCCGCTGGCTGCCTCTTCAAAAAGCCGCACAGGCGCATTCATGCTGGCGGTTTCGTTCATTCACGTCCTGTTCATCGGCATGACCGATGCGCTGATCAAAGGCAGCGTCATTGCCCATTGCCATAATTGGGCAAAAGTGCCCTGGTATTTTAAAGACGAGAACCTCCTGTATCCCACCTTCATCGCGACGATTTTATTTTCCCTGGGATTCTTCTTGGCAAGGCGGTTTGCTTTCGGCTGGAAGTACCTGCTCATGCTCTTCGTCTGGGCAGTCGGCGGTTTGGAGAGTTTGAGCTACTGGTTTTGGATCGCCGTTCTTCCCATCGGCCAAGAAATGTGGTGGCTTCCCGATTCGTCTTTCTTCTGGTGGTATCCCCCGCACGCTCCTTGGCTAAACAAGCTTCTCCATTTACAGTGGCTATCCCGTTCTCAGAGCGTAAGCAGGCATGGAGTATTGATAGGCGCAGCGTTAGCCATAGCCGTCAACATGGGACTTGCTTTTTCGCGGAAAGAAAAAAGTAACGCCGAAGGTTCGGGGAGGGGATGAAGCAATACTTTTGGAGATGTCAGCCTTGGGAGACGACCTGTTGTCCTACGCTTTCGAGCTTTTCCAACACGCCTCTCAGCCACGCTCGCTGCTCCTTTGGCTTGGGGACGACCACGTTGAGGGCATGATGCTCGACGCTCACACGTAAAGTTGTGCTGGCCTCGTACGGCTCGCCATCGACGTGAAATGGACCAGGCTTCTCCCGGATGATCTCCAAGGCATCCGCACGATAGCGTTCGTACTTGCGCATCTTATCGATCTTGCCGGTGAACAGCTTGGGGAAATGATAGAGCGCGTAGAAAAACTTGACTCGATGGATGATACAAATATCCAGCATGCCGTCGTCCGGTTCCGCGTGGGGAGCAATAATGACCCCATTGCCCCATTGCTGGGTGTTGGCGATGGCAACCAGCAATGCCGGAGTCACGACTTTTTGGCCGTTAAAACGTAACTCAAAAACTTCCGGGCGATAGAAAAGAAACTCGCGGAAGCCAATGGTAAAATATGGCAGCGGCCCTCTTAGGCTGCGGTCATCGAACAGCTTGCCAATGAGGGCATCAAACCCGACACCGGTCACGACAAAAAAGTATCGGTCCTCTATGCGTCCGGCGTCGATCAGGTGCGTCTGGCCTTTCAAGAGCAAGCGCACAGAGCGGCGAACCGAAACCGGTATGCCCAATCCCCGAGCCAAGCCATTGCCGGAGCCAATCGGCACGATACTCATTGGGATACCGGTGTGCAAAAGGGCGGTTGCTACCTCGTTTGCCGTTCCGTCCCCGCCTACGGCAACTACCGCGTCATACCCTTGATCCACAGCTTCTTTAGCTAGCTGATAGGCATGTCCCTTGTGTTTGGTTTCGACAAAATCATAAGTAAATGGCGCCTCGATCAAAGCGCGTTCGATAATTCTGCGAATCAATCGTGAACTATGTATAAGCCCAGATTTGGGATTGTGAATGAATTTTACCTTGCGAAATTCCATCTGCCCTGTTTGATAGAAAATTCCCAACCGGCAATTTAGCAAATAATCGGAGAGAAGCAACGGCTTTTTCCAATTGGATGGTAAAGAAGACCGCGAGGAGGGCCGCGGCTATCGGGACGCATGGAAGCCGGCGGAATCTGTTGCTGTACTCGTTAAGGGTCATTTTTTCATGTCATGCCCGTGGATGCAGACATCTCCTAACCATCTATTCACAAGGAGATTCCTGCCTGCGTAGGAATGACAAGACGGGTGAGATTTTTACCCTTAACAAGTGTATATGGATCAGCATGGCTGGCGAGTGGAAAGCCTATCGAAAATTCATGCAAGGCGCCTTTCGTGCGGGTGTAGGCAATGCGAAATCCTGGTCGCTCCGCATTCCGCTGCGACGAGCTGTCAGCCAGGGCGCCCATCATGACAATGTCGCAGCCATGCTCGGGGGCATAACGCAATCGGCTTTCCACCAGCGCCAGTTGCGCACCTTGGTGCCGCGCTTCCGGAATGGTGCTCGCACCGGCCCTGAGCCTCCGCCAGAAACGACAGGGCATGAAATTTGGACGGGCTGACGGTCGCAAGCCCATACGTGGAATCTGCAAATTCCGTGTACTCACTCCAACCTTCGGCGGACGTCTGCGCCCACAGGTGTGCCGTCCCCGCGATCCTCTTCTCCTTCGGCTAGGCCAACGCGGTTTCGCAATCTTGCCCAATTCTGCAGTATCGCTCCCTGTGATTGGTTACCGTTCGCTTTTTGCTCAGCGCTGACTTTGATATTTGGTCGGCGTGATAAATGGCATCCTGGACCGTTCCGTGGAGAAGAAAATAGAGGTCATAGGCTCGACCGGGAACCTTGTGCGCCAAATCAGGCTCCTGCAAATTGGCCACGGCTTCCAGCAAAAGTCTGTACTCATGATCCAGGGCCTCAATCACTGCTTCCCAATCGCCAGGTCCTCTTTCTCGCACCCGCGGCCAGTCCTGATTTGGGGGCAGCTCTGTCGGCATCGGTTGGCCTTCTAAAGCCAATCTGGCGAGCTTGAGCCATACCTGAGGGTGAAGCGCAATTTCCCAAATATTATGTGCGCCCTTGAGCGGGCGACTAGACGCCATTGCCGCGGTGACGCCGGTTAGATTTGTTTTCAGCGCCGGGCCGTGCCAAGGCCCCCTTTCAAAGGCACGACTGAGCTGATCTACAATCCGGGTTATTTCTGGCACTCTCTACCCTCCAGAATAATCCTACCGATACTTTGCAGCCGTAAGTCGTCGGCTTTCAATGCGCGGCCACGCATTACTCAAGCAAAGTCCTCTTCATCATCGCCGTTGACATAGATGATCACCGACGCATCTACCACGACATCCATTTTTGCTTCCTCGATTCACTGATGATTGATCTGTGGAATGATTCTAACATGAATCCCATTCCTATTGCATTAGAGCTAAAGGCGTTTTTCCACCCAGGGCACATATCTAAAATGTTTGAGTCGGCAAGAGAGCTGTGATTAAGTCGCATCATGTTTCTGCAAGCGTCTTCTTCATCCTCTCCACAAACTTTTCCGCGCCAACAAACCCCACCTCCCTCAGCTCCGGAATTTCTTTCCCCGATTTTCCAATAAACACCAGCGTCGGCATGCCGGCTACGTTGTAGCGGTTCATGAATTCACGCGTTGTTTGGTCCGGTGCCGTGCAATCGACCTTGATCATCGTCATCGACTTGGCCAATTCCACCACCGCCGGGTCGCGGAAGGTTTCTCGGTCGAGTTGTTTGCAGGGCGCACACCAGTCGGCGTAGAAATCAATAAACGCGGGCTTGCCGTCGGCCAAGAGCTGCTCCACAGCTTGACCCTGATAATGAACCCAATCTATCTCGGAAGGCTTGGAGTGAATGGCCGCATCCGTGGAGCGAATGCCGAAGACAATGAACAGCACGCCGATGGCTGCGCGCACGATCTTAAAGCCGCGCGTATAACCCGGAGAATGATCCAAAAAGCCCAAGAGCAGTCCGCCGAAGACGCCGAGGAGGCCGAGGAAAAATCCCAACTTGTCATAAATCCGCTCAATCTGCGGAATCAAAAAATAGATGGCCACGGCTACCAGCAGCAAACCGAACAGCTTTTTCACCCAAACCATCCACATGCCCGACTGCGGCAAGCGATTCATAAAGCCGGAAAATGCCGCCAGGAACAGATAAGGCAGCCCAAGGCCGAGTCCCATGACAAAAAATAGCAAGGCGCCTTTGGCCACCAAGCCCAGCTTGGCTACCAGACCGACCAAACCGATAATGATGCCGGCGGCGCAAGGAGCAATGACAACACCGACAGTCAAGCCCATAATCAACGAGCCGAAAATCCCTTGTCGTGCTGCGCCAAATCTGTTCATCAACCAGGACGGCACGGTGATCTCGAATGCCCCGAACATGCTGGCCGCCATGGCCAAAATGATGGTGGTGATCGCTAACACGAACCACGGGCTTTGGAATAAGAAGCCCCATTGCTTACCGGCTAATCCGGAAATGAGGCCCAAGACGGCAAAGGAAATGGCGATGCCGACGACATAGACAAAGGCGCTGAAGAAGGCGGTAGATTTCGATTGCTCACTTTGGCTGCCAAAATAGCTCACCGTGAGCGGGATGACCGGATAAACACAAGGCGTCAAATTGAGCGCCAGCCCAATGCCAAAGAAGGCCATGATAGCCAGAGCCAATCCCCGCTCGATAATTTGTTTGGCGCGCAGCTCGTCGGCGGTAAATTCTTGCGCAGGAGCCGACGGCTGTTCTTGGGATTTTTGCGCAAGCGCAAAAATCTCCCGATGCAATTTGTCGACGACGGATCCCGCCGGAGCTACCTCGAGGTCGATGCGAAATCTCTTTTCTGCCGGAGCGAAACAGGTGTTGTCATTGCAGCCTTGATAGGCCACCGTTCCGGTGATCGTCCGTTGGCCTGGGGCAAGCTGCGGGGCAGTGCTGACGGAAACGAATAAAATGGTTTTGCCTTCATAGACTGCCAGCTTGCTTTCGGAAAATGCGAACGCCTTCAGTTCCGGTTCGGGATAGCTGATGGGGCCAAAGCTCATGTCGGGCTGGGCATCGAATTTCAAAACCGTTGGAATGAGAAACTCTTCCGTCGGTTTGTTGGAATTGATATGCAATCCCGGCTCGATCTGCAAAACGATTGCGATCTGAAATTCAGTCCCCGGCAAGGCCTTGGACTGAGAAAGGACCGGATCAATGGTGAGAATTTTCGGCTCTTCCCCGAATTGCGCCAGGGCAGAGGTTGCTGCCAGCGCGACCAGTATCAGGTAGCGTGATGTTTTTTTCATTCTGTTTTCGACGTTTTAGGTAAGATGTTTTGTTTGTTGGATAAGTGATGGCGACCCAGAATCGAGGCACAAGATGGCATCTTGTGCAACCGGCGCCCGCGCGACAAGAGTCGTCGGCGTTTGGCCGGAAAGGCTAAGGATGCTTGATGTAGCCTTCGCGCTTGGCATATTTTTCCAGTATCTTTTGCAGCATTTTTCTGCCCCGGAACAAGCGCGACATGACGGTGCCGATGGGACGATTGATAATATCGGCGATTTCCTTATAGGAAAAGCCTTCCACGTCTGCGAGCAAGATCACCATCCTAAAGTCGTTGGAAAGCTGCGCCAAAGCGCCTTGAATATCATCGTCAAAGAGCTCATGGTAATTCGCCTCGTCGAACCCCGCCCATTGTTTGGATTCCTGAAACTCTTCTTCGTTCTCGATGCCGAATTCGACTTTTTCAAACTGGACCTGTTGGGGCGTTCTGGCTTTCTTGCGGTACTTGTTGATAAAAGTATTGGTCAGAATCTTAAAGACCCAAGCCTTAAAATTGGTCCCTTCCTCGAACTTGTCGAAGAACCTATAAGCGCGGAGATAGGTGTCCTGCACCAAATCTTCCGCCTCGGCGGTGTTTCGTGTCATTCGTAGGGCCGTACTGTAGAGGGAATCCATATAATCGAAAGCGATTTCCTCAAACTTGCTCTTTTTATCTTCGCTAATCACTCTATTCCAAAAGTCTTCAACCTGCAGGGTCACTCTTCACTCCCGGCAACTTTTCATGCGCAAATGCTCTTTGGCTCACATTTGCGATTCATCCTTCCATCGGGTGATGCGCCATTTATCATCGTAAGCGTTCTTTTTGAAATTGAATATGGCATCACCGGAGAGGCTATAATCGCCGGCTGCACCGTACAAATTCAACTGTAACGTCTTGGAAAGCTCTACCTGATGGTCCTGCTTGATCTCATAGACAGTGCTGTTCCAAAGCAGGGTGATCGTTTCGAAGCTGCGAAACAACCGACCGGTCGTCTTGAGGTCGACATCACGCCCCCAGGAGACAAAACGCCCGGAGCCGTCAAGGTTTGGATCGAAGTAAACAAAAACAAAAGAACTGTCCAATAGATCCGCATAAACCAGCGAATCCTTAAAAGTGTACGCATAAACAAAATTCTGCAGCACCTCCTCCGGCGTCCGCTGTTCGGTTAGGACGAGATCGGTGGAGGAGGTTCTATCCAATTTTGGCGCAAAGGGATTGAAGCACCTGAGCATTCCGCCAAGCAGGACGACAAAAGTGATCAGTCGAATGTGCATGGCGAGAGGCCGCTGGAACTTTATCATGTGCAACAACCGAAAACAAAGCCATGAACAAAAAAGCGGTTTCGTGGAACCGCTTAAATTCGGCCAGGGTCCACTCTGCCATTGCGGCCGAAACAAACCCAGCCCATCAGCAAAAGCGTATGCATTCTTCGAACAGATTGGGCCGGTTCTCCCCGACCTGGCCATAAGGTACTAATTGTATCTGCCCTGCCCTGGCTCTCTGCGGTCGAACTTAGTATAGTTTCAAGTAAAAATCAATACCTTTTTTACCGTTTCATCTGTGAATAATTACCATTCCAGCCATGCGAGGCCATCACCTGTGCGGCCGCCGGCATGAAGGTCATTGCTTTTTGAACTTGTGTATCTTCGGCGACGCGAATCATGTAATAGTGTTTGCTGTCCCAAAGATGGCGCGCTACCTCCGCTTTCATCAGCATCTTGATGAACTTTAGATCCTTGGTCATTGCCTCTTGACTGAACTCAATCTTTTGTTCCTGTATCAACGCCTTCAAGTCTGCAAGCATCTTGTCGTCAATGACCAGCTTGGTCTTGAATTTTTCGAAATCATCCGCCAAGCTGCGATGTGTGCTGGCGTATTTGGAGCCGAACTCGACGAATATCCTTTTGCCGATCAGCTCATTGGTAAAGCGCGTGATACGTTCCGACTTGATAGTAGAATCCGGAGTGATGCCGCCGCCGCCAAAAACCTTGCGACCGGACAAAGAGAAAAAGGCTTTTTTTGCCGAATCCGCCTTATCGTCCTTGAGATCAGCATCGCCGGCCTCGGCGTAATAGTCCATCAGACCGCCATCATAAGGACGCTGAATAAGCCGGCCGCTGGGTGTGTAATAGCGTGCAACTGTTAGGCGCAAGGCCGAGCCGTCCTTCAAAGGAATTTGGTTTTGCACCAAACCCTTGCCAAAGCTGGTTTCGCCCACCACCAATCCACGATCCAAATCCTGCACCGCCCCGGCGACGATTTCCGAGGCGCTGGCAGAACCGTGGTCGATGAGCACGATCAACGGGTACATCGGATGCGTCGTGCCGTTGGTAGAGTAAAAGTCTTCGTCCGAGGCCTTGATCCGCCCACGGGTATAGACCAGCTTGTAACCTCCGGGAATGAATCGGTCGGCGACCTCGACGGCTTGCTCCAAATAACCGCCGGAATTTAGACGCAAGTCCAGGATGAGCTGTTTCATGCCTTGGGACTCCAAATCCTTCAACGCCTTCTCCAGCTCGTCAGTAGTTGTCTTGGCAAAGCGTCCGAGATAAACATACCCGGTTTTTTTATCATCCAGCATAAAAGCTGCTGTTATGCTGTAAATGGGGATTTGGCCACGGGTGATGATGACTTCAAAAATATCCGGCTGGCCAGGACGGCGAATGGTTAGCTTCACTTTGCTGCCTTTCGGTCCTCGCAGCTTTTTCATAACCTCATCTTCGGTAATTCCATAAGCCGATACGCCCTCGATGCGAATAATCTGATCGCCAGGCAGCAAGCCAGCCGCTTCGGACGGCCCGCCCACAATGGGAGACAAGACCGTCAAAATCTTGTTTTGCACAATAAACTCGATGCCGATGCCCTCATATTGCCCTTGAAACTGCTCAGTAACTTGCTGCAACTCCTTCTTGGGAATGTAGACTGAGTGGGGGTCCAGCTCGCTCAGCATCCCCTGTATCGCACCGGTCATAAGCTTCTCGTTATCGACCGGCTCGACATAAAAGCGGTTCACGTAATTGAAAACCTCGACAAACCGGTCCAGTTGGGCGCGAATAGTATCCTGAGGGTAGGACGCTTCACTGCCCATTTGAGTGAAAGCGATGCCCGCGATGATCACAATGGCTATTATGACCAGGTTTTTTCCAAATGGTGATTTGGTCATATTTCTATTCTCTACAAATTCCTAAAGCTTTGACAGTTCTCCGAAACGGAGTATTGTTATCCTTTTTGTTCACCGAGTCTACAATTTGTTCGCTACTGCATGAGCAACATCCAAGGTCGTTGCGTTGCCGCCCATGTCGTAGGTGCGAACTTTACCTTCCTTGATGACTTCGCTGATGGCGCCCTCCAACCGCGCCGCCCGCCCGGCTTCTCCGAGGTAATCGAGCATCAGCTTGCAAGTCAACAGCATGGCCATGGGGTTCACCTTATATTGGCCGGCGTACTTGGGCGCCGATCCGTGCGTCGGCTCGAATACGGCGTAGTGGTCACCAATGTTGCCGCTGGCGCTAAATCCCAATCCGCCGATGAGCTGAGCACAAAGATCGGAAATAATATCGCCAAACAGGTTGCTGGTCACCAGAACCCCGTAGGATTGCGGATTCTTGATCAGCCACATGCACATGGCGTCGATGTTGGCTTCCCATAGCTCGATACCCGGAAACTCTTTGGCGATTTTGCGCGCTTCACGAATCATCAGCCCGCTGGTTTCGCGGATCACGTTAGGTTTTTCTACGATGGTTACATTTTTATAGCCATTCTTCTTGGCATATTCAAAAGCGTCGCGCACAATGTTCTGCGCTCCTTTGCGAGTAATGATGCGCAGCGATACGGCGATGTCCTCGAGCGGCGTGGCGGCAAAACGCTTCATCTTGGGATGATGCTTGACCAAAGTCTGCATTACTTCTGCAGGCAAAGGATGGAACTCGACTCCGGAATACAAATCCTCGGTGTTTTCGCGGAAGACCACCAAGTCGATGTCGTCGCGGTAATTCAGCGGGTTGCCGGGATAGGCTTTACAAGGCCGAAGATTGGTGCGCAAATCAAATTCCTGACGCATGCGCACAATAGGACTAGAGTACACGTAGCCTTTACCGCGCAGATGCGGGGCCAATTCTTCGTCTGCTTCTTCTTTTGGTTTGGAAGTGATGGCGCCAAAAAGGCAACAATCCGTCCGCTTAAGGAGGTCGATGGTTCGTTGCGGCAGTGGATTACCCTCCTTGCACCAGAATTCCCAGCCGATGTCGCCCGGAAGATATTCCGCGTCCAACGCCAATCTGTCCAAAACGATTTTTGCGGCATCCATGACGTCTTTACCAATTCCATCACCTGGAAGCCAGGCGATCTTGTACTTTGCCATCCGCGAAATTCCCTCAAGTTGATTTTGTCGAATTCAATTTGTTCGCGTTATTCTATTCTGCGCCCGAGACTCAAAGGGCACCGAGACTTTATAATTTGTTCCGTCCCTCTGTGACAATGTCATGAGACCGACCTCCACAGATGACCCGCTCAGATTCTGAGCAAAGCCTGAGCTCATCTGTTTTCCCTTTGCGTCTGTGTACCTCTGTGGCAGCGGGTCTTCTAGACACGGATTTGCTTCGGGGACTCAGAAGTCCACCGTAAAAGAAATTCGCTGCGTTGTGCCCAAGTCCGAAGAAAAGGGAACATAGGCATAGTCTG
>DYKH01000014.1:0-24279 GCA_020722685.1 Caldithrix sp. | reverse complement strand
GAAATTCGCTGCGTTGTGCCCAAGTCCGAAGAAAAGGGAACATAGGCATAGTCTGCCATCCATCGGTTCAGCTTGAGGCCCAATCCGGCGCTAAGGCCTCTGTCATCATGCCCGCCCTGAAAGCCAGCGCGCAAGAATAACTGCGAGACCGGGCGAAATTCGCCGCCAATACAAAAATAGGAGTCATCATCCGC
Organism: Caldithrix sp.; assembly: GCA_020722685.1. The sequence continues at coordinate 24,085 of DYKH01000014.1, read as the reverse complement.
TACCGTCACGTAATCCGCTGCCAGCAGCAGTTGGTTATGCAAAAAGGCAGCCGGCACCGTCCAAGCGCCGCCGAGACGAACCGTGGTGGGCAGAGCAATCTCCTCTTCGACCAATTGATCCATGACGCCGAGATTTTGCACCGAAGCGCCAATCCAGAGATCCCGCACCAAGGCTTGACCACGAACTCCAAAATCCACCGCCACACCGCTGGCAGTCTCAGTGTAGATCTTTTCGTAAAGGTATTTTGCTGCAAGTCCAAAGGCGAAGCGGTCGTTCAGCCTTCGCGCGAAGGTCAGGCCGAACAAAAAATCGTGGGCAGACATGGTGCCCAACGGCTCCGCTGAAGCGATCACCCGCCGTTCGAGGCCATCGACGCTGTTCAGAGCAGCAGCCAATCCAATGGTGCCGATGGAGGTTGGAAAAGCGAGACCGACGACTTCATTCGTTATGCCTTGAATCCATTCCGTATGCGTGAGGTGCGCTTGTCTTTGACTAATGAAAGCTGATCCTGCCGAATTCCAGAATAGGCCGGAGGCATCATCTGCCGTGGCAACAAACGCTTCTCCCATAGCGGAGGCTCGGGAGCCAGCGCCGATTTTCAAGAAGGACAATCCGGTTTTTCCGGCGGCATGCGAAAAGCCGTGGAGGAATAAAATCAGAATAAAGATTGGAGCAGTATTTTTTAATTTAATCATGGACACTTTGGCCTATGTGAAATCGTGAAAAAGTGGGCAGCGACAGTTAAACTTGGACCCAGTCGTTAATGTGCAAACCGGCGATTCGTCTCAAATGCCCCTCATTATTGGTAATAAGCTCGAGTTTGTGAACCAAAGCAGAAGCTGCAATCAAGATGTCAGCATCGTTAATCAATTCCCCACGTTTGTGCATATCCCCATCAATTTCGGCCGCCTGTACAACGATCTCATCCGTGATTGAAGTAATCCGGTTTGACGAGCAAAACAAATCAAAAGTAACCTGCTGCGCAGCGGCATCTTTTGCCTTCAATCCACGCAAGATTTCATACCGGGTAATGATCGAGATCGTAAATCGATGATGAACCGTCAAATACTCTTGCGCCCGAGCAAGCACTAATGGTTGCTTTCGCATGACCTGAGATAGAATGTCGGTATCCAAAATAGCTTACGTCGGGACCATGTCTATTTTCTATCTCCAAAGAATTCTTCTCGGTTCAGGGCAATAGCCTCGATTTCCCTAATCTCCTCTTCTGAAAGACCGTCGTAGACTTGAGTGGCCAAAGTCAGGCAGTCTTCCGGAGAGTCAATAGCTTCGACTTGTAGCCTAATTGGCCGCCCTTTCGGAATGAGAATTTCTATGTTTGTAAGGGGCCGGAAAACTCCGTCCTCATAGATATACTCGTTAAAGGTCGCTTTTTCATGTCATGCCTGTGAATACAGGCATCTCCTAACTTCCTTATCGTAAGGAGATTCCTGCATGCGCAGGAATGACAACAAGGGTGTAATTCTCACCCTTAACAAGTATAGCATCTATAGTTTGTGTAATCATATCCAAATCCTCTCTCTTACTTCATCTGCAAGAACATTGGCATCTTTGCAGTACACCCGCTTTTTTACGGATGTTCAAAACTCAAACGTCCAAGAAAAAACATGATCGGCGCTCAGGCCATTATCGCCGGTGATGTAGGCATAATTCAGTCCGGCGTGGCGGCCAAACAATTTGCTAAAAAAGCCCACACCAAAAGTCGGCACGCCGGCGTCATAGCCAAAGCGCAAGGCGCCCATTTCTAAATAGGAGGCCTCGACACCAAAATGATAGCGCGGATTCTGTTCTTTGCTGTCTTCTACTTCCGCAATGGCCAGCAGCCATTGCTGCGGTATTCGATAGGCTATGGCTGCCCGAGTCACCTTGGGGAATCTATAGGTGGTGCTGGTGCCGCGCTCCCAGAGCTTGTCGGTGTTCCAGGTGTATTTGGACATATTGTCGTGCAGCACCACACCGAGCATCAGATTGCGAAGCGGGTTGAGATAAGCGCCAAAGTCCATGCCAAATCCACGGGAGGTAACTGCCGCTTCTTCCTGTGCGATCTTGGGGAAACGATTGTATAACACCTTCCCGGTGATGCCAAAGGAAAACATTTTTACCGGACTAATCGCAAATGACAGTTGAAAAGCGTGTTCCGAATTAGAGAAAGAGCCAATGTGATTGCCGCTCAGATCGCGGCCATCGATATCGCTCACGCCCGCATGAATCCAGGCCAAGGCGAATCCGGCATTCAGAGGCTGCCCGCCCGCTTCGTCCTCAGCTTTGGGATGCAAGGATTGCGCATAGCCGATGTAGTCCAGCTTTCGATCCAGCGGCAAAAAGGCAAAGGACAACAAGGCCTGACGACTTTTGAGATGGGGCAGCAATGCCGGGTTATAGAAACCGGCGATCGCATCTTCTGGAATGGCCGAGAAAGCATCACCTAAGGCTTTGGCGCGCGCCCCCATGCCCATGCGCAAGAAGGCGCCGGCGTATCCGCCATCTCCCTCAGAGGCGACAGCTAAGGCACCGCAAAGCAGTATCACAAATGTTGTAAGCAGCTTTTTCATGTAGTGGCTTCCGCTATCCGCTCAATTAACAATCATCACTTTGCCCCAATAATCGCCGTCGCCTGCTAATTCCAGATGATAAAAATAGACTCCATTTGCGACGGCATCGCCATAGTCATTTCGCCCGTTCCAGACTTCGGAAAAGTCGCCATTGCCGGGCCGCGCTTTGTTTTCCACCACCGTCGCTACCAAATCCATGGCAAAGTCAAAAACTTTGATGGTCACTTGCGTATTGCCGCGGGTGTTGTACTGAAAACGAACGTAGCCGTCATTCCCGAGTTGATTGTGGCGCAGAGGAGAGAATGGATTGGGATAAGCATAGGTGCGCGGCGTCGATCCTCTTCCGGTCGGCTGAAAAGCGCGCGAGACCTCCCAGGTATGACCGTTGTTGCTGGTTTTTGCCAGACCGTCCGCGCTGCCAACCCAAAGCACGCCGTTCTCTGCGTACGCGGAGTAAACTTCGGTGGTGTAGACTTTCTCACCGGTCACGGTATCCGTAATGGGGGGAAAGAGGTACCAGGTTTCGCCAAAGTCCAGGGACTTGTAAAGTCCGTTATCGGTGGCAACGTACACGACGGAATCATCAAAGGCAAAATTATGCGCCTTTTCGTCCTTCAGGGTTGTGCTCCAACTCAGGCCGCCGTCTTCGGTTTTGGAGACCGCATAAAACTCTTCGTCAGCCTCCGCCTTCCAAGTTGCCGCCCAAAGTATGCTCTTATTCCGGAAGCGTTGGTGACTCATGGCGACGATGAAATTCCCCGAGATCGGCTTTTGCTGATTGGTGTGATTGAAATTCTGCCAGGACAGTCCGCCATCCGTCGATTTGTTGATCCCGCCAGCGGTGCCCACCCACAGTTCATTGTCAACGACGACGGCAGAGAAAGCCCGATGATTCAATCGGTCGCCGGGATTGAAATTAAAGCTGTCCGGGGCAACAGCCTGCCAGGTTTCGCCCCAATCCTCCGACTTGCTCAGTCCGCCGCCATAGCTGGTTATCCAAACGACGCCATTCAAAACCGCGATGTCGTAGGTCAGATTCTGGATCGGCGTCTCGCCAGGCTGAGGAAAGTGTTGCCAGGTTTGGCCATTGTCGATGGAAACGCTCAGTCCCGTTCCCAGGGGCAGGTAGCTTTCCGAGACCTTGGTCAAGGTATCCGCCGCGGTGGCAATCCAAATGGTATCGCCGCTGGTCCATAGGGCGGAGACGCTGCCGCGACCGACTCCTTGTTCCGGGCCAAAGGATTCGAAGCCTTGCCCGCCGTCCGCGCTCCGGCTCAGGCCGTTGCCGGTGCCAAACCAAAGGATTCCGTGCCCGGCGCTGATATCCGTTATGCCGTTACCCGCCAAGCCGCTACCGCCGGGCGCGCTCAGTCCGATTTGAAAGGACTGGATGATTTGCGCACCTGGCGTGCCGAATCCACAGATCGTCAAAAGAAAAGTCAAACAGGTTCTTTTCAGCATCAGCGATTCCGAATTAGTAAAGATGAATAATGTGAATCTGGGGGATGCTTTTATTTCCGACCCAATCCTCTATTTGGAATGTGAGGGTATAGGGACCAAGCAAATCATCGCTGTCAAAGACACCAGTAATAGAGTAAATGCCATCGCCTGCCACCGCATCGCCGCGATAGCCCAGGTCCCATTTGTTCACGTCGAAAGGAAGACCATTATCATAGATGGCAAAATAGGGTCCGCTTGCCGGATAGGAGCCATCCGGTTTTTTCCACTCCATGCGGGCTGACTTGATGTCCTTCACGGTTTGCGGATCGTCTACTTGGATGGTTATCAGACGGTTCGTCGTGCCGGCGGTGGGACGCTTGACCGAATCCGGTGCAGAAATATTGCTGCCGGTCGGCGCTCCGTTTCCTATGAGGATGAATTTGCTCGCCGTCTGGCTCTTGGCGCCGGATTTATCTTGTGCTTCAAAGGCCATTTCATAAGAGCCTTTTTTCGCCACGGCAAAAGATCGATCCAGCGAAACAGAGAAGATTCCGTCGCCGGCTAATTCATCGCCGGCTAAGCCATCGTCCATGAGAGCGCCTTGGAAAAAGGTAGTATCATTTCGCAGGCCGCGATAATTCACCTGAAGAATGTCATCCACCTCGTTCGAGTCGGCCGCTGCCACTTTGATGTACCGCAGTTCGTCGAAACCGCTGGGAAGACTATCCGGCATGATAATTTCGAGAATTTCCGGCGGACTGTTGCTCAAAGAGACCACCGTCGCTTCCAACGGCTGGCTCCGGCGGCCCTGTTTATCCGAGGCCTCAAATTTGAAGATAAATTCTGTCCGCTGCCGTATGTCTGCTTGCCAAGAAATCCTTTGTGAGAAAATGCCGTCCCGGGCCACGACGTCGCCATCGGCCCCATGAAGGGCCGCACCATCATCAAAGAGCGCAAAGTGCGTTGAGCCCGTTCCGCCCGCCGCACGAACAGACAGACTTACCGAATCGACATCCGCAGGTGCGACATTCTTAACTTGAACGGAAACGAAGAAAGATTTGCCGGGATTCACAAAAGCCGGAATGGTGTGCTTTTCCAGCACCGGTGCTGAATCGGCTTTGACCGGCACCGGTAATTCTCGCTCTCCGCATCCTGAAAGCGCTATGAGAATGGCACACAATGACAACTTGCGCATAAAGTTTTCCACGAAAGTAGTCGGCTCAAACCAGCGGCGAATTGAAACCACCCGCAGGTTGCGAATTGGGAATTCCTATGATAAAAAAACCGAGTCAAGATCAGGTACCCGGTTTCTGCTTTCCACTCAATTTGAACAAACTTGTTTAGGGCATGAGAAAAGAACTCGCACTGCCATTTTGTATCACAGTTCAAGATTGAATTTGCGGGCGAAATTTACAGAAGTGCCTGCCAACAAGCAAGGCTTTTGTTCCGCAGACGTGATATAGGTTGCAAACCCAAAATTTGCCGCCTCTGCCTTTTGGCAAATTCCATTAGACACGTGTTGTCAAGATTTGTCAGTGTATGCTAACTTGTAGGAGCTACACCGTGAACAGCTCCGTACATGGCCAACATGAAAATCAGCAGGGCCAGTCCGCTTGCAAAGAAAAGTCCGTCTCGCAATCCTTTCCTGCTTCCGATTTCGCACGCTCTGATTGACTGAATCCGGCTTAGCGGAAGGAGCGTCGGCTTCTCATGGAAAAGCAGTTGGCTTTCAGGAAAAATAAGGAGGGTATCATTCCGCACGACATAGTTTATCGCGTCAATGGAGCGACCATCCGTGGTGATTATTTGTAGCATCACATTCTTTCGTTGGATGGGATATTCGAACGCCTCTGGTTTAATCATTCGACAATGGCTGCAAGAAAACCACTGCATCCACAAAGCGGTGCCACAAAAAATGATCGCGTTTCTACGGGCTTGGGAACACACCTAAATCGTTCATCCTTTCAGCTCTGGCATGCGCTGCAGAAGTTCAAAATGATTCCTACAAATAACGTCCGCCCCTTGCAGATGTTCCCGCGGAAGTGTCGTGGTTAATCCGACACAAAATGCTCCCGCCGCCTTGGCGGATTGTATTCCCAGTGGAGCATTTTCTACCACCAGGCAGTCCCGCGGAGAAATTTGCAGATTTTCAGCCGCTTTTAGATAGGGATCGGGATTGGGCTTGCCTCGTTGGGTGTCCTGATCGGTAACGATGGTGTCAAAGTTGCTCAATAGCTTGGCCGGTAAAACGGCCCGGATGTTAGCCATCGCGGTGCCGGTTACGAGGCCCACTGTCATAGAATGGTTTTGAGCAAATGTGATCAACTCAAGAATCCCCGGGTAGATGGGCGCTTTGGTACGGGCGCGAAAAACCTGGTTCTTCTTCGCTGCGTACTCCTTGGCCAATTCTTCAGAAATTTTTAAACCCTGGTGCGCTGCCAAAGCGATGGCAATCTTGTAAGCAGGACTCCCCTCGCTCAAGCGCAGCGTCAGATCATCCGGCTCGATTCCCAGCGGAATGAGAACCTGTTGCCAGGCATAAAAATGATCGGGAAGGGTTTCCGCCAACACACCATCAAAGTCAAACAATAAGGCTTTGATCAACCCATTTCCTCCAATCTCGCCGTGAAATGACGCAGCAGAGGCGCTTCATAGACGATCTTTAGCCCCTTGATTTCGTCGCGCCGTTTGAAAATTTCGATGATGGACTCGGCCACATAGTTCATGTGCATGGAGGTGTAAACCCGGCGGGGAATGGCCAGACGGACCAGCTCCAGCTCGGGAAACTTCTCCTCGCCGGTTTGCGGGTCTTTCTCGCCGAACATGAGGCCGCCGATCTCCACAGCGCGAATCCCGGCTTCACGATACAAAGCCACAGTTAGCGCCTGCGCCGGAAATTGTTGTTGCGGAATATGCGGCAAAAATTCTTTGGCATTCAGATAAACCGCATGTCCTCCGATGGGTTTCACAATGGGCACGCCGGCGCGATCCAACAATTCGCCGAGATAGCGAATTTGTCCGATGCGGAAGGCCAGATAGTCCTCATCCAAAACTTCCAGCAAGCCGCGGGCGATGGCTTCCAGATCACGACCGGCCAAGCCGCCATAGGTGGGAAAACCCTCGACCAAGATCAGCAGATTGGCGGCCTTTTCCGCTAACTTGTCATCGTTCATGGCTAAGAAACCGCCGATGTTCACCAGCCCATCCTTCTTGGCGCTCATGGTGCAGCCATCGGCATAGGAGAACATCTCGCGGGCGATTTCTAAAATAGTCGACTTGGCAAATTCTTGCTCACGTTCCTTGATGAAATAGCAGTTTTCAGCAAAACGACAGGCATCCAGGAAAAATGGGCGAACGAACTTTTTCGCAATTCTGCTCACCTCGCGAATATTTTGCATGGACACGGGCTGGCCGCCCCCGCTGTTGTTGGTCACCGTCAACATAATAAGGGGAATCCGTTCTGCCCCAACTTCTTCGATGACTCTCTCCAGCTTTTGCACATCCATGTTGCCTTTGAACGGGTGCTCTGCGTGCGGATCGAGACCCTCGTCGATGACCAGATCCATGGGCGTGCCTTTGTTGTGCTTGACGTTGGCGCGGGTCGTATCGAAATGGATGTTGTTGGGAACCACATCACCCTCTTTGAGGGCAACGGAGAAAAGCAGGTTTTCCGCCGATCGGCCTTGATGCGTGGGAATAATGTGCTTGAAGCCAAAGATGCTTTTGACGGACTGTTCGAAATGATAATAATTCCGGCTGCCGGCATAGGACTCATCCCCCAGCATGAGGCCGGCCCATTGGTTGTCACTCATGGCAGCGGTGCCGCTATCGGTGAGCAAATCGACGTAAATGCTCTCCGCCGCCAAATTGAAGACATTATAGCCAGCATCGCGGATCAGGCGGTCGCGCTCCTCGCGCGTGGTCTTTTTGATTCGCTCGATCACTTTGATCTTGAAAGGCTCGGCAGGGAATTGCATAGAATTTATCTCACAAATGAAATGAAGGTACAAAAAAAGCTAAGCCCTTTTCAGCGGTTCGAAATTCATAAAATCTGTTTGGTGAATGATCTCTGCTTCCCGGAAGCTACAAGTCTTCCGCGCTGAGCCCGGTTGATTTGGCGATTCGGGCCAACATACGCGGCCCAATCTCCTCCTTATCGTGAAATGCAAAGACTACGTCAGACCAGCCCGGGCGGGAAAGTACACGATGTAAGCCACTCTGGCGCTTTATGCTCCAGCCTATGCGCAGCAATGCAGATAGCACACGATTTGCCTTTGTCGATCGCCACTGACTCATGCGGCGGCAAAGGAAATGCTGATCGGACTCGCTATGCTCTCGCCGTGGTCGAGACGATCAGCGAGCACTCGCAGGGCTAGTGCCTCTACCTTCGCTATTGCTTCATCACAACTCGCGCCATAAACAAGTACTCCGGGCAGTTCGAGTACTTCCGCTAACCAGCGTCCGTCTTCCTCTTGTTCGTATTCTATTGTAAGATCCATAAAACAATCTCCACGTTGAGATGAAAACCATCACCTCTCTGGCAGCCAAGGCTTGGTTACAGATTCTGCGCCGATCTAAAACCGCTTGGGATGCTTTAGTCAGTTTAGGGATTTTTTAGCGGCTCAAAATTCATAAAATCCGCATGGTGAACAATCACCGCTTCCGGGCTGCGATAGCCGCCATCGCCCTCTTTGGCATGCACGGCGATAATGTGAACGATCTCATCTGGTAGGCCGTGCTTCATCGCCATACCCGAACCGCTGAACGGATGTCGTAGCAGTTTGCCACTTGCACTTTTGAGAAAGCGGCCGTCCTCGCGGCGAAATTCCAGTAGTTTGCCGACATCATGCAACAGCCCACCGGCAACGATATAATCCATGTTCAAAGTAAAGTCTTTGCTGTAATACTGGGAGAGAACTCTTGCCGAAACGATGGCCGTTTGCGTCACGGCCTGTACGTGCTTGCGGAAACTCACCGTGCAATTGGGGATGAGAAGAGTGAATGGAATTTCCTCCAAATCCTCCACCTCCCAGTTGCCCAACTCCATAGCCTCGATCCAGCAAGCCAAAGTTTTCTGGCGCAGGTCGGCATCTTGAATGAGGTTGAATTCCGGAAAAAGGGTTGGCAATTTGGTTTTCATAGACGTTTCGGTCCTCAATGTTTCAGGAGTGATTTCATGTCAGTGATGGCTCGCTCCATCCCTACGAGCAAAGCGCGCGAGATAATGGCCCGGCCAACGTTGAGCTCCTCGATCACTGCAATCTCGGCCAACTCACGGATATTCTGATAGGAAAGTCCTCGACCAGCAGCAACGCCCAGTCCCAACTTGTTTGCAGTCAATGCTACGGATGCAAGCTTTTCAAGTTGTTCGGTCATCGATCCCAGGTCCTCGATGGCCGAAAGTACCGAGGTATTCAACTGCACATAATCCACACCGGCGCGGGCCGCGGAACGCACCTGCTGCGTATCCGCGCTAATGAACAGGTTGACGATGATTTTGTTCGCTCGCAGCGCGGCCGTGACGTCTTCGATGTACTCCAAATTGCCTGTGACATCCAACGTCTCCTCGACCCTGCCTTCGGCACGGGACCCCGGCACCAAGGTCACCATATCCGGCAGCCACTGAATACATTTCTTAACCATTTCATCATTCAAAGGAATGACCAGATTAAGGTGAGAATGTACCACTTCCTTCAGCACGCTTACATCGCGATCGGTGATGTCGGAACGATCTTCCCGCAGCATGGCGACGATACCATCCGCTCCGCCAATCTCAGCGGCTATGGCGATGGCCGCGGGATCCGGCTGACTGTCTTTGTTCATCGTACGCAGCCGGGCTACTTGGTTGACACATAAGCACACTCGAGCCATGAGCATCCCTTTCATGTTTTGAATGATAAAGCTTGATTAGGTATACTCGTTGAGGGTAGAAATTTCATCCATCTTGTCACTCCTGAGCATGCAGGAATCTCCTTGTGAACAGGTGGTTAGGAGATGCCTGTCTTCACAGGCATGACATGAAAAAGCGACCCTTAACGAGTATAGTTTGCTAAGGAACGAGCTTGAAGACACTGTCGAAAAGGCCAATTGAGATGAGTCGAACAGGTGTACGGTCGAGCGCCCATTTTGCCTGGCTCTCTCGCAGCGTGGTCATTTGCAGCGCTCTGCAGTTTTCTCCGGGGCTGCGTTGCCTCCGCACAATTTCCGGGCTGCATCCTCCTCCAGTGGCAAGGTGCGGTCTTTTGGCAAAGTAAGCGCTGGCTTTCTACTTTTTGCCGTACTCTACAAGCCGTGATTGTTGGGGAAGCCGCCAGACGTTCGCCGGATCACAGCACCGCTGACACAAAAACCAATTCGATGCCGCGGGCCTCCAAAGCCGGCAGCTCGCTTTTCAAGACGCGCAAGGTTTTCTTGCGGACGTGCCCAATGGCAATTGCCTTGCCCTTTGCCGTCGCCAATTCCGACAGCTTTTTCAGTTGTGCGGAGATGAATTCCTCGTCATCTTCCGCGTCCAGAAAAACCTGATTTGCTGCGGAGCGAAGCTTCATGCTTTTGGCCACGGACAGAGCCACGCTTTCCGGATTGGTACGACTATCGATGAAGAATCGCCCGGTGGCTTTGATCTCACTCATCACCACCCGCATGAGCTCGGCGTCTGCCGTGGCTTTGGAACCCTGGTGATTATTGATGCCCACCGACATGGGCAATACAGAACAGGCGCGGCGAATCCGTAGCCGGACGATGCCGGGATCTTGGCCGGTCAGGATGGTAAAGCCCTCGTCGCTGTACTTTTCCTCCAGCGGCTCCATGGGCAGGTGAATGAGGACTTCCTTTTGCGCCAATTGCGCCTCGCGCGCCACTTGGGTCGACTCCTTCAAGCCCGGAATGATTGATAACGTCAGGCGCTTTGGAAAAAGAATGAATTCTTTCACCACGCTGTCATAGCTGTAGCCAAAATCATCGATGATGATCGCCGCTGTCCCGGTCTTTGTGGGCGGTATCGCCCTTTGCACCAAAACGAATCTGTCCCCCATCTTGTCATCCCTGCCGACGGTCAGATCGATTTTGTTCGTCTTTGCATCCTCAGAGCATTTGATGACCTGCGCATCCGAAATTTCCAGTCGCGCCTTTATCTCGGCATACAAATCGTACAACCGCAAGCTGCTCGGCACGCCGACTTCGAAATAGCCCTTCCGTTTGGCAATCCATTTATCGCGAATGTTATACTCTGCCAACACCCCCACGACGAGTTGGGATACTTCCTTAGCTTCTTTGTCCTGCAAATACTCGGGGGTTTTCGGCTTGCTTAAATAAGGGATGGCCACAAACTGCAGCAATGCCAAAGCCGCGGCCAAAACAGCCAATCCAATTGCCAGCGTGTTGGTGCGGCCGGAGTCTGGTCGAAGCGGTCGTATTTGCCGGTGTCGTCGTTTCATTTGCTTTGTTTGCGGTAATCGGCTTTTGGATGCCGGGGATTTTCAGTTCTTTCCTGTAAAACGTACATCCCTAGGGTCATGACTAGGGGAAATCTTTAGCCGGGGATCAAATCCAAAGCGCGTGGTCATTTACCAAATTTGGCTTTGAGCGCACTCCAAGATGGCTCATCGCCGGTGGCATTGTCGGTCCAACGATGAATGTACCAGAAATCTTCCGTATTGCGAATGAGTCGAAATTCGGCTTGCCCGGACATGGCCGTAGGGCATTCCCCGGCCTCACATTTGTATTTCATAATCAACCGATAGTCCTGGACAAGGATCACCGAGTCCGGCGGAAACGTATCCTCTTTGAGCGGTGAGAGAGTCAACTGGCTTGTTGAATCCTTTGGCAGGTACAGGATCAATTGATTAAGGTAGTTTCTCTCCTCTTCAATACCCCAACGGAGAAACAATCCCGGATTGGCGTTGGCCACCGTTGCTTCCGGCACAAAACGGAACTGTTTGGAAGAAGTGCCGGTATCCGCCAAACAGCGTAGGTAATTGGTAATGTTTTTCTCGGCTATGGAATTACGCAAATTCATCATTACATAGCTTGGGGAAGTGGGTTGAATCCAAGAAGATTGATTAGACTTGGGAGGTTCAGGATCCCGAGTTGAAAACGGTGTCTTACAATTTAGAATAATCGGCAAAAGACTGAGCCACGGCAAGATCGGCGTGCATCTGCCCACACCACTTTTGGCACAAACGGATGCAATAGCTTTAAGAATCCTTCTCAAAATCCTGCCTTTATGATTTCGATCCCCGACAATTTTTATTCCACTCCGTTTTTATAATACTGAAGTGAATTGGGCTTTACCGGACACTCCTCGGCGATTTTCATCCAGGCGATTTTCCTTTGTTCGCGCAGGCTAAACAGCCTGGGAACGATATGATCGCGCAGCTCCTTAAGCGACATGGGATTGACATAGACCTTCGTACCGCCTTCAAACCCGGCCGGGATATTTATTCGCCATTTGATCAAAATGTGCCAGGGAATCGGGATGACGCTATCGCGCGGCATGTAATACCACTCTTCGTTGCAGGATATTTGCGATCCCGCCGCCGCGTGAATGGCATGTACCACATCCGTGAAGCCCCGCAGCTCCTCATCAGTATGCGAGGATGGCCGGCACCGCGGGCTCTTTGAATAGATAGCGATAGTCGGATGGCGGTGGCCCAGGTCGACAAAGCCGATTGCGTGGTCGTTTTCACAAATCACATAGTTGTTATATGCAGCATAATTGGCCGCGTACTCATTGTACATGTTGGGATTTCTATAAGCCAAATCCATCTCTCGCTCCAAGGAGACGCCCCATTCGTCCAAGGCGACCAACTGTTTGTGCAGGTGATCAAAAGAGGCGCCGGCTTCCTTCAGCCAATTTTGGAACACGGCGATGTAGCGCACATAGCGGTTATTCTGATAAATGTCCTCCATGGACTGAATGATAAATTTGAAATACTGATAATGTTCTTCCGGCGAAAGCTCCCCGGAAGAAAACAATTGCGAATCGTATTCGGCGTTCTCGACGTAATGTCGCCGGGGAATGACCAACTCGTGGCCGCCGCCAAAAAAGGCATCGGCCATCTGGAATTTTTCATCCACCGCGATGTTCTTTATTTCCTCCTCTGAATAACCAAGATACTTGAGCTTCAGATCAATGATGGAGATGACGTGTTCCCTGCCCACACGGCTGGAAAGATAACTTTCTTTCCATCGCTTGTTCCGCTCCGATAAGCGATAGTCAAAATTCTTCTTCCAGTAGTTGATGGTCACAATCTCGAACAGATTAGGAATGCGCCGGAATAGCGCCTCCTGTTTATTGATGTCCTCCGGCATGACGTGCTCTTGAATCTTGTACTGGCCGTTCTCGGCAACAAGCCGGGATTTTTCCGGCGGGGTGCTAAAGTAGCGGCTTGGGCAAAAATTGCAGTAATCTTCCGGCACCTTCCTTTTGATCTTTTTTGCCTTGCTTGAAACCGTAGTGAATGAAGGTCTATTCTTTCTACCGGGAATGAACCAAACCTCGGTGCCGGTAAACGGGTTGACGTGTTTTTCCGTACCATCCGGCATGATCTTTATCATCCCCCTATCGATGCGATTCATTACTACTACCTCGTGTAACTAAACGATGACCCATTTTTTCAGCCACACCGACAAACCCCAGTGCTTGGCAAACGTCAAAAGCCTTCCTATTGAACAAATTGTTGCACGAAATATTTCGCGGTCAGAGATTCGCCGCTCGCCCGGCTAATCATCTCGTTCCAGCGATAGAGGGCGCCCGGCTCGAACACTTTGCTCTTGAAGAAGCGACCCACCTGGGCTTGACCCACATAGCTAACGCCTTTGTCTGATTCCAACAGGAGCACCTTATCCACCAAATAATGGTGCAACTGGGATGCCAAAAGCTCCCCTAACAAATAGTTGTGATAATAGCAAGGCGCGATGGCAAAGTGAATCTTGGCCGCCCAATCCGGCTCGTTGCGATTTGCCGGCTTTTTTAAGTATTGGTACTTTTCGACCATCGCCCACCACAGCGAGTTTAGGTCTTGGTCGGGATTCGCGTACAGTTCTTTCTCGAAGGCATACATCACCATCGCCCAGCGAGCGAAAATAAGTTGTTTCAGTTGGGCATATTTGCGACAGATGGTATCCAGCTTGGTGCGCTCCTGGTCTGAAAGCCCCAGCATCTGCTGCATCCAGGTCGCATTGCGACTCAGGCGGCCAAAAAACATAGCGACTGCCTCGGTCGTAAACGTGTGCGCCGGCGAGCGCAAAAGGAACGGCAAGTTCGGATCACGATACTTGTCATAAACGGCATGCCCCAACTCGTGCAAAGTGGTTTCCATCCAGCGCTCATTGTTCTTGAGATTGCACAGGATGCGCACGTCCCCTGCGCGATCTATGTCCGTACAGAAAGCATGCGGATTCTTGCCTTCCCGCTCGTATAGATCGCTGTTCTGCAAAATCTCCTCCACTGGAAGGCCGATGTCAGAATAGAATCTGGTGGCCAGCTCTTTGACGTCTTTGCCTTGATAATAAGCATCCAAATCCAAATCGTAAACCTGCGGCGTTTCCTGGAAAAACGGATCATGATAGTGCCAGGGCATCAGCGCAGTGACTGGAACGCGGTAGCGGTCGGCCAAAACGCTATCCAACTCGGCCTTCAAATTGGCGAACGGGCCATTTGTCAAAGCCTCCAGCTCGGAAAAAATCTGATCCAGCTCCTTGACATCCTGTTCGCCGGTCGTCAGGGACAGAATATGATAGTTGGCGAAACCGAGCTTGCGCGCCGCTTCATTGCGCAGTTTGACCAATTCGATGAGGTCCTGCGCCACCTCTTTGCCGACCTGCTTGCTGGCCAACCAGGCGAGCTGCCGTTTCTTCGAGTCCGTTTCCGATTTTAGGATTTCCTCGATTTCGTTGCTGGTGACTTTTTTACCGCCGATTTCTCCGCGAAAGGTGCTAAACTTTTTCTCCACCTCGGTACCTAAATCGACAATCTTCTTGAGCAACTCCGGCTCGATTTGATTTTCCAGATAGCTATTGTAAAGCACCTCCAGTTGCCGGGCCAGCTCGGGATTCTTTACTTTTTTCGACTCCTTCAACTGCTTCAGCAGGGAAAATTCCTCGGCATTACTATAAATTCGCCGTAGCTGCAATTCCAAATCACTGTACCGGCTGTAATCCTCCGCCTTGCCCATGGTAGCGGCGCTCCAATAGGCGAGGTTCGCCTCTTTTGACAGAGGCACAACCTTTTGCAAATGTGATTGGATAAACTCGTCCAACTTTCTCTCCTGCAAATTAGAGCCACAGCCCAAAAGCATCAAGCCGGCGGCAAGCAAAACGGCCTTTCGCAAAGTCTTCATTGTTCCTCTCCAAATGAGGTAGATAGCTTTTTAATTCGGCGGGAAAAGTACAAAATAACGGCAGCAATTTCAAGGTAATTTTCTTTCTGCCGAGGTCTCTCCCTAACGGCCAATTGTCAAGGTGTAAACAGCTTATGGCGAATGCTGTCCGGCGGACGAATGAGAATTCCCCTTCGCCCGTGAAATTGCCAATTTATCGCTTGACTTTTCTGATTGAATCCCCTATTTTAGCCGTATCTCTTATAGGAGTGCAATATGAGTGTCAAGCCTAAGAAACCGGGCGAGAGCAAGGTGACCATCAAGATTCCGCGCATTCTTTACAATCGCCTGGCAAAGATTGTAGAAGGGAGCGGCTTCAACTCCGTCACCGACTTTATCGTTTATGTCTTACGGGATTTGGCCTCGTCCGGCTATACAACCAAAATGGTGGAGAAGCATGACGAAGCAGAGTTGAGCAAGGAAGAGATAGAGGCCATTCGGAAACGCCTGCAGTCCCTGGGATACTTCTGAGTCCGCACTTTTGGACCATTGCTCTTATGTCCATGCGATTTGAACCAAAAAGGAGCTACGAATGACGACAAAATTGGTCCCTCCTCACGGAGGAAAACTTTTGCCACTGTTATTAGCCGGCGACAAACTGAACATTGAAATCGAAAAGGCAAAGTCATTGCCGGTCGTCAGGCTCACCTCGCGGGAGACTTCCGACTTGATTATGTTGGCAATGGGCGCCTTCAGCCCTTTGCAAGGGTTCATGTGTCGAGACGATTATGTGAGTGTAGTTGAAAATATGCATTTGGCAAATGGCACACTTTGGCCCATACCGATCACTCTTTCTGCGCCGAAAGCACTGGCCGACGGCCTCGCGCTCGGCAGTCAGGTTGCGTTGGTAGATGACGAAAGCGGTGAGCTGATGGGCAGCATGACCGTTCAGGAAAAGTTTTCTTACGACAAGCAATACGAAGCCAAAAAGGTCTTCCGCACCGATGACGCGGCGCATCCGGGCGTAGCGAAAGTCTACGCCCAGCATGATACGCTGTTGGGAGGCCCGGTGCAAGTTTTCAGTGAAGGTCCCTACCCCAAACAATACGGCGACTACTACGCCCGCCCGGCTGAAACGCGCGCCATCTTTGAGGCACACGGCTGGCATACCGTTGCCGCGTTCCAAACCCGCAATCCCATCCACCGCAGCCATGAGTATTGCACCAAGATCGCCTTGGAGGTGAGCGACGGCATCCTGATCCACCCCTTGGTCGGCAGACTTAAAGACGATGACATCCCGGCCGATGTGCGCATGAAGTGCTATGAAATACTGCTACAAAACTATTATCCTAAAGATCGGGTGGTGCTCAAAGTCTACCCAATGGAGATGCGCTATGGCGGGCCCCGCGAAGCGATTTTGCACGCCATCTTTCGTCAGAACTATGGCTGCAGCCACTTGATCATCGGTCGCGATCATGCCGGCGTTGGCAGTTATTACGGACCTTTTGACGCGCAAAAGATCTTCGAGGAAATCGGGCCCGACGAGCTGCACCTGAAGCCGCTGAACATCGACTGGACATTTTGGTGTCACAAATGCGATGGCATGGCTTCGATGAAAACCTGCCCGCATGGGAAAGAGGATCGAGTCCTCATCAGCGGCACCAAGCTGCGGGAAATGCTGGCCAAAGGAGAAATGCCGCCCGCGGAGTTCACCAGACCCGAAGTCGCAAGACTGTTGATGGATTATTATCAAACGATCATAGGCTGAGGTCCCCCACTCAAAACGATTGGGCTTGCCTAAAACGTAAAGGATTCCCAGGTATTGCCGGCTCGATACTAAAGGCCGGGCGGCGATCAGGAAGAGCAGGTCGTTGCGTTTTCTTGACCTCCTGGGATTGGCCGCCATTGCATTGATTTCATTTCGCTGCAAAGACAAAAATCATGGAGATAAATTTTATGGCAGAACAAAAGGCAACGAACATTACCTGGCATCAAGGAGCCATTACCAAACAGGATCGCCAACGGCTGTTGAAGCAAAAGGGCGTGGTGATCTGGTTTACCGGATTATCCAGCTCGGGGAAATCGACCCTTGCCCACGCTGTGGAAAAGGAGTTGTTCGAGCGCGGGCATCTGTCCTACGTCCTGGATGGAGACAATATTCGTCATGGATTGAACAAGAACCTCGGCTTCTCTCCGCGGGATCGCGAGGAAAACATTCGCCGCATCGGCGAAGTGGCAAAACTGTTTGCCGATGCCGGTATTATAGCCATGACCGCTTTCATCTCCCCCTATCGCGCCGATCGTGATAAGGCGCGGGCCTTGCACAAAGACGGTGAGTTCATCGAGGTCTACGTCAAAGTACCCATCGACGTGGCGGAGCAGCGGGATCCAAAAGGCTTGTACAAGAAGGCGCGGGCCGGAGAAATCAAGGAATTCACCGGCATTTCGGCGCCTTACGAAGAACCGTTGAATGCAGAGTTGGTCATCGATACCAGTGAAATGAACTTGCAACAAAGCAAAGAAAGGGTTATTTCTCATTTAGAAGAGAAGGGAATTATCGCCAAGGCGTAGTCTCTGCAGAAGCGGATCTGTCATCGAAAAGCCCAAACAGCAATGTTGGGCTTTTTCGTTTTGGCAAGAACACGATTCTTGATTTTGTGCTCGGAAATCAGTAGTATCTGACGAACAATGCAATACCAGTTTGATAACACTATGCTGGAAAAATTATCATACGTTCGAGGAATTTTTCAATCGCTAATGCGCCCAATACGCGCCAGTCTTTCGTTGGCGTCTATTGGCGTCAATCGGCGATTGATAGAATTGGTCGGGGAAATTGCCGCGCTATCTTATGGCCCAATACTACTACAAATTCTCCCAATTTCTAAAAGAGCGCTACGGTGAAAAAGTCTGGAAAGTATCGGTGGATGCCGGGTTTTCTTGTCCCAACCGAGATGCTCATACCGGGGCCGGCGGCTGCATCTTCTGCCGTTTGGATAGCTTTTCCAAAATGCAATCTTGGCAAAACATTGGCGTGAGTCAGCAAATCGACGACGGAATTCGCTTAGGCAGGGAAAAGTTAGGCAGCCAAAAATTCATCGTCTACTTTCAAGCTTCCACCAATACGTTTGCACCGATTGACTCGCTGCGTCAATACTTCACCGAGGCCATCGCCTTTCCCGGAGTCGTTGGCCTATCCATCTCCACTCGGCCCGATTGTCTATCGAAAGCGGTGCTGGCTCTCATCGAAGAATTGGCACAAAAGGTCGATGTTTGGGTGGAATTAGGTTTGCAAAGCATCCATGACCGAACGCTCAAGCTGCTCAATCGCGGACATACCTACCGGGACTACCTTGCAGCAATAGAATCGCTAAAGCCGCTGCCTGTTAGAATTTGCACCCACATCATGCTCGGCCTGCCGGGCGAAACTCAAGAGGATGCGATGATGACGGCCAAGGAAATTGCCGTTTCCGGCACGCACGAGGTTAAGCTGCATCCGCTGCTGGTATTGAAAGAAACCGCCTTGGCTGATATGTTCCACGCCGGACAATTCAAGGCATTAGAGTTGGCGGAGTATGTGTCCTGCGCCAGCGATTTCTTGGAGCGACTTCCCCCGGATATGGTCATCCAACGCCTGACTGCCGAAGCCCCTCAGGACATTTTGCTTGCGCCGCAGTGGGCTATGAAAAAGGCCATGGTGTTGAACAAAATCGAAAAGGAGTTTGAGAGGAGGAATTCCCGGCAGGGAATTTTGTACTCGCCTATCAGAACCGGCGATACAGAGAGCTTCTCTGAGACGCTCCGAGCTGGGAAATCGGGAGTAGGCCCAAGCTCATAACACAGTTTCCTCGTGCCGCTTTTTGAACTCTATGATGGCATTGCACAGGCTTTTGGCGATGGAGCGATGAAATTCTTTGCTGCCAAGCCGCTTTTCGTCCTTTAAGTTTGAAGCAAAGGCGGTCTCCAACAGGATGTTCGGCATAGACGCGCCGTAGAGGACATAGAATCCGGCCTGGCGCACGCCATGGCTAAACGAGCCGCATTCCCTGCCGACTTCTTTGTCCACAATGTCCGCGAAATCCTGGCTTTCCTTGTTGTAAGAATTCTGCGCATTGGCTGCCAAAATGAAGGCGGCGTCCGAGAGATTTGCATATTGATTCTGCGAATCTTCAAAACGAATGACCGAGTTTTCGAACTGAGCCACCTTGCGCGCTTCTTCGGTCTTGGCAGGACCCAGAAAATAAACCGTGTGACCGCGCAGGTTCTTGTTGGGATTCGAGTCCACGTGGATGCTGATGAACAACTTTCCCCCGTGCTGATTGGCAATCTTGGTGCGCGTCTCCAAGGGGACAAAAACGTCGCGATCCCGCGTCATGATCACTTTGACGTCCAATCGCCTTTCCAATTCCTCCTTAATGGCCTTAGCTATGGCCAAGGTGGCTTTTTTCTCATACAAGCCATTGCGACCAATCGTCCCAGGGTCCTTCCCGCCATGTCCCGGGTCAATGATCACCACGTCGATTTTCCACTTTTCCCGTTCTTTTTGCAGTTCACTTAATAGGCCTTCGGATAGATTCTCTCGCACCCGCAGTGAAATGATGGCCTCCGGGGGATTGTCCTGCATGTACAATTGCCGTTCTTTGATCCCGACCGACATGCGGAAGGAAACACGGGCGGTCTGCTCCGATAGCTGCAGGCACGTGACTTCGCGAACACTGTTGCCGGAACGCCTGACCGGAAAGGCGACGGTGGTATCGACCTGCCCGCCGAAAAAGTCAACCGAAAGCCAATCCGAACTTTCATTGATGAAAATGTCCGAGGGGCTGAACCTTTTGGTCAAACTGATGCGCACCAGCGTGCCATTTGCCTTCTCCTCAATGGCAACACAGGTAATATTGGCGACGGCTTTGACGACCAAAATCCTGAGATTGGCCTCATCGTACTGAATATCGAACGGAAAAGCATCCTGGGTGCACTGTAGGAAAAAACGTAGCGGCGCATAAAATTCGCCATTGCGATACAAAACACTGACGGGAATTTGTCGCAGATTGCCGCCTACCGAAATGAACGGATTGAAAGCGGTGGCGACGATCGGATTGTTCGGGATATCGAAGGTGATTTGTTTGCGTTGCTGGTTTTCCGTGTGCACTACGGAAAGCACGTCGGCTAATTTGGCGAGAGATACGTACCGGTAATGCCCCGCTTCGATGACCGCAATTTCTCCCAGCATCTCCCCATTACTCTTGTTGAAAACGGGTAGGGCTGTCGTTTTCGCCGACGACAGGCAGGGGAGAAATAAGAGGATGATAGGCCAATAGGGGAAAAAGCGACAAGAAATTGTCCCGAGTTTTTTCCTCAACGTCCGCCTCCCTCAACCTCAGTCTGATTCATTCGAGTAATACATTACTTATTGGTGGAGGTGCCTGCTTCCGCAGGCATGACAACCGCCACAATGTCATTCCGGCGAATGCCGGGATCTCCATTCATGCCTGTACAAGTTTTTAATCCACCTGTGAGTGAACTATACTCGTTGAGGGTAGAAATTTCATCCATCTTGTTATTCCTGCGCATGCAGGAATCTGCTTGTGAACAGGTGGTTAGGAGATGCCTGTATTCACAGGCATGACATGAAAAAGCGACCCTTAACGAGTATATTACTCACCCGACAAGAATTCACTTGCCTTTTTGAGATATTCCTTTTCTGCTTCACTGATGCCGTCGTACCCCACTTCGTTGATGCGATCCAGAATTCGGTCGACCTCTTCCCGTTTGCGGCGGATTTCCTGATCCCGTCGTCGCACTTGCTCGGTACGTCGCCGCATCTGTCTGTAGCGAATTTCCCTGCTCACCATGCCCGCCAAAGCATTTCCCTTTAGCAGCAGCAAGCCAACCACGGCGCCTCCAAGATGCGCCAGATGAGCGATACCGTCCGAGACCCCAAAGACTTGTCCTTGGATGCTGGAGAAAAGGGAGATGCCGATAAAAATGGCCACCAAGTATTTGGCTTTCAAGCTAACCGGGAGGATGAAAAAAATTAAAAGCGTGATCACCCGATCGGGGAAAAGAACTGCGAAGGCGACCAGAACACCGTACAAAGCTCCGGAAGCGCCAATGATGGGGATGGGCGAATTCCAGGCAAAGAGAACGTTGAATAGCCCGGCCCCGATGCCGGTCATCATATAATACCTAAAAAAGCGCTTCGAGCCCAGAGCGCTCTCCACCTCGCAGCCAAACATCCACAGGGTGAACATGTTGAAGAGAATATGAAAGAGACCGCCGTGGAGAAACATGTAGGTCACCAGTTGCCAAATGGCGAACCTGCTGGTAACGTCCAGCGGGCGCAAGGCAAAAAGGTTTTCTACCGGCGTGAACCACTTTAGCACATAGATAGCGAGATTCGCTATCAACAAGTCACGCACCACCGGCGTTAAGCTGCCGCCAAAGCCAAGCTGATATCTTCTGCCGTTTAACTCCATAGTCTCTTTGCGCTGACTTTCCCGGGCTCACTAATAAATCATTGTCATAAAGCCACAAAACCATCGAGGTTGCCGTTAATGATAGCCGTCGCTCTCCTCGCCAGCCATCAGCATGGAGGAGTTAGGCGGCACGGGAGCTTCCTATCCTATTCTCGATGAGTTTGTGGCTTTTGTCGTCTTGAGAATCTCTAACGCTTCACAATGGCAATTAGGCCATGATACAATCCCCTTACAGAGATTTCAGATTCCTACCGCATCTCGATTTGTACACCTGCGCGAAAACCAAGTCCGGACAGATCGACCCGCTCGGAAATCGGCAGGCCTTTTTCACTCTTTTCTACGCTGCGGCTTGCTTCCGCGTTGTTATAGAAAACGTCAGCCGTCAACGTGGATCGGCTACCAATGTTGTAATAGAATCCACCGGCAAGCTGCCAGCCGAGGCCGCCGAACTTTCTGGTTTTGGAAGTGTTCTCCTCATAGTTCTTTTCTTTGCTGATCAGAAACTCATAACCCAAGCCGCCGCGAATAAAGTAGCCGATATAACGACCGGCCGGGACTTTGGCATTGAGCACCAACATCAAAGGCAACACGGTCCGGCTATATTCCACCGCAGTGACGTAGGTCTTTGTTGTCAAGCCGACCTCATCCAATTGTGCGACTTTGCTCTCTTCGGTGTAGGTTTTGTGGAACACATCTAATCCGAGACCAAGACTCACCGCCTCGTCAATAGCCGTCCCGAAAGCGGCGCCGATGATCATTCCTGCCTGAGTATCCTTGGGATTCATATAGCCGGCATTAATCGACAGCATACCTCCTTGAGCGCTTACCATGCTTGCATAGACTCCGATCACAAGCACAATGAGGAGCAAGGGATTCTTAGCCATGACATAACCTCCTTACGAGTAAGATGAGTATGGAATTCGCAGGCCGCAGGCTATTTTAGAAAACCAATGCCTAAAAAGCAAGGGAAAAATCGGCAGCAACACGCCTGCGCTTTGTCAGAATTGGTTGCCATTAGAACGCAGAAAAACGCTGTCGGTTACTCCGCAGATAATGGATATGTGACTCCGCACAACCTGCGCAATTACCCAGCTATGGCTCCATCACCTTTGCGCGCTTCACCTCCGTGCCGGATTTGACCGCCACCAGCTCGGCGGCGATGGCCACAGCGATCTCTGCCGGGGTACTGGCGCCAATTTCCAGACCGACCGGCGCATGTATACGGCGGATCGTTCCTTCGTCAATGCCGATTTCTCGCAGCCTGGCGAAGGCGTTGGCCACCTTGGTCCGACTGCCAATCATCCCCAAATAGCCGAATTTTTGCCGAACACAATACTCCAAGATTTCTTGATCGTGAGCATGTTTGTGGGTAACCAAAACAATGTAGGCGTTCTCATCAAAAGCAAGCCCAGCAAGGACCTCTGCATACTCCTTGGCGATCACCTTGTCGGCAAATGGCAATCTTTCCCCAGTAGCGAATTCCTGACGATTATCGATCACCCATACCGTAAAGCCCAAAAGTTTTCCGATTTGGGTCAGGGCCGCGCCGATATGACCGGCGCCGAAAATGATCAACCGGTGTGCCGGCGTCAAGGGTTCGAGAAAAACCGTCATCTTCCCTCCGCATGACATGCCCAAATCCTTACCCAAATCATAATGCAACAGTCTGGCTTCACCTTTAGCAACCAGCGCCAAGCCCTCTTCCATGATTCGCTTTTCAATCGCCCCGCCGCCGATGGTGCCTGAGATGCTGCCATCCGCCTTGATGAGCATCTTTGCGCCGGTCTCACGAGGCGCTGAGCCTAATGACTCTACCACCGTAGCCAGAACACCCGGTATTCCGGCGTTTTGGACAGCGACAATTTCATCGAAAATGCTCATTCCCATTTCTTTCTGCTTTCTTGCCAGGAAGCATCTTTTAGACGATTCACTTTTGAGTTCATTGCCATTGAAGCCTTGGGACGGACGAGGTCTTTGTTTCCGATGCCAGGCTCGGGGCGGATCATTCCACAAACAGATCGACGTGGGCAAACTTTTCCACGTCGACCAGACCCTGATCGGTGAGCTTTAGTTTCGGAATCACCGGAAGCGCCATGAACGAAAGCGTCATCAGCGGATCGGCCAAGGTCACACCCAAGGAGCGGGCAGCCTCGATCAACTCCTTGGTGCGGGTGCTGACGTACTCCAGCGGCTTGTTGGACATCAATCCCCCGATCGGCAATTCGAGCGAGTCCAGAACGTTGCCGTCATCGACGACGGCAATGCCGCCGCCCATTTTGT
>DYKH01000118.1 GCA_020722685.1 Caldithrix sp. | reverse complement strand
TGAAAGGTACAAATTATTTGGTAATATCTCGACCGGTTCGACTTACCGCTTCAAGCCCCACCAATTTACAGAAAGAACTTTACACTACCCCGTTCATTGTTTGTGACAAAAAGTTGTGCGTATTTTTCTTCTACTTTGTCCAAGGGAATCAAATCCGCCAGAATCACCCATCGATTCTGAGGGATGAGCTTCCGAGACCGTACTGGATTCTGCCTTTGGATAAAACAGCTTGAGCAAGACACCTTCCCCTGGACACGAAAAAAGCAAGGGCTCATCGAAATAGAAGGGATCGATTCAAGCTTCTCATGAAGGGAATCGACATCTTTAGGGAACATAAAAAAATTGAATATTTAACGGTGATATGAACGATTTATGCCCACAAATAAAGGGTTTTATGGTATACTGTACTTAAGCCACGGATATACGAAAAAAGTCTAGCAAAAAGTCATTTCCTGCGAATCTTGAATGCAAAGAGATAGTCCATGCGCTTTCTGCCGAAGAACGAGGCTGCCCAGAATGCAATAGTCGGGGAATCGTGCATGTTGGCGGTATGGCACATATCCGCAAGAAGTTCTTTGACGCCGACAAGGTAGCCACATGTATGAATGGCTGCTAGCTCGATCACGAGGGGGAAAAGATATGAAAAAGAATTTGCGAAGAAGAAGAACTCTGCTTTTATCAGTGCTATTTCTTTGTCTGGGTATTGGCTCCAGGGTTTTTGCGGAACCGTCGGTTTTGGACGTGGGCATGAGCCCCGCCCAAATAACGTGGAAACCTGATCAGTTACAAGCTCCCATAAACACGCGATTCTACCTTAAGGTTCAACGGCAAGGGAACCTAAACCAGAACGGAAACTTTGATTATTACTTTAGGATTCAGGTTCTCCGGCCGGATGGAAAAATGATCTGGGATACCCGGTATGGTTTTAACGAGGATGGGTTTTGTCAAACGGATTTTGTTTTGCCAAACCTATTCTACGATTATGGCAAGGATAGTCCCACTAAGGGGATTGGCCTGTGGAAATTCCAGATTTATTTGGAAAATGTGCCCACCGACAGTAAAAGATTGATAAGGGAATTTGTCCTCCGGTACGGCGACGATATGGGTCAGTCATCGGCCGACACAGCTCCTAACCTATCTTCATCGAGTTTTCCAATTCCCAATTTTTCTTTTCAAAAATGGAAACTCCTCTCCTGGGGAGTAGGTGTTTTCAAGATCCTACAGGTAGGAGATTCCAATTACGATAGGGATATAAAAATCCTTCAAATGGCTCCTTCATTAACCGTTAAAGACGCTCTGGCGGCCTGGTCCGAAGGGAATAACTTTGGATTTTGGATGGTAGGGCCCCCGGTGGAAGCGTACAGAAACGCCAATGGAATGCCCCAATACGTTTTTGGATACGCTCTAACGATGCCGAATGGTGAAACAGTTGGAGGTGAAGCCCAAGCCCGAGAAAACAGTTATGCCTACAATCCGGGGGTTGTGGCCTTTGCTCGGGATTTAAGAACTCCGGGGAACTACACGGTTCAGTTCTTTATAAGGGATAGGGATAGCAACTATTGGGAAAATTCCGCCTGGGTTCCCATAGGTAAACTGCGGTTTACCCTAACGCCTTAAAAATTGATCCGACCAGAGCCCCAAGCCCGGCGACAGCCCCAAGCCCTGCGGGAGCCAAGGTCTAGCCGGTGCCCCTGCCCAGCTGGAGCCCAAGCCATGCGAGATTCCCAGGTTCGATGGCCTCGGGCTTTCGCGGAATCGGGAGAACTGCTTGATGAAGCAATCGCCTGACCCCCAAAAAAACGCTCTTTGCTTCATCCACCACAATGACAATATCTCGGAATCATCTGATCATCTCTCTGGACATCAAGCTTGATGTATACGTGTAAAACATATTAAATTATACGTGTAAGGAGAGCGTTATAATTTCCAAACTCACGTTGACTATAGATAAACAGGTCGTCGATAAGGCAAAACTATATGCAAAGAAAAAGAATCGCAGTGTTTCAAAATTGGTTGAAGACTATCTAAACACAATTTCTTCTACCGATTTGGCCATGTCGTCTCTTACTTCAATCTCTGCTGATATAACTGATAAAATCACTGGCATGTTTAAAAAGGAGTACAAAGGACAAAACTATAAAGAACTTCTTGAAGATGCGCTACTCGAGAAGAACCTATGATAAAAAAGATTTTCCTCGATTCTGATATCATTCTTGATGTGGCAACGGGCCGCACACCTTTTGTACACCACAGCAAAAGCGTTCTTGCGAGTATCGAGAACGGACAATTCGTAGGATACATTTCATCAAACAGTGTGACGAACATCTATTATATCCTCAGGAAGATTAGTACGAGTACAAAGGCAAAACGATTCATTGAACTACTCCTCAACTACATAATGGTACTGCCAGTAAATCATGAAATGATCATTGAAGCTTTAAAATTAGATTTTTCTGATTTTCAAGATGCGGTACAACACCAATGTGCTGTATCAAATCAGTGTGAGTGTATTATTACCAGAAATGGAGAAGCTTATAAAAAGTCGAAACTGACTATCTATAATCCAGAAGAATTCCTAGCATTATTGGGGAAATAAAAACCTTCTATCAACTGCTGTGTGCCTTGAACCGATGGACACTTTTGAGTAAATGATTCAGGAGCCGTCATAGGGAACTATGTAACAGATGAGGGGAAGCCGTGCAATAAGGGCCATCACTACTGTGGTGAAGACCCCTCGAGATCAGCCTACAGGGGCCGGTCTCAAACTATGCTGAGCCCCAATTCACACACCGAGGGGCGCATATTTCATGAGTAATACTTTCGCAATAGCAAGATGAGAACGACTATATTGCGCCGCTGAAGCTCGATGAAGCGCTTGACCTGTGGGGAACCCAGCGCGCGCGGCGCCTAAAATATGAACAAGACTTTTCGGTGCTGACCGCCGAAGATGCTTGAATGGACGAAGCAGAATATTTGAGAATCATAATAGCCTTGTATTTACTACATAAAAATATTTTATAGCATAAATATTCAATCAAACTCTGGGAATTTTTTATCACTATATATAGAGTTACACTACAACCAATAAACTTGCAATTCAGCTATTTTTTGTCAGTTACTTGAAAGGTATAAATTATTTGGTAATATCTCGACCGGTTCGACTTACCGCTTCAAGGCCACAAAAATTTACAAAAAGAACTTGACTAATCGATTAATCTTAGGAATCAGGCTCACCTCAACAGATCTTCCAAATCTACGCGATGGGATCAGGCCATATGTATTTACTGACTCCCGCCTCGCATACCGCCCATCCCTCGTCCAACACCACGGCCGCCTCGCATACCACTTCCAAGCCCTCTTCCCAAACCGCGCCCCCTAAGTGCTGAGTTTTCTGAATTTGACCGTATCGCTTGTTTAGGGCAAGCAGAGAAACAGAGACCGCAATATGTACATCGAGAATTATCAATAACCGCAATCCTCTCTGGGTTAAGCGAAATAGCTTTTTCTGGGCATTTCGGAATACATACGCCACAACCGATACATTGTGATGCATCAACCCAAGGCATAAAAACCTCTCTTTCCGTCTCCTCATGAGAAGGCTTTGAAATCATGAAACACTATATTATTAGCATATGCTAATAATATACCAAACCATAAAACAAGTCAAACAGGCAGGTCCAAAGGAATCAAGATTAATGAATGAAGCAAGGGAAGTATGAAAAATGGAGATTAGTCATAGGGCGGCCAAGTTTGTAACATGTGACCGTGAAACCACCATGTTGTTGCCTCCAAACCTGCGCGAGTGGATACCGGGAAACAACATGGTGCACTTTATTATCGACGCCGTGGTAACCCTGAAAATTAGTGGTTTCTCCGTTAACGTTTATTATCAACTGAATTTCCCTGGAATTATCATAAGGATTTCCCTATCGTCATCAACGGGAATTCCCTGGTTTCATCATCAGCCTGCCTGGCAGGCGGTTTGGTTATGCATTTCCTTCCCCAAGTCGTCCCTAAGTCGAGAGCCGGTTTCAAAAGTTGTCTTTGGTTTTACCTGGCCAGGCCCGGGTTGCCGACAAATTTTATAATTTTGCTCCGACGGTTTCTCTTTGGGTTGGAAAAGAAATCTGAGCTGCAATTATTGACAATGTTAGATGAGTCTAATATTATATCCTTAGTGAAACAAGAACTGGAGCTTACGGAATCCCTTGAAGATTACCTTGAGGCTATTTACAAAATAATCCTCAAAAAAAACGGCGTGCGTGTCAAGGATATTGCCGCAGAGCTGAAGGTTCGGAACTCTTCGGTGACATCAGCACTCAAGGCACTTGAAAAGAGGGCTCTTGTAAATTATGAGCCTTATGGCGTAATTAGCCTTACCAAAGCTGGGCTCGATGTCGCGCTCAGGATTACTGAAAAACATCGATTGTTTAAATATTTTTTAATGAATGTTTTGGGTATTGATGGGGTTACTGCTGATTCAATGGCGTGTGCTATGGAACACATCGTGCCCAAAAAGGTGTACGATCGGTTTTTGCAATTTATTCGATATATACACACGGTAGATGGTGACAATGGTGACTTCATAGCGGGTTTTCTTACATATAGGGAAACCGATGTGCTCGAAAATGGTACAAATCAGACGCTCGATGCTTACTTTGAAAGTGCTGATTTTGATATCAAGGAGGATAGCGTTGCTACTGAGCATGATTGAAGACGGTACCGCGGCTGTTGTCAGCAGAATCGATGGTGGGCGCATGATGCGGAGCCGGCTATTACAGCTCGGAATTATCCCTGGAGTCCCGATACGAAAGGTTCGTGGTGGGGTCGAAGGACCGTTTATTCTTGAAGTACTTGGTTCTTCCGTTATGCTGGGAAGGGGTATGGCGAATGCAATTGAGGTCAGGGTTTAATCTTTTTTTACAAAAATGTTAGATGAAACTAATATTATTAGGATCGTAAAGGAGGAGCATATGAGCGAACGTATCCAGGACCTTCCCCCGGGGAGTATGGGTGAAATCATTGGCTTTGCTGAAGCTGATCAGGGGTACAAGGATAGGCTCTTGGCAATGGGGTTAACCAAAGGCGTGCGGTTTACTGTGGTAAGGGTTGCGCCTCTCGGGGATCCAGTGGAACTAAACGTGAGGGGATTCGCGCTGAGCCTTCGAAAAGCGGAAGCGAATATTTTAAAGGTGAGGAGGGTGCTGTCGTGATTTCTAACAAAAACGTTGTGGTCGCGGTAGTCGGAAACCCAAATTCAGGTAAAACTACGGTTTTTAATGGGCTTACTGGTTTGCATCAGCGTATAGGCAACTGGCCTGGTGTAACGGTAGAGAAAAAGACAGGCTCTGCTACGATTGGGGGAGAGAACATTGAGCTCGTGGATCTTCCGGGAATCTATTCTTTGTCAGCGCATTCGGATGATGAACGCATTGCACGTGACTATATTCTTTCGAGAGAAGCCAGTGTCATTATCGACATCGTGGACGCGTCCAATCTTGAGCGCAATTTATTTTTGACAGTTAACCTTATTGAAATGCGTGTTCCTGTCATAGTTGTACTAAACATGATGGATATTGCGGTCAAACGCGGGTTTAGCATCAATGCGAATCTGCTCTCAGAAAAGCTTGGAGTTCCTGTTGTTCCTCTCACCGCTACCAAAAAAGAGGAAATAGAAAAATTTAAAACGCAGCTTGGCCAATTGCTCCAGACGGCAACACCTTCACGATTATCCATTCCGTACCCCGAAGCTGTCGTTACGCAAGCGGATACGCTTGTTCCGCGTCTTGCCGATGTGGCGGTAGAAATGGGAGCAGATCCACGGTGGCTTGCATTACGAGTTCTTGAAGGCGATGAGTACCTTTGCGCTAAGGTTGGCTCTATCGGAGCAGTGCCTTTGGAAGAGCAAGCTTCAATGCGGTCGGCGCTCGCAGCGCAGCTTGGCGATGACATCGATGGTGTGCTGGTTTCTGCGATATATGAATGGATAGCAGCCACGACTGCCGAGTGTCGTTCCGTATTGCAGAAGAAAGAGGCATCCCGCAGCATAGGAGAAAAAATAGACTCGATTGTTCTAAACCGTTTCCTGGGGATTCCGATTTTTCTTGTCGGAATGTACTTACTCTTTTGGATTGTCATCAATGTCGGAGGAGCATTTATCGATTTCTTTGATATTAGCTTTGGCGCTGTGTTTGTCGATGGTTTTAGTTTACTTCTGGAGCGATTGAATGCTCCTGACTGGTTGATCGCATTACTCGCTCGCGGAATTGGCGCTGGAATTCAAACAGTAGCAACCTTTGTGCCTATCATGTTCGCGATGTACTTCATGCTCGCATTTCTGGAGGACTCTGGATACATGGCCAGGGCGGCTTTTGTGATGGACCGAGCTTTACGGACTCTTGGCCTGCCCGGCAAGGCCTTCATTCCAATGATTGTTGGGTTTGGCTGTTCAGTCCCTGCAGTTATGGCTACGCGGACGCTCGAGAACAAGCGCGATCGGTATCTGACGGTGTTCATGGTGCCGTTTATGTCTTGTGGCGCACGCTTGCCAGTGTATGCCTTGTTTGGCGCGGCGTTCTTTCCTGGATCGGCGGGGCTGGTCGTAATGAGTCTCTACTTGATAGGTATTGTGCTGGCTGTGCTCACAGGGCTCATGCTCAAGTCTACATTGTTCAAAGGGGAACCCTCACCGTTTGTTATGGAACTTCCTTCGTATCACATGCCGAGGTTGGTTGATTTGCTCAGACATGCCTGGGTGCGTCTTCGGGTTTTTCTCTGGCGTGCGGGAAGGGTCATCGTGTTAACGGTCATGGTGCTCGGCGTTTTGAATTCAATTGGAACAGATGGAAGCTTCGGGAATGAGGACAGTGATACATCGATGCTATCAGTTATTGGAAAAACGATTACACCGGTGTTTCGCCCTATGGGAATAACCAACGACAACTGGCCGGCTACCGTGGGTTTGTTTACCGGTTTGTTTGCTAAGGAAGCAATAATCGGTACGCTCAATGGCCTGTATGGACAAATCGATGCGAATGCCGTGCCTGATGAAACGAAAGCTGAAATACCTGAAGGGGAAAATGCTGTCGAGGAACCATGGAGTTTAGGGGGCGCTTTTCTCGATGCGGTCGCATCGATCGGCGATGCGTTCAGCGGCCTGGCTGAATCGATACTGGACCCAATTGGGCTATCTATTATTTCTGGAGACGAGGGCGCTGTCGCGGAAGGTGTCGAAGCCGATCAAGGCGTCTTTGCGTCAATTCGAATGCACTTTCATAATAATCAACATGCGGCGTATGCCTACCTGTTGTTCGTGCTGATTTACTTTCCTTGCCTCGCCACGCTTGGGGCGCTCGTGCGCGAAATAGGAGCTTTCTTCGGCTGGATATCGGTTGCCTATTTGACTGTACTGGCGTGGATAACTTCGACTTTGTACTACCAAGTCGCTTCTGGAGGACAAGTGCTCTGGATTGTTGTGCCGATTGCCTTGCTCGGCGCAATAGTTTTTGTCTTTGCATCCATGCGATCTCGTGCTACCACATGACATTTCACGAGAGGTGCTGAAATTTTCGCTCAGCTTTACGCATGGTGCGGACCATACTCTATACCGGCGCCAAAAGTCATTTTATATTCTTCAGGATCAGATCTTTGCGCCGCCCGATGCCGTTGGGCATGGGGAGTATGAACTTACTGTAGTGTTCTATAAGAAACGCACTGCCCGCCTTGCCGTACAACGCCGGTTTTGGGCGGACATTGAATGCTACGGTTCACCCCGTCCAATGAATTTTTAAAAAAATTACTTGACAATTCGAAAATCATGCTTGATACTTCTTTTTATCTGGTTAACCAGAAGTGGTTAACCAGTATCATGGAGATGCACAGGCTATGCCAAAGTCGTTGAAGAAATTGTCTGATGAGGTTTTCCGAAGCGAATCCAAGGTACTCGGCTACATTCAGACGCAGATCGTGTCGGGAGAGCTCAAGGCAGGCGATAAACTTCCTTCTGAGCGACAACTGTGCGAATTACTTAATGTTAGTCGCGGATATGTGCGGAAAGCGCTTTCGAGGCTGGATCATTATGGGCTGATTGAAACACTCCCTCAGCGCGGAACAATTGTAGCAGAGCTTGGAAGCAAGGCGATTTCCGGTTTGATTGCGAGCATTGGGAGCTTCGATGAGACATTCGCAGCAATAGATTTGCTCGAAATACGGGAAATTCTCGAAGGGTACGCGGCGAAAAAGGCTGCCCAGATTGCAACAGAAGAAGATATGCAGGAAATCATGAGATGGCACATGGAATTTAAAGCAAAGGCCGATGTTGGTCAGCGCGCGCTCGACGAGGACCATCTTCTCCATATTGCCATCGCTAAGGCTAGCAAGAACCCTGTATGCCTTTCGCTCATAAGCTATATCACTCCCCAGATCATCGCGCTCAATGTGGGCTATTCAGAGAGTGATCCGGATCGTTTCGCGCGTACGTTCGAAGAACACGATCGAATTGTTCGATGCATCGCCGCCAAAGATGCTCAGGGGGCAGAGCATGCCATGATGGATCACATGCGTGAAGCTAGGCGAAGGCGCTTCCCTGAATGAATATCTGCACGCAGCGGAATCTGCGGATTTCAGATATGGAAATTTTTACAAGGAGGCAGATGGTATGAACCGAAAACTGTTGTTTGCTTTCATGGCGATTTTGGGCCTGGCGGCGACGATTGCCGTTGCCGCGCAGCCAAAACCGGTGACGATTGTTCACTGGTATTGGGCGGATAACCCCAGCTACTCTGCTCAGATGCAAAAGATTGCCGCCGATTTCAACGCGACCAATGGCAAAGGTATCAAAGTCGTGGCACAAGAGTACCCCTGGGACGGCGGTGCGTATAGCGAGACGCTATTCCGCGCGGTAATGGGTGGCGGAGGTCCTGATACATCCTCCTTCAAGCTTACCTCTACGCCGCTTTTTACCGCGAACAACCTTCTCGTCAATCTGGATGAATATCTCGCCAAGTGGAAGGATAGAGACAAGATCGACGAGAGTCTCTATGACACTATGAGGAAAGCAAGCGGAACTCAAAGCGTCTATGTTATGCCGTGGAATACGCAGGTGCTCTATGTCTATTATCGACCATCGCTCTTCAAAAAGGCGGGAGTGACGGTTCCCAAGACATATGCAGAATTCCTTGAAGCTTGCAAGAAACTTACGATGGATACCAATGGCGACGGCAAGATCGATGTCTATGGTTTTGGCATGCGCGGCGCCAAGGGCGGGCAGGAGCCATGGGGAAGCTTTATTTATGCTTGCGGTGGCAGTTTCGAAAACATGACGTCGCCGGAAGCAATACAGGGGATGCAGGATTTTATCGATCTCTATAAGTATGGCTATACTCCTCCAACCGCTCCCATGGACGGGTTCAACGAAATAATCGCTAACTTCAAATCAGGAAAGACAGCCATGACCATCCATCACATAGGATCATCGATCGGCATGGTCAATACATTTGGCGCTGATGTCGACGCCTTTGCATTCCCCGGTGGTGTTGGCCGGTGGACTTCGATGGGCGACACCGAAAACATCATCCTTAAATCGTCGAAGAATAAAGATGCGGCCTTCGAGTGGCTGGCATACCTCGCGACCGGCAAGGGGCAGGAAGACTGGTGTGTTGCAACGGGAAATGTTCCCGTCAGCAAAAATGTACAGCAGCTACCTTTCTTCCAGAACAACAGATTCATGAAGGTGTCCATCGAGGGCGCTCCGTATGCGGGCATTCTTCCGATCCTCGACACGACAACCGAATGGATCAGTACCATATGGCCTAATACGGTGGCAGCGGCGCTCGGTGGAAAGCTTTCAGCTGCCGAGGCGATGAGGCAACTCCAGATCGGGTTGTGGGGCAAATAAGCCGGTAACCTGAATCAATCTCTGTGAGCGGTGCAGCTGTGCCGCTCGCAGAGGCTGAAAGGCGACGAGATGCGCAAGAATAAGATTACTCCATGGCCATATCTACTAATTGCTCCCGCGCTGATCACTATCCTCGCGGTTGTCTTTTTCCCGGTATTGAATGCGATTTTCATGAGTTTTCAGAGCTATGATCTCCGCAGACCCAGTCAGATACATTTTACCGGCTTGGCGAACTATCTGTCCGCCGTCCAGGATCCGCTTTTCTGGCAAGCGCTTCTGAAAACGGTCATCTGGGTAGGGGTAGGGGTTAGCCTGCAATTTGTGTTCGGTTTCATGCTGGCGCTTCTTCTGAATAAAAAATTCTGGGGGCGAGGAGTAATCCGATCGATCAGCCTTATCCCCTGGGTGACGCCGGGTGTGCTGATCGGTTTGATGTGGCGATGGATTTATGACGGCAATTATGGTGTCCTCAATGATGTGCTCATGCGTCTCGGCCTGGTAAAAAACAATATCCCTTTCTTGGCGCAGCAGTCGACAGCATTCCCTATGGTTATTTTGACGATTGTGTGGCAAGGGATTCCGTTTTTCGCGCTGATGCTGCTCGCAGGGCTCCAGGGGATTCCCGAAGAGCTGTACGATGCTGCCAATGTAGATGGCGCCAATGCCTTCCAGCGTTTTTTTTTAATCACCGTACCTTCGTTGAGGAATACGATCTTTGTCACTACTCTGTTGAGGATCATCTGGGTTGCTAACTCAGTCGATGTTATCTTCAACCTGACTGAGGGAGGGCCAGCCTACGCGACGCAAACGCTTAGCGTCTATGTTTTCAATAAGGGGAATACGCTCAATCTCGGATACGCATCCACCATGGCGATCTTGCTCGCTCTCTTGCTTGCCGTCGTAGCCGTGCCATATTTAAAGACACTTTTTGGGTCGCAGGAGGAATCGGAGTGATGGCCCCGCAGACACAGCGCAGCGGGCGAAGATTTCGCCGGACAAAACGCTTCATGCGGGCTTTGCCTGGCTACATACTGCTGGCAGCAATGCTTGTTTTTTTGCTATTTCCGTTTTATTGGACCTTCGTGACCTCGATAAAACCTCAAAAAGAGCTGTACAGCAGCATGGTCACCTACTGG
Organism: Caldithrix sp.; assembly: GCA_020722685.1. The sequence continues at coordinate 5,430 of DYKH01000118.1, read as the reverse complement.
CCATCGGCGCCTACCTTCGCTTCATACAGGAAGCTGTTCGCCGAATTCAATTTCATAAGGCCAATGCTCAACAGTCTCTTGGTTGCATCGCTCACGACGGTGGTTTCTCTGACAGTATCTCTTCTCGCGGCATATGCATTTTCGCGCTTCCAGTTTAAAGGGCGAAAATTTTTCATGACCATGTTTCTTACAAACAATATGTTCCCCACAGTCTTGCTGCTCATTCCGCTGTTTGCGATCATGCGGAAAATTGGAATTCTCTATACTCCCTCTGCACTCATCCTCTCATATACCACATTCACCATTCCATTCTCGATTTGGCTTCTCAATGGGTATTTAAATGATCTACCGAAATCGCTCGAAGAAGCGGCGATGGTGGATGGGGCGAATCGAGTCCAAGCGTTCATGAAAATCATCCTGCCGATGCTGATACCCTGCGTTGTGGCGACGGGCGCCTATGTCTTCATGACAGCCTGGAATGAATACACTTTTGCGGTGATGTTCACCAATGAAGCCAATCGCACAATTCCCGTGGCGTTGAAAAATTTCATAGGCCAATTAGGAGTCGAGTGGGGTATGCTGACAGCCGGAGGAATTGTAACGATAATTCCTGTTTGCATAATGTTTTTCTTTGCTCAGAGAAGACTTGTAGAAGGCCTTACCGCAGGCGCGGTGAAAGGATAAAAAGGATAACTCAAATGGATACTCGTACGCTTCTTGAGAAATCGAACGCTTTGAGGATGGACATCATTGAAATGCTCTATCGTTGCCAGTCCGGACACCCTGGGGGGTCGCTCTCATGCCTTGAAATCCTCATGGCCCTTTACTACAAAGTCGCGAATGTTGATGCAAAAAATCCTAGATGGGATATGCGTGACCAAATTGTGCTCTCAAAGGGTCATGGCTGTCCAGCGCTCTATGCAATTCTCGCCGATAAAGGATATTTTCCCCGTGAGGATCTCTGGCATTTGCGGCAGATTGACAGCCATCTGCAAGGCCATCCGGACATGCGCAAGACACCCGGGGTCGATGTGTCAACGGGCTCGCTCGGTCAGGGAGCTTCGGTCGCGGTGGGCCTCGCTTTGGCTGCACGCCTCAAAAAGGCTTCTTACAAAGTGTACACCGTGCTAGGAGATGGAGAAATTCAAGAAGGAATGGTGTGGGAGGCCGCCATGTCCGCAGCCCATTATAGGCTGGATAACCTCGTATTTATCCTCGATCACAATGGCTTGCAGATCGACGGCTCAAACGATCAAGTCATGTCGCTGGGCAATATAATGGGGAAATTCGAGGCATTTGGGTTTGAATGCAGAAAAGTGAATGGCCACGACATCGATGAAATCGCAAAGGCGATATCTGATGTGCCGGAGGGTAAACCACTCTTTGTTCTAGCGGAGACGGTGAAAGGGCGCGGTATTTCTTTTATGGAAAATAATGCTGGCTGGCATGGCAAACCCATGAATGCAGAAGAATATTCTAAAGCAATTGAAGAGTTGAAGGGACCATATCATGGCTGAGAGTAAATCACTAAGAGTTGCGTATGGCGAGGCGCTCGCTGAACTGGGATCGACAAACGACAAGGTGGTCGTACTGGACGCGGATCTTTCGCACGCAACAATGACCAATATTTTCGCATCCAAATATCCCGATCGATTTTTCAATTTTGGTCTTGCGGAGGCCAATATGGTGGGGGCCGCCGCCGGCTTTGCGCACTCGGGGTTTGTGCCTTTTGTGAGCACATTTGCGCTTTTTGGCGCAGGACGGGCATATGAACAGATACGTAATTCGATCGCGTATCCAATGGCGAATGTTAAGTTTGGCCTTTCCCACTCGGGGTTGTCCGTGGGCGAAGATGGAGCGAGCCATCAAAGTATTGAAGATATCGCGCTCATGCGGGTATTGCCCGGCATGACGATCTTTGTGCCCTGTGATCCTGTTGAAACGAAGAAGGCAGTATTTGCGGCCGCGTCCATGGAGGGGCCTGTGTATATTCGCGTCGCACGGCCGGTTGTCGATGTAATTACTTCGGAAGCGACGCCCTTTGTCTCGGGCAAAGCAAATATCATGCGCGAAGGCTCCGATGTCTGCATCATCGCGGCGGGTCTTATGGTCAGGGATGCGCTCAAAGCCGCCGATTCTCTCTCGCAGAAAGACATCCATGCAGCAGTGGTCAATATGCACACGATAAAGCCGATCGATTCAGATGTGATTCTGGATATGGCGCAGCGCTGCAAAGCCATAGTGACCGCGGAGGAGCACTCAGTGATAGGGGGTCTTGGTTCGGCGGTTGCGGAGGTTCTCGCAGGGCGGTCGAGCGCCAAATTTGCGCGCATTGGCATACAGGATGTATTTGGAAGATCGGGCAAGCCTGCAGATCTCTTCAAGGCTTATGGGCTGACTGCGGAAAATATCGAACGCACCTGCATTGCGCTGTTGCAATGAATCAGCTCGCCGTACAATTCCGATATCAATTGTTTTAAGGGAAGAACCATGAACGAAGTGTTGCAATATGAGTTCAACGGTCAGGGACTCAGCCGCGTCTATGAGAACGGCGATTGGATGATTGGAATTAAAAATTACAAGCCTGCAAATGCTCTCGAGAATATCGATTGTGTAGAGCGCCACAATGGAACCGACGAATTATTCGTGCTGCTGGAGGGCGAATGTGTGCTGCTCTATGCAGATGAAATTTCTTCCCATGTCCCCTCGGCGGCTCTAGAGTTTCGGGCGCTTTCTATGGAGCGGGGCAGGGTCTACAATATTCCGCGTGGGTTGTGGCACACCACCGTAACAAAGCCGGGCACAAAACTCATTCTTGTTGAAGCTGCGGCGACGGGGCCGCACAATAGCGATGTGTTCAATCTCTCGCAAACACAGATCAAGGCAATAAGAGAAATAATACTTTCATTACAGAAGAATGCATGAAAAAACTACGCATAGGGCTCATCGGAGCAGGAAAGATTGGTCTCGCCCAGATTGAGGCTATCAAGGCGATTGAAGCATCCGGCTATGTGGAAATTGTGGCTATCGCTACGCGGGACGAAGCGAAAGGGCAGAAAATATGTTCGAAATATCAGATACCGTCTCATTTTACCGATTATCGTGCGATGTTGTCGGGTTGCAATATCGATGTTGTACACAACTGCACTCCCAACTTCCTTCATTATGAGATCAATAAGGATTGTATCGAAGCGGGCTGTCATGTCCTTTCGGAGAAACCGCTCACGGTAAATTCGGCGCAATCGGCTGATCTTGTCGAGCGTGCGCAGACAAGGAAAATCAAAACAGCAATCAATTTTGTCTATAGATATTACTCAGTCATTCCGCGGATTCGCGCCCTGATTGCCGATGGCGAGCTGGGCGGAGTGTATGCGGTGTTCGGCACCTTTCTGCAGGATTGGTTACTCTCAGAGAACGATTATGATTGGCGGATCGACTCGAGATTCGCTGGCCCTTCACGCGCGTTTGCCGATATCGGATCCCATTGGATCGATATGGCCCAGTATATTCTAGGGCAGCACATCGCCGGCATTGTTGCCGATTTCGCTACATTTATTCCGAACAGGAGGGGGAAATCCGTCGATACTGAAGACTTCGCGAGTGCATTGCTCCGGTTCGAAGGCGGTGCACACGGCGCTCTCACCTTGTCACAGGTCAGCGCGGGGCGAAAAAGTGGCCTTAGCTTCGAGATCGATGGGAGTAATGCGTCCCTGCGCTGGTCGAAGGAGAATCCGGGCATCGCAATCATCGAAAGACGCGGCGAACCTTCGCAGATATTGAATGGACAGGGTATCATTTCAAACACCGAACAAGGAGCGGCTAATGTTCCCGACACGTCGATAGAAACAATTTCCTCCGCGCAGCAGAGCATGATCGACAATTTCTATCGGTCTATCTTGTTCGGCGAGGTTCCGCTCTATGCTAATTTTGAAGAGGGGCATATGAATGTACGTATTGTCGAGGCCGCGATCCAGAGCAATCAGACAGGCGGCTGGGTGCGTGTATAACTTCATTACTGCAACGAACCTTGCTTACTGCAACGAACCTTGTGTATGGATCGGCGAGGTGCTTCAATTCCGCTTTATGCCGTACAGTAATTTTCCTTTCCTAACTCTGGCTGTTTAATATACAAGGTTCGTAGCATTAGTATCGCCGTTCTACGCTGAACCTTCGGCTTTACGGCTAAGCGGAACCACACCCGCCATGTCCCCAATAACGTTGACAAGTTCGCGGTCGGCGGGGAGGACGATCTTTGCGTTGTTTCGAAGGGCTTCTTCGACGGTCTGGAGGCGTCTGAGGAGCTGCGCGTTCCCCACAAAATACTTGTCCGCAGCCTCGTTGACGAGCTTGATCGCCTGGGCCTCGCCTTCGGCCTTGAGAATTTCGGCTTGCTTGATGCCCTCGGCTTTCTTGATCTCTGCGCGCTTCTGGCCATCTGCGGTGGTTTCGGCCGCGGTGGCAAAGTCGACCGCGGCGATCTTCTCGTTCTCAGCCTTTACAACCTTATTCATGGTCTCCTGGACATCCTTAGGTGGATCGATTTCCTTCAGCTCCGTGCGGACAACCGAAATACCCCAGTTTTCTGTCTCTTTGAGAAGGGTGAGGAGAAGCTCTGTGTTGATCTTCGAGCGTTCGCTGTTTGCGCTCTTGAGCGTCATCGTACCGATGATGTTTCTAAGCGTTGTACGCGCGAGGCTCACGATCTGCAGCTGGTAGTTGTTAACATTGTATTGAGATGCCTTGACACTCTTCTCGTCGGGGAGAACGCGGAAATAGACCTGAGCATCTACCTGCGCGTTGAGGTTGTCGTTCGTAATGATCTCCTGAGGCTCAGCATTGACCATCTGTTCAGTAGTGTTCACGCGGTACATCTTTGCCACTACTGGCAAAATCCAATGGAAGCCCGGTTCAGCGAATCCATGGTATTTACCGAATACCTCGATAAGCCCGCGGTGCGTCGGTCTCACAATTCGTACGCCACATAAAAAGAAAAGAATCACAACTGCGATAATGACTAAAATGCCATATGTCATGGCGTTGCCTCCGTGTAAAACATAATCAACATCCCTGAAGATAATGATAAATAAAATAAAGGAAAGAATATTGTGCGCATACGCGGATTCAAAGATTGCTTTCACACAGCCCTTCACTCGCGAATCGCGGATCGAAAAAATATTCCTCGGATTCTCAACGGCATAAGGCCCGAGGAGTATACCCAAGGAGTATATTTTGCAACCATCGCTCATCTGAACAAGGCATGAGGCTTTGGAAAGCTACGTTCTTGTTAAGGTGCTGCTTTACACAAGGTTGAGAGCAGTAATCATTCTACAAGCTTTGACGCACAATAACTTTAGCTTCTCTAGAATCACTACTCTTCCGCCGGACACTCCGGAAGTCGCGCGCGTGCCGCGTTCGAAAATTTGCCCACCT
>DYKH01000462.1 GCA_020722685.1 Caldithrix sp. | reverse complement strand
GCCTCTTCAGCAGAATTTATGGGTTAACTCGGGCTCAGGAAGTTGGCCGAGCGTATGATAGAGCACGATTTCCAGCACAGGAAATGATTTAAAGCCATAAGATCGTCTGGTTACCACACGAATTTTATTGTTAAGGCCTTCAACAGCGGCGCTGGAAAATGCTTTTTTGAGAGAAAACCAATTCATGATCAGCGGCTCGTGCGTCCGCAAGGTTTTAGCAAATTTGCGAAGCGGCGGCAAACGGCTGCGCAAGGCTCGGGTGATCCAGACATCAAGGAAGGCTTTGGCATAACGGGGATGATTATAAGTCCAGAAATGAGTGAACGCATCTTTCAATGCCCAGGCCCGGGCAGTTTTCAAGGTGGAATGAATTACACGATCCAAATGCTCGCGGGCATGGCCGCGCACCTTGGCATACGGTTTAAGCAACAGCCATCGGGTGTTCTTAAGCCGTTCCTTGCGTCTGTGTCCAGTCAAAGCATAGTTTTCAGATCGGCGCACCTTGTCAACGGCCTGATTCAGCAAGGCCGTAATATGAAAGCGATCCAGTATATGAACGGCCTGGCTCAGACGTTTGCGTGCCATAGCCAAATAAGGCCGCCACATATCGCTGACAACAACCCGAACGCTGGCAAGGTTGTCTATACCCAAAGTTTTCAAGCCGCGCCGCAGGGCGCGGGCGCTCCGGCGCTTTCCAATCCACAAAAGCCGCTTGCAATGTTCATCAACCTGATAAATCACGGTCGCAAAATGATCCGCCTTTCGGCCTTTATGAATATGCACTTCGTCAATGCCGATGGCCGTAATGCCGGTCAATTCACGTCTGGCGAGGCCCCATTCAACGATCCAACTTACCGAGCGATAGACTGCATCCCAACTGACACCGAAAACTGTGGCGACTTCACGCCAGCTCAGCCGTCGCGCCCATTGGGCCAGGAAAATCATCATGGCTTTGGTATAAGGCCGTTTGCCTTCATTCCAAGGCATGGCTTCCACAGTGATCCCGCACGTGGGACAGTCCACTCGCCTGGGCGCATAGAACATCCTGACGGGAATATTCCAGAGCGGCACATGCAGCCAATCGCGCATGGGCAAGCGATCATAGACCGGCGCCGGTTGGCCGCATTGCGAACAACGGGCTTTCCGCTGCTTATGTTCACGAATTGTTACTTGAAGCTCCATCTTTGGCTTTCCCATGGCCGTGGTCGTTTTCTTCATTTCTGCAGATTCGTAAATAAATCCATTAAAGGATTGCGTTTCATTCAGCAAAGTTTTAAGTTTTACATTCATGGCTGGTTTGTTTTAGGGGGGTGGCTCCAGCGTCTATACACGTTGGATTCCCTATTAAACTAGCCATTTCTTTTTCATCCTTCAGGAGTTATTAATCAGGCTGCGAGGAGAGTCGCCAAAAGCTCCCCACAGCAGCCTGTTAATAACTCCACTGAAAAATATTTTCATCTTGTTAACCCACAAATTGTGCTATAGAGCCTGTTGTTTTCATCATAAGCGCCTTAGGGTTTTCGGGAAATATAGCTTGGGGTTTGAGGGAAGCAAGCAACGGATCGCTGGATTTTACCCGGACCGGTTGCCTCCTCCGAAAAGCAAGGCTCCGTCTCACAGCTTTTTCCGCAACGCGTAAGTGAGGGGTCGCGCTTACATTGCGTGACTGAGCGCATTTTGCGCCAGCGACGGATCGTCCTAGAAGTGTGCGCGAATTCTTCGCAATGTGACAATGGGACAAAGATCGTCCAGGAAACGAACACCGAGCTGTCGGCACTTATTAACGGTTGGATCCGAACCGTAATTCGGGGGTATTCGGCTCCTTATACACCGGCACCGTATGCGGTATAAAATACTTCCGTTGAAAGTAAAGCGCTACGTGCACTAACGAGAGCTTGACCGGCACTTCCACCAGAGGCCCAATAACGGTCGCGAACGCCACGCCGGACCCGATGCCGAATACGGCCACGGCCACGGCGATCGCCAATTCGAAATCGTTGCTGGCCGCCGTGAGTGCGACAGTGGCGGTCGGCTCGTAACCCGCGCCGAGCTTTCGCGACAGGAAGAACGTTACGACAAACATGACCACAAAATATAGCGTCAGCGGTACGGCGACTCGCAGAACATCCAGCGGAAGCTGAATGATGAGTTTCCCCTTCAGGGAGAACATCACGAGGATGGTAAACAACAGTGCAATCAATGTCACCGGGGCGATTTTTGGGGATGAACTTTTGCTCGTACCAGTCACGACCCTTCAACGTCAAAATGCTGAAACGCGTGATTACGCCGGCGAGGAACGGAACGCCGAGGTAGATGAATACACTTTTCGCGATGTCCATCATGTCGACTTCAACCACCCTGCCCTTCATGCCAAAGAGCGGTGGTAGGATGGTCACAAATATCCATGCGTAAAAGCTGTAAAAGAGCACTTGAAACACCGCGTTGAACGC
>DYKH01000461.1 GCA_020722685.1 Caldithrix sp. | reverse complement strand
CGTTGGGCCTCAAAAGACCGGTGTGCGGAGTTTGCGATAAAGTTACGGCATTCAAGATGAGATTCAGTTTCTGTGAGGAACGACTTGACGGATACGCTTTCCCCGAAAGAGCGGAGCAGGAGAATGTCCCTTATTCGAGGCACTGGCTCAGCTCCGGAGATGAAACTTCGCCGCCTTGTGCATCGAATGGGGTTCCGCTATCGCCTGCATGTCAAGGAACTACCTGGAAAACCGGACTTGGTGTTTCCTTCGAGATGCGCGGTTATTTTCATGCATGGCTGCTTCTGGCATCGTCACAAGGGTTGCAAGCTCGCAAGACTACCAAAGTCGAAGTTGGAGTTTTGGAAGCCAAAGCTGGAAGCAAATAGAAAACGTGATTTGCGCAATCAGCGTCAATTGAAAGCATTGGGTTGGCGTGTATTGGTAGTATGGGAATGCGAAATGGCGGACACCGAACGAGTGTCAGCAGTTGTCAGAGAATTTCTGCGACAAAAGGAAGGTGAAAAATGAAATCGGTCGAGCTTTTTGCGGGTGCAGGCGGACTCGCCATGGGGGTATCTCTTGCCGGCTTCGAATCTCTAGCCGTTGTGGAATGGGATAGATGGGCATGTGACACGATCAGGGAGAATCTGAAGCGCGGCTATCCCCTAGTCCAAGACTGGCCCCTTTGGGAAGGAGATGTGCGGGATTTTGATTGGTCGTCAATACCGGAAGGGATTGACCTGCTCGCCGGGGGGCCGCCCTGTCAGCCGTTTTCGATGGGGGGCAAGCATAAGGCGTATGGTGACGAACGAGATATGTTTCCATCCACTGTGGAAATCGTTCGAAAATTAAAACCAAGGTCTTTCATTGTTGAAAATGTAAAGGGCCTTACTCGGTCAAGCTTCGCGAATTATTACCAGTACATCTTGCTGCAATTGGAATTTCCAGAAGTCACGAGAAGGAATCGAGAAACATGGGGAAACCATTTGCGCAGACTGCAAGAGGAAAAAACTTCTGGTGTGCTTCATGGCCAGGGGCTTACATACAATGTGGTTCCAACGCTTGTTAACGCGGCAGATTATGGCGTACCACAAAAGCGAGAACGGCTCTTCATTGTTGGATTCCGTTCTGATCTTGGTATCGAGTGGTCCTTCCCGAGGCCAACGCATACATTCGACGCGCTCCTATATTCCCAATGGATTTCCGGGGAATACTGGGATAGGCACAAAGTATCAACATCAAAGCGGCCGGATATGCCCGTTAATCTGAAACCTCGAATCAATAATCTAAGTTACTCACTATTGCCTCTGGACGGAAACGCATGGCGTACGGTTCGGGACGCCTTGATGGATATACCAGACCCCAGGAAACGATCGGCAAAGGAATTCTACAATCACAACTTTCAGGATGGGGCTAGAACATACAAAGGACATACAGGTAGTCCGCTTGATCTGCCAGCAAAAACGCTTAAGGCGGGAGATCACGGAGTACCCGGTGGTGAAAACATGATGGTTCTAGAAGACGGAAGCGTCCGTTATTTCAGCGTACGCGAATCCGCCCGCCTTCAAACGTTCCCTGATGGTTATGTTTTCCATGGCTCGTGGACAGAGACCATGAGACAGCTTGGTAACGCCGTTCCCGTCGCGCTGGGTCGTCGAGTCGCCGCGTCCGTGGCGGAGCGCCTGGCAGAAAACGAAATACGCAAGTTGAGCCGCGCTAGGGGAAGGAACGTCGCATGACGGATAGCAATGTTGTTCCTTTCAATCCGCTTGATAAGCGTCATTTGGGGGAAAGTGTCGGACAAGCCATGCTGCGACGCCCCGTCACTCCTTTGGGAAACCTGGAAACATTTAATGGCGCTGGAATTTACGCTATTTATTACACAGGGGGGTTTTCAGGCTATGAGCCAATATCCAAGCGCAATCGCAATGGGTTATTCACTGTTCCTATCTATGTTGGCAAGGCCGTGCCGAAGGGAGCAAGAAAAGGGGGCGATCCGCAAGCATCTCCCGGTAAGGTTCTTTACGACAGACTAAAGCAGCACGCCAAGAGTATTGAAGAAGCATCCAATCTTGATATAGCTGATTTTTACTGCCGCTATTTAATCGTTGACGATATTTGGATTCCGCTTGGTGAGTCATTACTTATCGCGAAGTTTGATCCATTGTGGAACAAACTCATTGATGGGTTTGGCAACCATGATCCAGGGAAAGGACGCCACGCGGGCTTGCGTCCACGGTGGGATGTTCTTCACCCCGGTCGTCCATGGGCTGAGCAGTGCCAGCCACGTGACGAATCAGCGGAGCAGATCGTCCGAGAAGCTCGTGATTATCTGCGCAACAATCCGCCACCCGACGACCCCACCATGATAACGACTTGAATTGTGCGTCTTTTGCCCTGACAAAAAGGCCCAACAAGGCGCTCCACCGGACGGCAATTCCGCTGCGCTCCATTGCCGCCGGTGAGCTTG
>DYKH01000460.1 GCA_020722685.1 Caldithrix sp. | reverse complement strand
TAAGGGTCGCAGTTGTGGAAGGCATCGAAGCCGGGGAGAAATCGGTCGTTCGCGGGGCCAGGCAGCTACGCGTGAGCGAACGCCAGATGTTTCGGATCATGGCCAAGGTGAAAGAGGAAGGGATTCCAGGATTGGTTCATGGGAACCGAAATCGACGGCCTGTGAACGCCACACCCCCTGAGATCGTTGCCCGGATCATTTCAGAAGCCACGGGAGCCTTTGCCGGGGCAAGTTGCGCTCACATGAGCGAATTGTTGGCTGAGCACCACAAGATCAAGATACATGCCAAGACGATTGGAAGAATCCTTCGAGATGCCGGGATTGAGAGTGGGCATACCCACAGATCCGCCCGCCGGTTCCGTCGGCGGGAACGAAGGAGACATCACGGAGAACTTGTACAAATAGACGCCAGCAAACACCGATGGATAGAAAAGATAGAGGAAATGATTGTTTCGTGGCTAACAAAAGTTGCCAAATGCTGAAGGAACTGATTTTGCCGGCGTTGTGGTTCCCCAAAGGGGCAGCGGCTTCCAGCCGCTGTGACGTGGCAAGATGCCGCGTCCACTTTCGCCACCGACTCCCAGGATGTATTTAAAAGCGCATTGAAAACTGGTGAAACTCTGTCAGGTCTTGCTTATCCGAAGCGGTTTTTCCCGGCCACAGGCAAAAAATCGCAGGTCACTTCTGTATAACAAAACCTGAGGACGTGCACTTTTTAACCAGTTGAGTTCAGGAGACGCATGATTTCATCAATGTTTGCTGGCAGTTTTTTCCTCCTCAAGGTGCAATGGATGTGACTGGCCTGAAAACGGGTACGAAGGTCGGATCGGATTTCTGCCGCGGTCGAAGCATTTTTCGTTTCAATCTTTCCTGTTTCCATCCGCATCGAGCGGAGGAAAGTGAGGAGGAGGTGGGCCATGAATACCAGGCGAACGTGGTTGGTCGCCCCTTCCAGCGTTCGAGCTGGATAATCGCCCAATCCAAGGTGATGCTTGACGTCCTTGAACAGACACTCGATCGACCATCTTTTCAAATACCAACCAATGATTTCTTTCATGGTGGCGGTCAGGGCATTGGTGGCCAAGTGGTAGATTCGCTTGTGACCAGGTTTACGAGAGAAAACCAAGCGAACACGACCAAACCCAGGGATGAAAGAATCCCGCTTCACAGCGAGAAAGGTTTGCTTCCCGAATGTAACCCCCTCGTGACTGTGGCCGATAACATTGGCCGCATAGCCCCCCACTTGCCGAAGGGGTCGATGTGCCCGGACCTTTCGGTTGGCTTTCAGGTTTGTGACGAATACGAACTCTTTATCCTCGCAAGCCTTCAGGACCTTGGTCGCACCAAAGAAGCTATCGAAGAGAACAACAATCTCCCAACCAATGGGGGGTTGGAACTGGCGAATGATTTCTTCGGCAATCTGAATCTGGGTTCTGTGGGGTCGTTTCAATACCTTGGCCCAATGCTTGTTCAGGACAGGCTCAACCCAAAATGGGAGGGTGAACGGTCCTACATGAAGGACGGCAACCATGAGGATCTGCCCTGGCCCGAAACCACCACCAGACAACTTAACCTTCTGGCTCCCAATCACATTCAAGCTGGCCCGCTCGCGGATTGTGCTGTCAATGGAAATGTAGATCCGCATTTCCTTGACTTTGCCGATCAGACGAAGAATGTGGCCGAGGACAGAAGTGAAAAGACGCTTCAACAGAGAGAAAGAATCCAGCCCTTTCCAGGCAAGGAAGCGGCCAAGGCTGGTTCGGTGACCTTTTTTCCGTCGGGCTGCCACGGCGACAGAGGAAAGATGGGAGATCCGCTGGGTAAGCAGGATTCCCAAAACAACCGTCAAGAGATTTCCCCACCGAGGCTTGGAAAGACCTTCCCGAAGGGGGTGAAGAAGTCTTGCCAAAGGCTTGGGCATCCATTTGCAATCCATATGAGCCAAACTCCTACTAAAAGCTTGGTTTTTGACAACCCAAGGGTAGTACGGTTTGGCTCTCTTTTCCATCATTTCCGGGGTACTTCTCGAAAAAACTGCACGTCCTCAGAAATTGTCCATTTTGGCTTACCTGTTTTGGTTCGGGTTTGCCTGATGAAGTATTGGTTTCCAAGCCTGTTTTTGTATGAGAACACTTTGAATCACCTCGCACCATTGGTGTTGTATTCCTTCTGTCGAATTGAAAACCTCACCGGATGCGGGCCGAAGGCACCCGCTCCGGTGGGTCCGGTGGGAGTGCCTGGCGTACGCCCGGCACAGGCTTGAACTTCTGAGGAAAGGTCAGCAATGATCAAGTCCTCTGTGCTGGAGATCCGGTGTTGAATAAAACCCTACACAAAAGTGCTAACCGAAGTCAAGGGCGGAACCGCGAGGGGTTGTCTGAAGGAAGCCGAAGTGCAAAGCGGGTGCATTCCCGAAAAAAGGGAGTTGGTCCCGAAGAACTCATGAATGCTGCATT
>DYKH01000459.1 GCA_020722685.1 Caldithrix sp. | reverse complement strand
CCATCAGTGCCATCCCAGCGGACGCTGTAGGAACCTGGGAGTTGCCGCTGGTTGAGCAAAACTGCTACCTGTTGACCAAGGGTGTTAAAAATGGTGATCCATATTTCTGACTCTTCGGGTAGTTGATATTGTATCACCGTAGACGGGTTAAAGGGATTGGGATAGTTTTGCAGCAACTCGTAGTTTTGCACCCGTTCTACCGTGAGAGTTACCTCGTTTGAATGGCCTGAGTTTCCGTCCATATCTAATTGCTTGAGGCGGTAAGCTCGGCTTCCGGAAGACAAGTCAGGGTCTACGAAAGTGTACTCATGGGATTGCGACGTGGTGCCATTGCCGGAGACGAAACCAATCTCTTCCCACTGAGACGATGGCTCGACACGTAATTTCCTTTCGATAGCAAAGCCGTAGCAATTCGTTTCCGTTGCTGTTGTCCATTGCAGCAACACACCTTGTTGGCTCACCTTGGCGGAGAAGCTGGCCAACTCCACAGGTACCACCGCCGTAGCGTTTTCCACCACTACTTCAATCGGCTGGCCATCTGGATCATTGGCCACTACATTGGCAAGGTTGAATATGATCTCGGTATTGGCCGGGGTGTCCGATTTTTCGTGATAGTAAATTCGGCTGACGACTCCACCGCCTGTAACGCCACCATCCTCGGATTTGCGGGTCTCGCCTACGCTGACCACGTGCTGCGCATTATTAATCTCGTCGAAGGTGATCAAATCGTCGCCCATGAATTCGCCATATACGGTGGAATCAAAGAGGATGTGCTCCCCATTTGCGGCCACTAATTCATAGGAGATGCCCAAGAGATTGGCAACATTTTCGATTTCCACAGAGGCATGGCGACGATTGTTGGGCGTGCCGTCTCCTCTGCATACCACGCGCAGGACCGCGGTATCGGCGGCTTTCTTGAGTGGTGAAGCGGCGGAGTTAGCCAATGTGGTCGTATGCGAACGATGCCAATTGAGACCAATGGCAAACACATCCGCTTGATTGACTTGGCCCGTGCCATCACAATCCGCATACGTGGCATTAAGGGGATTCCAAGGCGGCGAGCAAAGCTGGCCATACCATTGGTTGTTGGGTGCCCCCGCTCGCGCGGCTCCGGTATTGTGGAAATATACACCCAGCGGGAGAACGTCCGCCTGATCTACGTAGCCGTTGTTATTAGCGTCGCCCGGCCAAACGAGCACGCCGCTGGAGACGGTTAACACCAAGGACTGGGGATCCAATTGAATGGGCGCACCGTTCGGGTCGATGGCGCTGACCGAGGTCAAAGAAAAGTTAAGCAGAGTCTGATCCGGAGCGGAAGCCAACACCAGGAAATGCACCCGCGCCACACTGCCGAATCCATTCACTCCGCCGGCTCCGGATTTGCGTGCCACGCCGATGCTAACCTGACCCGCAGCATCATTCACATCTTGGAAAAAGACCAAGTCGGTGCCGATGAACCGCCCTGGAACGACCGAAGAAGTATAGGGCGTCACCACGTCCAAATATTGCGTGCTGGCATAGTTAAGGACAAAGCTTACGCCAAAGAGATTCGTCACCGGCTTGGAGGCAGTACCCACTTGAATATCCAACCAAAAGTCGGTGCCAGCGACGACAACGGGGGAAGGCGCAGTAGGATATATCGGAACCGTGGGCGTGCATGGAGCTTGATAGGTTCTCGTCTTGGTGTCTGAATCAGCCTGATAAGTAACCGTAATCTCAACATTCCTTGCACTGCAATCATAGGCGGGATTGCTGGTGGTGTAAGTGATTTTGTACTGGTTTTGCAATTGCAGGGAGATCAATTGGTAAATTTGCTGCAAATCGGAGGAAGATGGGGCGTAGTAATATCGCCCGCCGGTTTCGTTGGCAATTCTGATGAGGGCGCTTTCATTGATTTGATTGCCCAAGCCAATAGTATAAACCGGCACACCCGCAGATTTGGCAGCCGCTATGCAATTATCAATGGTGTTGTAACTATCGTTGTCATTCCCGTCAGTCAAAGAGATAATCGCCTTTCTCCCGCTTTGGGTATTGCATTGGTTGACGGCTTCAACGATGGCGTCATAGTGGGAGGTCCAGCCTCCCTCAACCAGAGAGTTGATGGCATTATGCAAGGCCATTTTGTCGGTAGTGAATCCTTGATTGACCGTTACATCAGAGGCAAAACTAATGACCGCTCCTTTATCATTTGCCGCCATTTGATCGACAAAATAATTGGCGGCGGTCTTGGCATCGGCCAAGGGCTGGCCTTGCATGCTGCCGCTTCGATCCAGCACCAGCGCCACCGACACCGGCAATTGGGAGCCGGGTATGGGTTTAACAGTGATCGGAGACTGCACCACCCCCTCCTCTTGCACAGCAAAATGACTTGCATTGAGGCCGGTGATCGGATTGCCGGCATTATCCGTGACGCTCACAAAGCAATCAATGACTGGGAATGCTGAGGGGTCTATTTG
>DYKH01000458.1 GCA_020722685.1 Caldithrix sp. | reverse complement strand
GTGCATTTCAGCGAGGAGTTTGATTCTCCCCCGCCCTCGCCTGCCATCATAGACGTGCAAGCGGTTCGGGTGGGCGAAAATGTCCTCGTGGATGGTCCCCATGTCACCTTTCTCTCGCTGACGGGTCCGATTCAGCCTGGCGACTACCCCTAAAGATTTATCTGCCATGTATACTACGATAGCGAAAACGCCGCCCAACACTGCATGGAGCAGACGGGGCTATCGCCCTGCTAATTCGGGTGTGCTTGTAATACCCGCCGCTCATGCTTTCCGTTGGGCGGCTAATTTGCGGATTGGAGGAAAACTTTCTATGCGATATAACTGGCTGATCAGTCTGGTGATAGCTTTCCTGTTTTTAGTAATAGTCCTGATGGTGTCGAATCATCAAATAACTCTTGTTCAAGGCAATACCTACTTTGTGGCGCCTGGCGGAGATGACAATAACTCTGGCGCAGAAACGGACCCTTGGGCAACCATCCAGCACGCGGCCAATGTTCTTTCCCCTGGCGACACCGTTTACGTGCGCGGGGGAATTTACACCGAAGCGGTCGACATTACCGTGTCCGGTTCTGCCGCCGACGGTTACATCACCTTCCAAAACGCTCCCGGTGAAACGCCAATTCTGGATGGCGCCGGCCTGGTCAGTCCCTACGGTGATAACGCTTTCTATATCAACGGCCCAAGCTACCTCATCATCCGGGGATTTGAAATTCGCAACTACACCACTACCTTCACGGATGCTGTGCCAATGGGCATCCAGATTGAAGGGGATGCTCATCACATTCAACTGCTAAACAACCATATCCACCATATTGAGACTAACGCCCCTGTTGACCAGGATTTATTAGGAGCGAACGCGCATGGCATCGCCATTTATGGGAATGAAGCGCAGTCCATCCACCATCTGACCATCAGCGGTAACGAACTTGATCACTTGAAGCTCGGCTCCAGCGAAGCCCTGGCGTTGAACGGCAACGTAGAACAATTCACTGTTACCCACAATCTGGTCCACGATATAGATAACATTGCTATTGTCTGCATCGGTTTTGAAAAGATTGTTGACGATCTAACGCTTGACCGAGCGCGAAACGGAGTGGTTATCAGTAACACCGTTTACAATGTCGATTCATCCACTAATCCGGCTTACGGCGGCAGCGAAGCCGGCGGCGGCGACCGTGGCGCCGGCGGCATTTATGTTGACGGCGGTAAAAATATCCATATTGAACGCAATCGGGTTTACTCGGCCAACATCGGCATTGAAATTGCCAGCGAACACGCTAACGGCAACGCCAGTTACCTTACGGTTACCAATAATCTTGTTTATCATAATCATATTGCCGGCATAGCGATGGGCGGATATGATCCGGATCGGGGATACGCGGCTCATTGCGCCATAGTCAACAACACGCTCTACCATAATGATACCGTGCATAGCGGCAGCGGCGAACTTATGCTACAATACGATACTCGAAACAACATCATCAAGAACAACATCTTTTACGCTAATGACCAAAACGTTCTCATTAGTAACGTTTACATCCAAAACTCCGGCAACATTGTAGATGACAACCTCTACTACGCCCCCGGTGGGGCAGAACACAGCGAGTGGCTGTGGCAGAACGTAAGCTACACTGGCTTTGATGCCTACCGTAGCGGCACTGGCAACGATGCCCACTCTGTTTTCGCCAACCCAGTGTTCGTAGATTTTGTACATCCGGACCTTCATCTGCAAAGTGGGTCTCCAGCCATCAACAAAGGGGATAATTCGGCCGTTGTCAGCAACCATGATTTTGATGGTGAGCTACGTATTCAAGCTAATACTGTGGATATCGGCGCGGATGAGTATACGCCAGCGCTGAAAGTTTATTTACCACTCATATTGAAAGAATTTCCGTAACAGATGCCATACTACCAACAAAATTCCGCCCTACAAATCGTTGGCGCCGAATTGCTAGTCTTGGCTTTAATTGAAAGTAGATAGGGCCACACTCATATTGGTTATCGGGGTAACTTTGCCAACCCCGCAATCGCCACAACTCAACCGTTGGGCGTCAAGAAAGGAGATAAAAAATGAAGCAGAGTAAGCAAAAGATTGGTTTTCTCGCCATTTTTCTGTTGTTGGCCGGTCTGACGGCATTGGAGAGTTACCGCCATTTTGAGCAAAAAAGAGATGCCTATTATGCTCGGCTGCAAGACGAGCTGAACACCGCACACGGCGTGACTGCTTTTGCCAACCAGGAAACTGCCCGCGCTGCCTTTAACACATATATAAACCAGCCTGAGATTCTCGAGCTTTACAAAAAGGCGAATTCCGCCGATGAAGCTGTCCGCAATGACGTGCGTCAACAACTTTATAAAAAACTTCTTCCGCTCTATGAACGGCTGCAATTGCGGGGTGTAAGGCAGCTCCATTTTCACCTGCCCAACAGCGAGAGTTTTTTGCGGTTTCACCGGCCGGAAA
>DYKH01000457.1 GCA_020722685.1 Caldithrix sp. | reverse complement strand
AACGCCAGTGACACCCGGTACCCATCCTCTTCAAGGTGCTGACGTAACAGGCGCGCAAGGTTTCGCTCATCTTCGATGACCAAGATATGTTTCATGAGAAAGGTCTTCCTTTTCGATGCACTTTCTTCTTAAAACAGCACCGCTTATCTTGTATGATAGCACGGCATTGAGAAACCGATCACTTAATCTATAGTAGCAGGGTCTTATCACAGGGCGTTTACAGAATTGTTATAACAAGTTGTCGAAAATACACCTGGTATCTCGATCATAACTTGAATATAGAGAAAGAGGAAAAAGATCAGGGCGTTAAAATTGGGTATACAGGGCAAACATACTCTACGGCTATTGTTGAGGACCTTCCTGCTTTACAGGTATTGCCATTCATCCTGATCCCGAACGTTGCCTTGAGTATTGATCTAGGGCGCTATCGCTATACCCGGGCGGAAGTTGCCAAGGCAGCCGATGCCGCCGCCCTGGCGGCCGCTGCTGAGATCAGCCAGAGAGTGTTCGAGGAGACCGGAGATTTACAATCCACCAGCAAAACCTGGGCCAACGCCCAGGCGTTTGCTAGCATGAATAATGGCTACCCGGCGCAATATGGTGTGCATGCGGTGGTGACAGGAATCACGGTAGATGCCGGTGACGACACGGTGCTGGTGCAGGTTTCGGCGAATTTAGAGAGGTTGTTTCCGAGCGTGGTGCCGGAGGTGGTTGTGACGGAGGAAGGTCTTGCTGAAATTCGAGCGTTTACCCGTTGACATGAAGAATATGGATGGAATATAACCAACTGCATAAAAGGCCAAATCTACTTCCTTTCTTGCTTTTGTCAAATAGATTTACCAGTATAATTTCAAGTACACCGACACGTGTCGAATTGAATATTCACCAAGCATGTATTCGATCTAACTTCTGACGAATCTTCTCGATTATTCCACTAACCTTTGTTAAGCCTATATTTCGCCTATCTATTACCCACAAGTTGGGGTTGCTCATTGACAACGATATACCAGGTGGCGGCCAAATCCTGAAGTCGCTGCCAGCCGCGCCAGATAGCCGTGATGCCTGGTTCGCCGTCTGATTTGCGGCCCAAGAAACCGCCCAATTGGGCGATCCAGCGTACCGCCTGGCGGACGGATGGTACTGTCGAGGGAAAGCAGGTGGTTTTGTGAATGCGCATATAGAGCGCCTGCCATTCCACGGTAGTCAAGATATGTGTGCAGGGCAAATCAGGGTCGGTGCGGTTGATGTAAGTCAGCCAGTGCAGACGCCAAGCCACCACCCCCATCAGGGTGATGTAGTTTTGCAGGCGTTTTGCGGTTTGCAACAGGCTGCTTTCAACACGGCAGCCGGATTTGATGATTTTGTGGAAGACTTCGATCTGCCAACGGCAACAATACCAGCCAACCACTTTGGCAGCTTCGTCAAAGCTGGTGACGGGCGTATTGGTCAACAGCATCCACTCGATGGGTTCTTGGTTGCCCAATTCGGCCAGGTTGTCTGGCGGGTTCTCTTCACGTACGAGAATAGCCTGGAGTGTGACCGCTGGCAGCTTTTTCTGCTCTGGTCGCCAGGGCGGGCGCAGTATGACGGAGGCATAGCGCACAGAGACCATGGCCTGACGCTCTTGACGCTTGTCGTTGCCAGTGATCTGCACCATGAGTTCGCCTCGGATGGGTTGTCGTTCGACTTTGGCCCACAAGTGTTTGACTTCCTCGTCTTGCAGACAACGATCATCGTCAGCTCGCACCAGTAAGGAGGCCTGACGCTCTTGCGCCAGGACAAACATCTCGTAGATGTCGGCTTCTCGGTCACATACCGTCACCACCTGAACGCCTTCGGGAGCTAACTCAATGGTTTTCTCGAAAGCTTGCAGCCAACGGTAGCTCTCTTTCTCTTCAATGGGTTGCTTTCTTGCTTCACTGGGCGTGTGGGCTGGCTCTCCAACAGGTCGCTCCAGGTATTCCTGAATCAGTACGCCCAATGGCTGTCCTTCTGGCGTCACGGCCAAAGTGGTATGCAGGCCAAAACCACGCTGGTTTTGCCCTTTCGTACCGATTTCACCCAGCCCCACTGTTTCGGGATGATGGGTGTAGTTGAAAAACGTGGTGTCTTGGATGGCCAATACCACGGTATGACCTATCATCCGTTCCACAGTGCGCTGGCTGTGTGCCGATAGAATTTCATCTGGCGTAACCTTCGGGTTGGCTACAAAACGATAGGCCGCCTTGCTATCGGCCCAATCCTCACACGCTTGGTTGATCGGCGCAGTCGGTTGCTGTCCAAGCGCATCTGCTAATTTCTGACAACGCCGATTCAACCGCTCATCTTTCAAATCAACCTGAGCGAATTCTTCAACAGCCCAGGATACTTCTTTGATTTGTGGTTTGTTGGTCAACTCTCACATCTCCTTGCTTCTGTAGGATAGCTCGAAATTCTAGCCGATTTTGCTACAAGTACAAGATGTGGGTAATAGACAG
>DYKH01000456.1 GCA_020722685.1 Caldithrix sp. | reverse complement strand
GAAAAAGTCATTTCGGGATGTAGCTCACGCGTTGAAAAACAAAAAGGATGATGGTCAAAAAGACCATCACGGAATCAGGGAATATGCATAAATCAAAAAAGAAAATCGCATTTGCCGGGCCTTGGATCACCCAGAAGGAAATTGACTATGTTGTTGATGCAGTGAGAAACGGATGTTACGAGACTTTCAACAAGGATATTGTGGCCTTGCGCGAGGAGGTCTGCCGCTATCTCGGAGTGAAACACGGCATCCCGACCCACTGCTGCACGCTTGCCCTGCATCTTGCATGCGCATCTCTTGGGCTAAAGCCGGGAGACGAGGTTATATGCACGGATTTCAGTTGGGTGGCGACTGCCTACAGCATAGTCTATACTAGAGCCAAACCGGTATTTGTTGACATCGAGCCCGATACCTGGTGCATAAGTCCTGCGGCCATCGAAGCGGCCATAACTCCCTCAACCAAAGCCATCATGCTGGTGCATTCCTTCGGGGTGCCTGCGGACATGACCGCCATCATGGACATCGCCCACAAGCATGATTTGCTTGTCATCGAGGATGCCGCTCCATCGCTCGGGGCAAACCATAAGGGGCAAAAGACCGGCACATTCGGCAATATAGGGTGCTTCAGCTTCCAAGGCGCGAAAATCGCGGTCAGTGGAGAAGGTGGAATACTGGTTACGAACGACGAATATCTTTACAAAAGAGCTCTGCACCTCTCAGAGATGGGCCGAAACGATGAAGTTACCAAAACTAGGTTCTGGTCAGACACAGTAGGCTATCAATACACCATCGCCAATCTCACTGCAGCAATGGCACGTGCACAGGTCGAGCGTATCGAGGAGCTGGTGGATAAAAAACGCCGGATATTCTCATGGTATGAAGAACGACTTGGTCACCATCCGCGTTTGAGTTTTGTCCGGGAACGCCAGGGAGACAAGGCGAACTACTGCTATCCTTCGGCGCTGATAGACAATATTACGAAACCCGAACGCGATTGTCTGGTCGCCAAGTTGGCCGATTTGAATATCCACGCCCGTCCAGCTTTCCCGAGGATGAGCACCTTCCCTACACTCGAAGCGCGTTTCTCCAACCCGGTTGCCGCCAAAGTCGCCGCTCAGGGCATTTCCCTGCCATCAGCAGGAAACCTAGACGAAAACGATATTGATTTTGTATGCGAGGCGATGCGGAGCTTACTTTGAATTTAAAGCATCTCACCGAACAACTAAAAAATCATGAAAAACACTGAAATATTCAGGACTGCAGAGCGAGTGGATTTTATCTCGAAGTCCGAGATAAGGAACATGACAGACGAGTGTGAACGGCGCTACGGCATAAACTTGTCTCAGGGGGTATGCGACCTTCCGTTGAGCAACATCATTCGGGATGCTGCCTGCGATGCCATCCGCAACGGCGTCAACTCCTACACGCACCATCGCGGCATCAAAAAGTTGCGTGAAGCAATTGCACGAAAAGCGGAAGACTTCAACCAAATCCCTTGTGACGAGAGCAATGTAGTCGTCTCTGCTGGCGCGACAGGGGCGCTGTACTGTGCAATGATGGCCACCTTGTCGCCAGGAGACGAAGTTGTGCTGTTCGAGCCTTGCTATGGCTACCATGTGAATACGACATACGCAATCGGTGCCGTTCCCCTCTACCTGCGCATGCACCCTCCCGAATGGGAGATAGACTTCGAACGGCTCGAGAAAATTGTATCACAAAAAACAAAAGCCATCTTGATCAACACCCCGGCAAACCCATCAGGGAAAATATTCTCTTTTAACGAGCTCGAAATGCTGGGCCGATTTTGCCGCGAGCACAACCTGATCGCCTTCACGGATGAGATTTATGAACACTTTACCTATGATGGAAAACGGCATCTCAGCCCGGCTGCGGTTCCTGAACTCAGTGATAGGACGATCACAATTTCAGGATTTTCGAAGGTGTTTAGCATCACAGGATGGCGTATCGGTTACTGCATTGCACCACATGAGATTGCAGAGACCATCGGTCATGTCAGCGATCTTATTTATGTCTGTGCCCCAGCCCCCCTCCAAGCTGGGGTGGCGGACGCTCTCGATAAACTCGACAAGCATTACTACATCCGCTTGTCTGAAACGTATCAGGCAAAACGAAACATGTTTTGCACCGGATTGTCGAAGGCGGGTTTGCCTCCGTGTAAACCGCAAGGAGCTTACTACATTCTTGCCGATGCTTCTAGAATTCCCGGGAATAACTCCAAGGAAAAGGCAATGTGCCTGCTCGACAAGACAGGTGTTGCCAGCGTCCCGGGCAGCGCATTCTTCCACGAGGGCAACGATAATCTTCTCAGATTCTGCTTCGCAAAGGACGACATCACGTTGCAATCTGCTTGTGATGCTTTAAGTAAAATAAATTGGAACCAACAGCAGGCGGACGATATTTCACCACTAAATCGGATATAATAATGTCGACTCCCAAATATTGCATCTTGATGCCAGTG
>DYKH01000117.1 GCA_020722685.1 Caldithrix sp. | reverse complement strand
ACTGCCGTGGGTGTGACCGCGTCGTTCGGGACCGTGTTGCTGGCCGCCGGCGCGGCGCGGGGGGCGGTGAACAGCACGGGCGACACGCCGCTGCTGGCGCGGGTTTGCGCGGTGCGAAATTGCGGTGCCGCGGGTTGTTGTACCCTCGGCGGGTAGGGAAAAATTCCCTAAAAAGCTACCGCACCTGTGGTAAATTTACCGCACCCCGCGTGCTCGCGTCGCGCGTGCTTGCGTGCTTGCGTGCGCGCGTGCCCGCGTCGCGCGTGCTCGCGTCGCGCGTGCTTGCGTGCGCGCGTGCTCGCGTCGCGCGTGTCTTTCCCCCCCTGGTTTACATAATACCTATTCTCGGACGTATTCTGCCGCTGTTCTGGCACCGGGGCAGCATCCGGGTGCGGCCGATGCGTCCGGCAGCGGCGGACTACTCCGTGCGGACTTGACAGCTGGACTACTCCGTCTCTGCCGGATTGTCTGATTGACTATTCCACCCCATGGGGGGGAGGGGGGACCAGACCCCTGCGCGCGCGTTCATATATCCTGGTTTGCCTCTTAGTGTGTGGATAACACTAAAAGTCAGCGTCGATTTTTGCCGCCCTTTTGGCTCCTTCGCCGCTTTGCTCTGTCTTTCGCTGATTTTCGCTGATTTTCGTCGTTTTTCTCGCGTTTTCGCTGTTGTGCAGTCCCAGGCCGGGGCAGCCTCTAAGAACGGCTCTAGGCCGGGGCAGCCTCTAAGAACGGCTCTAGGCCAGGGCAGCGTTTTCGTTGTTGTGCAGCCCTAGGCCGGGGCAGCGTTTTCGTTGTTGTGCAGCTCTAGGCCGGGGCAGCGTTTTCGCCATTCTTCCAGATCTCTCGCTGTTTTGCTTTGCTTTTCGCTGATTTTCGCCATTCTTCCAGATCTCTCGCTGTTTTGCTTTGCTTTTCGCTGATTTTCGTTGTTTTTCTCGCGTTATGTGGCCTAAGACCGGGACGCCGCCCCAGTCTTAGGTGGGGGTGGTTAAGGCCACTTGGCCTACTCATCTGAACTAGTTGCTTTTTCCTCTCTCAGGGCGTATGCTTAGGGTATGCCGATCGGAAAAGTGAAAATAAACGAAGAGCTTTTGAAACAAATCGTAATTCAGAAGAACAAACTCTTCACTAATTCGGCTGTTGCAGCGGCTATGGGTATTAATCCCAAAACTGTAAACCGCTACATCGACATTTACCGGGCCCGCCTTCTCGCCGAAGAAGAGAAAGCGCCGGTACCGCCGAAGCCTTCACCGGCACCAATAGACCGGCCGGAACTCCCGACTACGCAGGAGAAGGTCAAGGAGATTCAGAAAAACATCGCCGGTCGATGTCTTTCGACGGCGCAACGGTTGATTACCAGTCTCGATACGATGACGGATTTTGAACTGCGGCACATTCCTGCTTCTCAGCGGGCTCTGGCGGCGGGTATCCTTGTGGATAAGGCCAGATTACTGACTGAACAGTCAACAGAGAATATCAGTTTGAGGAGTCTTTCCTGGATTCAACTCGTCAGTGACTCTATGCCGAAGCGGGCGAAAGATGATCTGCCCGGGCAGACGCCGCTCCCGGACGTGGATTTTTTGAAATGAGCGAACGCCGCAAGCTCACATGCGAGGAAATCCGGGAGGCCGTGTTGAGAAAGCTTCCAATGTGGCGGGACGATGTAGACGTGTTCGCCAAGGAAGTTTTCAGATTTAAGGCCAACGACCAGCAAAAGCAGTTTTTTTCCGCCATTTCCGCGCTTGTCCGTGCCAAGTTCAAAGTGGACATGAACCAGCCGTTGACTGAAGAAGAGAAAGAGCTGGTTAAGAAGCGCGGTATTTCGATTCGTGCTGGTAAAGGTACGGGTAAGGACGCGGCGGCCAGCATTGTAATCTGGTGGTATTTGTCTTGTTTTATCGGGTCAAAGACGTATCTGTTGGCCCCGTCCATGAATAACCTTCGCAGCAATCTGATTTCCGAACTGTCCCATTGGAAGAGTCGTCGGGTGGACGGGGAGAAGGTATGTCTGCTGGCGGATGAACTGGAACTGCTCTCAACCGGTGCCAGAATCAAGAGTGATCCGGACAACGGTAAGGAGTGGTTCGTGACTTGTAATTCAGTTGGACCGAACGCGCCTATCAACGAGCAGCTTGAAGTCCTACAAGGCAAGCACGGCCGATTTACCATGTTCGTCATAGACGAGGCATCGGGTGTGCCGGATCCGGTTTTTGAGAAGTTGGATACCACCCTGACAGATCCGGTGAACTTTGTGGTTCTGCTTTGGAACCCGACACGAAGATCCGGGTTTGCCTACGATACGCATTTCGGACCCGAAGCGAAGTTTTGGATCAATCTTCATTGGGACGCCGAAGAAAGCGACTTGATTACCGAAACCCAGATCCAGTATATGAAAGAGAAGTATGGAGAAGGGTCGCAGGAATACCGGGTCAGTGTGAAGGGCGAACCCCCGGCAGCGGACAGTGACAGTCTGATACCTTATGAATGGTGCCGTGCGGCGATGGAGCTTGAATTTGACGAGCCCAAGAACGAGCCCATCGTGTTTGGGGTGGATGTGGCACGACAAGGTATGGACTCTTCGGTTATTTTAGTCCGGCAAGGTGGAGTAGTCCATGAGATCACGGAACTGAAGAAATACGACACAATCGAACTAGCCCGTTGGATTGGCGCAAGGGCGGCGGAGTGGGAACCCCAGGCTATTTACATCGACGCTATCGGGCTGGGAATTGGTGTTTACGACGAGTGTCGACGATTAGGTATTCCCGGTGTGTACCCTGTGAATGTGGGTAGCGCAGCTCGGAATGAGAAGTTCAACAGATTGCGGGATGAGCTTTGGTGGGAAACCAGAGTTCGGTTTGAAAACAATCGTCTTTCGCTGGCTAAATGTCCTGACCCGGAACTGGTGGCGGAACTAAGCGGAATAAAGTACAAGGTCAAGGAAGATAATGGTAAGATCAAAGTTGAATCGAAGGCCGAGATGAAGAAGAGGGGGATGCCGTCACCTAATAAGGCCGATGCGTTGGTCTTGACGTTTATGGCGGCGGATGCCACGATGGTATTGGCCCGCAAAGAAAAGATCCGGGAGAAGGAAGAGCGCGCCCGGACTTTCAATCGCAATAAATTCGGATGGATGGGGGTTTGAAATGCTGCTTTTGGCGGATTATTCGGGCGAAGGCCGGCAAAAACATGCTCATCTTGTGTACGCATCCGCCGACGGGCGGCTTATCACGTCAATCGCTAAAGGTCATCAGCACGGTGGTATGGCCACCAGGGAACCTGGGCAGCCACCCGGAATTGTTCTGGACGAAGTGAACGGGCATACGCACGCGGTGGTGCCGTTGCCCGAAGCCGAGACGGAAACAGAGCTTGATGAGCCGGAAAACGAAGTCATCGCTCGTAAGTTGGCTCAATTCCAGGAAGCTTGGGATTTTGAGCGGGATAGTATCGAGAAAGGCCAGGAATCTATCAGATTTCTCGAAGGAGATCAATGGGATTCGACCCAGGCGGCGGAGTTGGCTGAGAAGAAACGGGCGGTGCTGACAATCAATCAGTGCGCCCCTATGGTGGAAACGTTGTCTGGAATTTTTCGCCAGAATCGTATGGACATTCGGTATTTCCCTATCGAGAACGGGGACCAGATGATCGCAGATGTCCTGACGCAGGTGGCGAAACAGATTCTTACGGCGAATGATTACGATTACGAAGAAGTAGCCGCCTTTGAAGATGAGATTGCTGTCGGGCGGGGAAGCATTGAATTTTTTGACGAGACGGACACGGATATCCGGGGTTTCCTGCGAATCCGGCATGTTCCATGGGACATGATTCTGTGTGGGCCGCACATTCGGCGGGATCAGAGCGACATGGATTACATGTTTCGTTGGAAGTGGATTTCGAGTCGTCAAGCACAGAAAATGTACCCGGAAAAAGCCGCCGCGATCGCTCTTGGCGCGGATGAGTTTGGGGCATTGTCCGGGCCGAAGGATACTTCGGATTTAAACCAGGGCTTGCGACCCGGCCTGTTTGTCAACGATCACACCAAACAGGTTCGGTACATGGAGTGTGAGGAAAAAGTCTACCGCAATGTCAAGGTATACATGGATTCGGCGACCGGGTTCGTGGTGTCGGAGGAAGCTGTCCCGAAGCAGTTTCGTAAATTCGATGGTCTGCCGTTCGACATTATCGAAAGGCGCGTTCATCGAATCCGCAAAACTGTCCTGGTCGGGGCCGTGCTGGTGTCTGACGTTATCCCCGACTTGCCCGTTGCCCCCAATGCCACCGGGCCAAGTTTTTCCGTGCTTTCTGCGTACGCTTACAAGCGGGGAAGCAAGTTTGAAGGGAAGATCGAACGAGCGAAAGACCCCCAAAGGGAGATGAATAAGCGTCGGTCGCAAATGACCGATATCGTGAATACGGCCATCAACAATGGTTGGTTTGTGGAAGAGAACATGTTCCGGGGTCGAGCCGAGTTTGAACAGTTCAAGAGGGACGTGTCTTCCGCCGGCTTTGTGGTGAAAGTCAATGATATCGGCCGGGCACCACAAAAAGTCGAGAACGGACGGCTTGATCCCGGTTTGGTCAACCTGGAACTTGAATCCTTGAAGTCGTTCCGGGAAGTGACCAACGTGAATATGGAACTACTTGGTGCCGCTACTGGTCAGGAGTCCGGTGTGGCCATTCTGCACAAGCAGAGGCAGGCACTGATTGGCAATGAGTATTTGTTCGACAACATGAGTCGGCTCAAACGTGAATTGGGTCGACAGATTCTTTTGTGGATTCAACGCCGCTACAAAGACAGTCCGGAGCGCATTGCCCGATTGGTGATGGATCAGGCCGCAGCGGAGGAAGTGTATCTAAACAAACAGTTGGTTGATCCGAATAACCAGGCAATCTACCAGGAACTTGTTCGTCGGTTGCAAGACGCTGATCTTTTGGCTTACGACGTGGCGGTTGGGGAATCCGGTGCAAGCGCGACAACGCAGATGGCCAACCTGCAACTTATGATGGAAATGCAGCGTAACGGTGTGCCCATTCCGCCGGAAGCCCTTCTGGCGACTGCTGCTGTGCCCGGAAAAGAAAAAATCATGCGGGCCATTGAGCAATCAAAACAAGAAGCGATTGCGGCGGAGAACCGCAAGTACAATACGGAGATTCTTAAAACCCAGATTGCGAAGGGGCCGGATACCCGAGGACCGGGACTCCCTGCGCCTGGACAAGGGGGTGGTGGGATGGGCCCCCGGTGATTCTTGACTTTTCGAGAAATACTGCGTATTCTACAAGTAGGTGCGGAGAAATCCGGCCGATCCGAACACTCCGAAAGGACGGAACAGAATAATGCCCAAGATCATTGACAAACAGATGGAACTGGATGGCAAGACCTCCGAAGAACTTGATGCCATGCTGGGCGAAGTCATGGCGGAGGGCGACAAACCGATGGACGAAAAGTCCTCGACGTCCCCGGATGAAAAGCCAAAATCTCCTGAGCCGGATATTTTGAAGCGATTGGCTGAACTTGAAGAAGCCAATAAGCGCTTGGAAAAACAAGTCCAGGACAAAGAGGCTTTTATCGTCCAGCGTAACGCGGAGATCGGACTTCTTCGTAAGAAAGTGCGGCAGGCCGTTCCTGATGTGGAGACAACGGTCAAACCCGATGAATTCGTCGCGGACCCTGTAGCCGCGACCAAAAAACTTCTGCGGGAAGTCCGGGAAAAAGAGGCGGAATCCGAGGAAGAAGATGCCAGGCTCGTTTCGGAGAATCGTGAAGCTATCCGAAAAGCCGTCTACCAATGGGATAAGGACTTTGACAAGGCCGCCCCGGAGATGGTTGAGCTGATGAAGGCCGATGGTGCCCCGGAAGAAGTCGTAGCCCAGTTCCAGAAAGACCCTATTGGAACATTCGCGCCTCCTGTGCTGTTCCAGATGTTGAAGCGGTTGGCTCTTACCCGGGAGTATAACGCGCTCAAGGCAAAACTGGCCGATGCCGAGAAACGCCCTGCGGAACTTGCGCATAAGGTCCAGACTGCCAGTAGGGGAAAGCCCGCCGTTTCGTCCGCCCCAGCCGCCAAGGCGGCCAAGTCGTTCGAGGATTACACCGAGGACGATATTGACAGAATGACGCCTGACGAGATTGACAAGCTTTACGCTGAGCTCGAAAGGTACCATCGAAAACGTTGAAAAGGAGTGTAGGGACCAATGGCCCATACTGAAATTCCCACTGGTCATGCGCTTGCGCCGGTCATTGTCCAGCGCAAGCTCTTCCTTGATACCGTCAAGAAAGCCTACTTCACTCGGTTTATGGGTGGGGAGGATAACATTGTCTTTGTGAAGGAGGACTTCACGAAGCAGAAGGGCGAGACCATGACCTTTGGCCTTCGCACCCGTGTCACCGGCTCTCCCATTCTCGGTAACGCGACCGCTAAAGGGAAAGAAGATCGCCTGTCGTTCTATTCCTTCAACCTTACTTTGGAGCGGTACCGCTATCCCATCATGGATGATGGCGCGCTTACCCGCCAGCGGTTTGTTGGGGATATCCCTTCCGAAATCCGCAGTGCTCTGGTTGATTGGGGTTCCGAACAGATCGACCAGATGATGTTTGATTGCCTGGCCGCGACCCCTACTGACGCGATCTACGCGGGTACGGCAACTTCCACTGCCACCCTGACAACCGCCGATCTGCTGACTCCGGCTCTTATTTCCAAGACGAAAGCTCTGGCTCTTAGTCGTCGGTCAGCGGACATTGTTCCACTCCGTCCCGTCAAGGTGGACGGGAAAAACTACCTTGTCCTGCTGTGTTCTCCGGATCAGATTTATGACCTGAAACGTAATTCGGAGTTTATGCAGGCCCAGCGGGAAGCCGCCGAGAAGGGGTCAAACAACCCGCTCTTCTCTGGCATGGTCGGGGTTTGGGACGGCGTTGTCATTCACGACCACGATAACCTTCGGATCTACTCGAACGGCGGGGCCGGTGGCAACGTGCCCTACAGCCATTCCCTCCTGCTCGGTGCTCAGGCTCTTGTGTGGGCATGGGGTGAGCGGCCCTCCATTGTGGAAGAGGACGAGGACTACGAGGAATTCAAGGGGTATTGCTGGCGTATGACCGCCAAGTGCGCTAAACCCCAGTTCAATTCCCACGACTTCGGTTCTCTTTCCATTTATACGGCGGATACCCGCATCACCGGGCGCACCGCCAACGTCCGGTAAGGAGTAAAGGCAATGGCTAATTCCACTACGTTCCTGACTCTTCCCGCCGGTCGCCGTCTTGGCACGGATGTTGTGCACTTCGAGAAGTACGTCGATACTACTCTGGAGAATGTTGCTTCAGGCGATACGATCGACGTGCTTCGGTTGCCGAAGGGCGCGGTTCCCGTTCGTCTCGGTTTCATCTGTAACACTCCGCAGCCTACGCTCACCTGGGGTCTCGACGTCGTTGTTGGCGGTAGCACGGTTATCACCGGGCTTCCTGCTACCAATCTGAGCGCCGCTCTCCAGGTGGCCGTTACCGCTGCGGGCGCAACCGGTGGCTTCACGACCGCCATGCTCAGTGCCGATGGGACTCTCCGGGCGACGGCCGGCGCGGCAGCCGCAACGACCTTCAAGGGCACGTTCTTCTGCGATTACTTCGTGTCTGACCAGGGTCTCTGATCCGGTTGTCTGACCCCTACAGATCGAGGGGGGACGGGGTTCTCCCGTCCCCCCTTTTCCATAAAGGGGTTGTTTTAGGGGGTTCACATGAACATGTCAGTCAATTCCCTATTAACCAGGGCGCTCCAGCTTGCCGGGAGAGGGGACAAACCAACCTCGGACGACATGGCGCAAGCGCTCGTTTCTCTCAATGTCTTGCTGGGGACATGGAGAAATCGCGGAGTTGATCTGTTTAATCTGCACGATCAGCAATATACGATGTCCCTGGAAAATTACGTTCTTCATAACGGGACTACGTACGTTTGCATCCGTCCGCATTATTCCACGACCAACGATGAGCCTGGTGCCGGGGCTAACTGGCGGAATTTCTGGGCGTCGACAACGAATATCACAAGCACAGTAGCTTGGGCAGTTGATACATCATATACAGCCCCCAACCGACTTTTTCTTTCCGGGGGAACTTCTTACATGTCCGAAATTGCAAATCCCCGGATTCTCCAGGCAGGAACGGTGAACTTTCTGGATATTGTCGGGCGAGAGGAATTTTTTGCTCTCGACCCGGCGGAGTTGGGGATTCCCACAAAAATTTTCATCCAACCCGGTCCGCAGGCGGAGTTTCATTTTTGGCCGACCCCGGATTATTCTGACTTGATTCTGCTATTTACTGCGGTTCTAACCGGGCAGGATCAGTATACCGGAACGGAGGTTTACATTGCCTCGAATTGGCTACAGGCCCTCCAGTATGGGCTGGCGGCTGAATTGGGTTACTATTACAACCTGACACCGGATCGTATTGGTGTCTTGAATAACAAAGCGGAAGTGGAATTCCGGCGGGCGTTAGGTTCGGATAAAGGAGTTGTAGAATCATGTCACGTCGATCCTTGTTATTGATTGCTCTGCTTCTCGTTCCCGCTCTTTGCCTTGCTGTCACATACGGTAAAGAAGTCCAGTTTATGCTTAGTGGATTGAACTATGGCGGGTATCCTTTGGCAGGCGGAAAAATTTACACGTATTTGGCGGGATCAACAGCCAGTACGTCACTTTATGCCGACGCCGAGCTGACGTCTCCCCTGGATAATCCTTGTACACTTGATTCCAGCGGTAGACTTGTGGCCTACGGCAATGGCGCGTACAAGTTTATCGTAAAAGATGGTTCCGGGAACACAGTGTTCACGGTAGACGATGTTGACCTGAAAAACACTTATGATTTTTCCATCGATAACACTGACCCGCATGGGCTGACACTTTACCAAAGGAACATCATTTCTTCGTCCACTACGACCCAGGCGGCGACGATTGCCAGCCTAACTGTTACGAATTATACGAACATTATCGGGTCGGTCACTCTCAATATCGCATCTGTCACCAGTTTGATTGCGACTCTTGGAGCGGATCTCGGGGCCAACGGACACAAAATCGTCGGTCTGGCCACAGGAACATCAGCCCAAGACGCGGTATCGTATGGGCAAGTCTCGTCCATCATTCAGAGCGCCAGTGTAAAGGGAAGCCAGTTGTTCACTTCTGGAACAGGTAACTTCACTGTTCCCGTTGGGACTACCCGAATCTGGGTAACGTGTGTTGGCGGTGGAGGCGGTGGTGCAGGGTCGGCATCTTCTACTAGTACCCCTTGTGGTGGCGGCGGTGGGTCTGGTGGAAGTGTCTACCGGGCGTTGATTACTTCTCCCGCAGTTGTCGTTGGGTCGGCAACCTGGACGATCACCGTTGGCGCAGGAGGAGCCGGTGGAACGGCGGGGGCCAATGGGAGTAGCGGGGGTGCATCTTCTGTTGTCTACGAGACTACCACTATTTGCTTCACTGGTGGCGGAAATGGAGGAACGACGGCAACCGCTGGTTCTGGCGCAGGTGGCTCGGCCGGGTCCGTATCGCTTTTGGAGGGGGCCGCGATTTCGACGGGTTCCCCTGGAGCTACCTCCAGACACTATCATGTTACAGGAAATGTCTACGCGGCCATCTCTGGTAATGGTGGGTCGAATGTTTTTGGAACTGGCGGAGATTTCTATTCCATGATGTACGACCGGGCTTCCGGGACTGCCTACATCAGTGGGGTCAATGGGGCCGGATTCGGTTCTGGTGGATCTGGCGCGGTCGCCTATGATATGGCGGCTAATGGTGGGAACGGGGCCAACGGTTTCGTTCTTCTGGAGTGGTGAATATGCCGGTTCAATGCCTCCCATTTCCTGGACCACTTGATAAAAACCTGCTTGACACGATTGTCAAACAGGGATCAGTCGAACTTTGGAATGGTTATATTGACCGGGATGGAGCTATTTATAAGCGTCCTGGTTTGGTTCTTAACCAGACTCCATCGGTTTCCCAGGGAATCACCGGCATGTATTGGTGGGAGGCGAAACGTCGATTCGTGCTGACCGGAGACGGACACGTTTTCTACACGCTTTCTCCGGTAACCAACTTTCAGCAAGTGAATGAAGGCACGAATGTTCATCAAGCCGGAAAGATTCAATTCGCAGATTCCGGTTATTGGTTGCTCATGGCTTCTGAATCCGGCCCGATGCTAGGATGGGATGGCGTAAATCCGGCCACCATTGAACCTGATCCGGCCGCACCGACAAACGTCTGTTCTGTGGCGTTCTTCAAAGGACGGTTTTACGCGGTTCAGACGAATACGGCTCGTATTTGGTACACACAAGCAATTGACAGCACGGATCCGGCGAAACGATTGACTTGGGAAGGCTACGTTGATGTTCGTCGCACAGGTGATCCGGTTTTGGCGATTCAGGATATGGGTGCGGAATTGCTGGTAATGAAGTCCTCATCCATCGAATCTTATTATTACGATGATTCCATTGAGTCCATCCGACCGGTTGAGGGATCGCTTCGTGAAATCGGAGTTATGGGTTCTCGGGCGTTCAAATTGATCGGTGGGGTTCTCTATTTCATTACGAATAAGCAGCAAATTGCTGTGGTTGAAGATCGGGAAATCAAAGTTATCTCGGGTTGGATGGATTCTTTTCTCCAAGCGCTTCCGATAACATCGGACGCTTTTGTTGTCCAGGCTGACCGGTTTGTCCTGTTTCAGTTTCCTTCCCCTCAAACGGACCAGACTGTCGTATTCGATATTTCCACGCAGGGATGGTATCGGTGGTCGGACTTCTCTCAGTTAAAGCACAGAAGGTTTCCCATTAACTGTTCTGCCTACCAACCCGGTGGAGCCAATCATTGGTTGCTAGGGAGTTCGGATAATTGCACGTATTTCCTCGATCCCAATTCGTTCTGGGATAATGGCACAATGATCCGGTTTTCCGTGCGGAGTCTGCACTACGATCACGGAACACATAATCGAAAATTGGTCACCCGGATGACGGCGAAAATCGCCATGGACAATCCCCGTTTGGGGTCGACGGCTTTTCAAGGCCGACCGGTCCCCGAACCTCCGGAACTTCCAGACGCTACTCGTTGCTCTGCGTACTCATTTACATTTCCTGATTACAGTACCGACTATTACACGATTTCCGTTGTAAACTTACCTCCGGGATTGATTTACGACGGTACAACAAGAACTATTTCTGGCACTGTTCCATGCCAAACCGGAACCTTTGCTGTCGGGGTTTACCTGATTGACGAGCGAGGAGCGGCTTTCCGATTCAATCGGACATTGACAGTTCGGGATACCACGATTACGCTGACGTTTGTGGGGTAGGAATATGAGCGGAAATCCAGAAATGAGCGGTCTCATGAAAATCGGGGAAACCTATGTCGACGGTCAAGGTTTAACTAGAACCATTGAAGCAAAACCTTTTCAGTTGGGTACGGGTTCTTTTTTTCATGTGTCTGATGATTTTTGCATTACGCTCGGGGCAATACAGGGTCCGCCGGGGGTTCTCCACATAGGGTTTACTATGCAGTTAGCACAATCAAACACTCCGTGTGGACCGTGGGCCGGGGGGAATGGCTGTCAAGCGTATTGTCGTGTTGGTGAGCTTATCAAGCCTCCCTATTACAAAATTGTACCCGGCATTATTACTGCTGGAACTTACGGAGGTAGTTGTCCTTTCCATTTTGAAAATCCTATTAACCCTATATCTATTTCCGTAGATAAATTCTTCGGCAGTATGAATCCCGGTCGTGAATTAGATAAA
The DNA here is from genome assembly GCA_020722685.1 of Caldithrix sp. The sequence goes on along the minus strand of DYKH01000117.1, from coordinate 5,037 downwards.
ATATTTGGTGTTGGTAAATGGGGCATTGATGTAGTAGTGGCATACCCGGTTTGCTCGGTATGGATACGAATTGATTCAACGCGAGTCTGCTCATTAATATGCCAGTTTGGATTTGTGAAAGGTTGTATCGCGCAATCTATTCCGCCTGGTATTTTTGATATTCACCCTGAAAAATATCCAGGTGCGATCGGTTTTAGTCTGGACGCCATAGGATTTCCGCCGATACCACAACTCAGTAGGTATCGTGTCTACCACGAAACGAAAATAGCAACCACAATAACTCCTATCTCTGAAACTATTATTCTCTGGGGCACCGTTATCCGGATTTCCGCTACCCCTTATCCATTTCATCGACTGGTGTCATTTACTATTCGAGGAACGGTAAGGCGGGCTGGTGGGGTTAAACAAGAAATTACGAAAGAAGTTCCAATTACTGATCCATACGGAACAACCGTTTGGAAATGGAATATCGACGATCATTCGGTTGCCGATTGGCTACTCGACAAAAGTCTTGGGGTTATCGAATCTGATGTCTACGTTTCCGCAATATCCACGTACACAGCCACAAAAACGATCAATGCAGGAAAGCCGGTGTCAATCCAGTGCGAAACAAACGAGTGTTGTGCTCCAACTTGGGCGATCACCAACCAAGACGCCGAAACATTGAATTGGGGTTTGTCTATTGATCCAGACGGATTGATTACTGGATTCATCCCCAGAGACACCCCACTTGGGACGTATGGTATCGAAGTAACGGTTACCGGACCAACCCAATCTACTTCCGCCAAGGTTTACGTTGAAGTTCTCGATCCTTTGATCTATGGTAACGTATGGGTTGGGTCTGCTCTACTTCCGGGCGCTACAGTGACCGATTTGATAGAAGTCGGTGATAAGATTTATGCTTCCACGGCACCTAGTCTCGCTGGACCTGGGCATATTTATTATGCGAACAAGTCCAATTTAACGGCCTGGATGGAGTGTACGTACAGCGCGGCGGTTCCGGGAATCCTTGCCCTCGCCAAGCTCAATGACAATATTCTGGCGGCCATGGATGGAACTGGAAAAATCTGGGTATGTCTCGATGGCGTCTACTGGACTCAGAAAAGCAACACGTATGTTATTCCCGATGGCGCAGATTCACATAATGCGAATTTGTTTCCTATTAATTCTTCAATGGTTTTGTGGATTCCCCAACGAGGAGCACTAACTACTGTTAGTGCTTACGTGATTGATGTAATCACGGATACCCTTATTTCATCAGCGGATATTGGAGGCGGTTGGAATTTGATTGCTTATGCCCAGAGAGCAGCGTACTCAAATGGCATAGCGATTCTTTGTGCGCATGGAAATTCTGGAGCCATGGGGTTGGTGAAGTTCACGATTAATACTGTGACAGGAGCGATTACTCTCGTTGGCAAAACTCTTAACCTGGACTCCCATTGGGCCTCCGATCACTACTCATCCGTTACTCACAGACACGGTACATTCGTGGCGATTAACGACAAGATTCTTTACGAATCATCTGACGGGGTAACATGGACTGTGATAACCAATGGTGAAGCTCCGTTGGAATGTGATGTCCTTTACAGCTTGTCTCCTCGGTCCCCGAATAACGCGTTTCTGGCTATACATGACCTTGGGACTTGCTATCGAACAGTAGACCGTTTCGCGCATAGCGCAATCGTTAAGGCAAACACCTGTGGATGGTCTGGCATCAACGGTGTGATGATCGAACTTCTCGACGGGACATTGGTCATGGGCGACAGTGGAAGCACACACAACATCTGGGTTTCAACGGAGTGAAATATGGCAGGCGAACGGGTGATGATTCGATGGCGGAATGACCATAACGCTTCCTGGCAAGATGAGATTCAACAAGAAGTCAACGGTAAAATGGACTTTCTCTATGTAGCGATTCCACAGATTTACCGTACCCGGCAGTATGAGATCAGTTTCACAGAAAATCGTCCTTTTGTGTTAATCTCAATGGAAGAAGAGGTTGAAGTTCTTGGCTACTAACACAATCCAGCCGCCCCCACAACTGGCTCGTATTTTCAAAAATCAGCTTGCCGCGGAATTAGACCGGTTTCTCTATTTGTTGTGGCAAATTGTCCGCAACATTGACGGATCGGTATTGGCGTTGGATACGGATTTGACGGATATTCACGAACACATCAATAACAAATCCAATCCGCACGAAACAACGGCTGCCCAAGTAAGCGCGGACCCCGTTGGAACATGCGCGGCGCACGCAACTCTAACGCAAACACACGGAGCCAATGGAAATATTGTTGGGAGTAACCTGGCGGAAATCAATACAGCTAAAATTGATCTTTTGAAAGCTGGTAATGTAAGTGCCGGTAACTACACGGAATTTGAGGCGGACGGTACAATGGTTGCCCACGGGAACGCCGCAACGTGGGATGATATGAGAATAATTCCCGGAGCTTTTGTTTTTGCCGGGTTAAATGATCCTACTATCGTTGATTGGCAACCAGGAGGGAGCGGGACTACTTTTAAAGTCTATGAATTCGCCACGTCTAATCAGGCTTTTTTCACCGTCCAGGTACCTCATGGATACAAAGAAGGCTCAAATCTGAGTGTACACATACACTGGACTCCGGGGACTCGGGGAAACGAAGAAGCGGATAAAACGGTCGCATGGAAACTGGATTATTCTTGGGCAAACATTGACGGGACTTTTGGAGTGTCAGCAACAGCAGATATGACCGACACTTGCACAGGAGTCGATCATGCCCACTTGATGACCCCCGCCGTCGATATTCCAGGAACGGGAAAAACAATTTCCTCAATGCTGGTTGGTCGGATCTACCGAGACACGGGTGATTCGTGGGTTGGCACACTTTCAGGCCAACGACCGATTCTCCTGGAAATTGACTTCCATTTTGAACAAGATACGATTGGCAGTAGACTGGTAAATACCAAGTAGGATATACTATAGTAGGGAGAAAAACGCATGAGTTTGTTTGGAATTGTCTCTGGCATTGGCGCCATTGCCGGACTATTTAAAAAAGACAAAACCGCGAAGGCCATCAGAGAAGCCACAAGAGCGCAGATTGCTGCGCAAGAACGTGGTATGCAGATTTATGAACAGCTCATGCGCGAGGCGATGCGGAACAATCTGGCCACCAGTATCGCCAGTTCTCAAGCCCAGTATGATCTGGCCCGAATGGTCAATGCGCAAAACCAAGCCGCGCAAATGCCTTACCAGATGGCCCGGCTTTCCGCCCTGCAAGCTCTCCCACAAATGCAACAGCTTCTGGGGGTAAATGCCTACGCTATTCCGACTACCGTCCGGCAAAGCCAGCTTCCTGAAATGGATATGGCGGCCATTTACCAGGCCACACAAAATCGACTTGGTACTGAAGGCAACGCCTACCGGAATGCCGCCATCGCCGCTGGAGCGGACCCCGCAAAATTAGGCTATACCGGGATGCCCTACATGGGTTCTGGCACGTATCCGGGAAGTGTGGTTTCCCAGATGGTTAATCAAGAGCCGACTGAGTTTACCCTCAAGCAACTCCAGCCGACGCGGAATCTGGAGTATGCGATTCAAGCCAGCCCGTTGTACAAATGGCAATTAGGCGAAGCGACCCGTGGGCTGAACAACCAACTGGCTGCGGCGGGCTTGTCCAGCAGCACGTATGCCCAGCGGGAGCTTGGCCGTCGTGCGGAATCCTTGGCAGCTCAAGAACGTGAACGTCAAATCGCCAATCTCCAATGGCTTACACAGCAAGGATTGGGTGGTCAGCCTATGTCAGGGACCATGGCTACCCCTAATATCGGATCATTGGGCCAAGGTCAGTCAGAGCTGATGGGCCAGCTTGCCTCTGGTCTGGCGTCGGGATACTCCGCACAGGGCGCGGCGGCGGCGCAAGGCGCGATGAACCTGGCAAACTATCAGGCCAGTAAACCAGACCCATTCGGTCAACTACTTTCCGCCGCGTATATGTTCGGGGGAGGGGGTGGCCGTAATGGCGGTTGGGGCCGATCTACGTTCAACCCCATGGCGGCATATCAGATGGGTATGCTCACAAATCCCAATCCCATGCGTCTCTTTTGAGGAGGTAAAACATGGCCCCTCTTCCGCAGTTTTACTACGATGTTCGATACCCCGATATCAGATACAACGGGCCGTTGGAGACGTTCTACAAAAACATTGAGCCTTACGAAAGACTTCAAAACATGCGGCTCGAACGTGAGTCCGCTCGACAAATGATGAACTTACGCGAGAAGCAAAGTGCTCGTGAAGAAGCTCGGTTGGGGATGGAGAAGGAACGCTTCGGCCTTGAGCGGGAAAGAGCAGGCCGCGAATCCGCGAAATTCGAGAAAGACCAGGCGAGAGATGCTGAATATCAAGCCATCGTCGATGCGGCTGGCAACGATCCCGTAAAGGCATTAACCGGACTTATCCCTGTTACGCTCAAGCATCAAGACTTTCAGGGATTCCGGGATTTGTCCGCTATGATTGGGCAAGCCCATGAAGCCCTCATGTCTCGGGGTCAAGTGGCCGAAGCCCAAAAAATCCAAGATGCCCTGACTGGCTTTTTGTCCACTCCGGAAACAGTTGCTTTCGCGCAGAAGGCTTTAGAGAGAAAGCAAGCGCTTGAAGAAGTCCCATTGAAAAACTTGGAACTTCGAAAACAAGAAATCGAATATCAGCACCAAGACCGGCAAGCCGCCGAACGCCGGGCGGAAGCTCGGGCGGATCGCGCAGAGGCTCAAGGAATCGCTGCGGCGGAGAAAGCCGAGTATAAGGCCATGGTTACAGGCGCTACCCACGCTTTGAAGGGCGTGGCAGACACCTATCGGACTTCTCTTCGGTTTGAAGATGAAGCCGCAAAACTGGAGCAAAGAGCGAAATTGGCTGAAATTGCGGCCAAGCAGCCGAACCCCAATCAATTTCTCGCAACGGAGCTGGCGAGACGGGGACTTGTCATTGACATGAACATGTTCCCGCAAGGGGCCAGTCCCGCCGAGAAGGCCGCAATTCTTCGTGCGGCGGCGGAAGATGCG
>DYKH01000116.1 GCA_020722685.1 Caldithrix sp. | reverse complement strand
TCCACTTCGCTGCCGTTTTTCAAGAACTATGAGCTGGAGTTCGGCATCCTCTACATAGCTGTGGTCGCCTTTGTCATTACCGCGACCTCCAATGGCAGTAATTTGACGGACGGCCTCGATGGCCTGCTGATCGGACTCAGTGCCATTGCGGCAGTCGCTTTTGGCGCTATGGCCTACGTCACCGGCAGGTTTGATTTTAGCGATTATCTCAACATCATTTATTTGCCCGGAGCCGGGGAATTGAGTATCTATTGCGCAGCCCTGTTCGGCGCTTCTCTGGGATTTTTGTGGTGGAATGCCTATCCGGCCCAAGTCTTTATGGGCGATACCGGGGCACTGGCCCTGGGCGGCGGTATCGCCACAGTTGCCGTGCTGATCAAGAAAGAGCTGCTGCTGCTGCTGATTTGCGGTATCTTTGTCATCGAGAGCCTTTCCGTGATCATCCAGGTCTTCTACTTCAAGCGCACCGGCAAGCGCGTGTTTCGCATGGCGCCCATTCACCATCACTTTGAGCTGCTTGGTTGGCCGGAGCCCAAGGTGGTCATCCGCTTTTGGATCATAGGAATGCTTCTTGCGCTCCTAACTTTGGCAACCTTTAAAATTCGGTAGCCGTTGGCTATGCGCAAACGTCGATTGATAGATTTATCTCGCATTGACTACCTCCTGTTGGAGAGTGTGTTATTTCTGGTCGTTCTTGGCGCGGCAATCGTCTATTCTTCAAGCTCCTACCGGGCAGAGCAGATATCCGGCGATAGCGCCATTTTCTTCAAGAACCAGCTTGTCCGCATTTGCATCGGACTGGTCTTCATGGTTGTCATCGCCAGCGTGGACTACCACAAATGGCTGGGACTGTCACCCATTGCTTACGTGGTTTCGTTGTTTTTCCTGCTGCTGCTTTTTGTCGGGCCGCCCATCGCTCCCGTTATCAAGGGCGCAAAGAGGTGGTTTCAGTTGGGATTTATCCAATTTCAGCCGTCCGATTTTGCTCGCTATGCGCTGATTATGGTGCTGGCCAGAAGTCTGCACAAGCACCGAGAAAAGTTGGATGATTTTTGGGGCGGATTTTTAAGGATGGTCGTAATCATGATGTTGATCGTCGCCCCAGTGGCGCTGGAACCGGATCTTGGCACCGCCTTGAACATCGCTATCATTGGTTTCATGATGTTCTTTTTTGCGGAGGTAAAACTCAGTTACCTAATGGCGACCGGACTTACTTTTGTGACCGCCGGCTTTGCCATGATGATGGCCAAAGGCTACCAGCTAAAACGCATGTTGGACTTTATCGACCATTTTTCCCACCAGGGTGAATTGGGATGGCAGGTGAAGCAATCGCTGATCAGCTTGGCCCAAGGCGGATTTTTAGGTCAGGGTATTGGCGCCAGCCGGCAAAAGTACTATTTCCTGCCGGAGGCGCACAAGGATTTTATCTATTCGATCATCGGCGAAGAAGTTGGCTTTGTCGGCAGCGTCGCGGTTGCTGTGCTGTTTTTCATAATCATCTATCGCGGTATCAAAATAGCGCAGTGGGCGCCGGATGGCTATGGACGACTGCTGGCCGGCGGCATTACCGTTTGCATTGGCAGCTACGCCATGATCAATATGGCCGTGTGTGTTGCCATTGTGCCGACGACGGGTATTCCCATGCCGTTCATTAGCTATGGCGGCACGGCTCTTATTTCGCATTTGGCGGCAATCGGATTGTTGATCAATGTCTCGTCGCAAGGAAACGAAGCGTTTGCGAATTCTCCAAGCTGGAGAACTTATCGGCAGCGACTGAACCGCCCCGCTTTCACCATGGGCAGTAAGCGGCTTTCACGGTAGTTGGTCTGGTGATGGCTTTCTATGGAACCTTGCGTGATTAGCAAAGATGTCCGGCGTCGATAAGAAAACTGAGCCGAATAGGAAGGTGTTCCTATTTGCCGGCGGCGGCACCGGTGGACACTTGTATCCGGCAATAGCCATTGCGCAGAAAATTGCCGAGTCACTACCGGCAGCCGAGATCCATTTTGTCGGTACTGCAAAAGGTCTGGAATGCAAAGTCATTCCAACTTTGGGCTATTCTTTGCACCTCATCGCGGTGCGGGGATTTGCCCGGCGATGGACGGTTGCGAATGTGCTTGTGCCGTTTCGACTCATGTGGAGTTTGCTGCAATGCGTTGGAATCTTGATCCAAACCAAGCCATCCGCAGTGATCGGAACCGGCGGCTACGTGAGCGGCCCTATGCTGATGCTGGCGGCCTTGTTCGGTTACCCGACCCTTGTGCAAGAGCAGAATAGCTATCCCGGCGTGACCACGCGGATGCTCGCCAGGTGGGTTGACCGCGTGCATCTCAGCTTTCAAGAGTCCGTTCGCTTTTTCAAGAAAAAGGAAAAGCTGATCGTAAGCGGCAATCCGGTGCGTGACCTGCGGCTTGGCGTCTCCAAGCAGGAAGCGAGGATGCAGTTCGGTTTACATCCGGACAAACCCACAATGTTGGTTTTTGGCGGCAGTCAAGGAGCGTTGGCGGTCAACAAAGCGGTGATCGGTTGCCTCGGCGATTTGATGGAGCACACCGACCTGCAGCTTATTTGGAGCACAGGCACGACAAGCTTACAGGAGGTGCGGCAAGCGACCGAAAAGTACGCCGCGCGAATTTGGGTTGCTGATTTTATCTCGAATATGGCCTTTGCCTATGCAGCCAGCGATTTTGCCGTCTGTCGCGCCGGGGCCTTGACATTGGCGGAAATCACGCTCTACGGTTTGCCGGCGATCCTAATCCCGCTCCCGCACGCGGCGGCAAATCATCAGGTGATCAATGCCAATGCGTTGGAAAAGCTGGGCGCCGCCATGGTCCTGCGAGAAGAAGAACTACGGGAAAGCTTGCTGGCTGAGTCGATAAAAAGCCTGCTGATGAACACCGCGAAGCGTCAGGCGATGAGCACGGCTGCGCGCGCCGCCGCCTTTCCCAACGCAACAAACGAAATTGTGCAATCGATATTCAGTCTCATTCAAGGCACAAAAGAATAGGACAGGTGCACATCATGGATCTTCAAACTTTGGGCAAAAAAGCCTTGTTCTTTGGGGCAGCCTTGTTGCTCGGTTTGGCCGTTGGCCTGCGCATCTTGGAGGCGCATTCACCGAGTCACATCCTTCCATTCAAAAATCCCAACGGCATAGACTTTTTTATCGATCGTAGGAACACACTCCAGGAGCTGAAGGGGACATTTTCACAGCCGTCAAACGACGGGGAAGTTCTTTTGCCCATATCATCGCCAGAGGCGCAGCGCATACTCAAGAAAAGCTCTAATGACGGCAAGGCGTTCTTCTATCTCTCCTCAGGGCAACTGTACGCGGTGGATGAGAACGGGAAAATCTTGGGCTTGGCCAATTCCCTGCCGCATCGGGATTTGCCGGTGGTTACCGGAGACGCTTTGAGCATGAACGCTAAAAAACAGCGGCTGGCTGGGGCCGAGTTTGATGAGGTGGTGGAACTGCTGCAGCGCATGGATGGTATGGATCACCTTTTGTTCAACCAAATATCAGAGATACATCTGAAAAAAAACGTCGGCATGATTGCCTATTTAAATGTCGCTCGATCTCTACCCGTCATTATCGGTCGGGGTTCATTGGAACGCAAAGTCGCCTATCTGGACGCTTTTTTAGAGCAGTTGGGATCGACCGGTTTGGTCGAGCAAGCCAAGTACCTGGATGTTCGGATAGCTGGGCAAATCATTCTCAAGAAAAACGGCTAACTCGGCGTGCTTGAAGGCTTTCAATGAGGTATGGAAATGGAAGGTAGTCAAATCATTAGCGGCTTGGACATCGGTACCACGAAGATTGGTTGTTTCATCGCCGAGGTCACTGACGTTCAGGACATTAACATAATTGGTGTAGCAACGGCGCCGTCCGAGGGGCTGCGTTATGGTGTGGTGGTCGATGTGGAGAAAACTGTGCGCTCCATGAAAGCGGCGGTGGAAAAGGCCGAAGAAATGGCCGATGTGGAGCTGGACACGGTATTTGCCGGGATTGCCGGAGATCATATCCGCAGCATCAATGGCCGAGGTGTGGTGGCTATTTCCGGAGAAAATGGCGAGGTGAGCCCCGAGGACGTGCGCCGAGTTATTGATGCCGCCAAGGCCGTGGCATTGCCTATTGATCGGGAAATCATCCATATCTTGCCGCAGGAATTTATCGTCGACGACCAGCGCGGCATTCGTGACCCGGTGGGCATGAGCGGCGTGCGCTTGGAAGCCGAAGTGCATATCGTTACCGGCGCCATTGCTTCGGCACAAAATATTCACCGCTGCATTGAAAAAGCCGGGTACGCCGTGGCGGATTTGGTTCTGGAACCGCTGGCTTCCAGCTATGCGGTCCTTACCGATGATGAAAAGGAGCTAGGCGTCATTCTCATTGACATTGGCGGCGGCACCAGCGACATTGCCATGTTCTATGAGGGCTGCATCCGGCACACATCGGTGGTCGCCTTGGGCGGGCGCAACGTGACCAATGACTTGGCCATTGTCCTGCGCACACCGATCGATTCTGCAGAAAAGTTGAAAATCGAGCACGGTCGCGCCTTGCATTCGGAGGACGATAAAGAAGAAGTCGTGGAAGTAGCCGGCGTCAATGGTCGTTCTCCCCGTCGCATCGCCAAGAGCCTGTTGGTAGATATCATCCAGCCGCGCATGGCGGAGATTTTGACGTTGGCTTACGAAGAAGTCAAGACTTCCGATTATATCAACCTCATGACCACCGGCGTCGTGTTGACCGGCGGCGCTTCCTTGTTGCCCGGCACCATCGAGCTTGCCGAGGAAATCTTTAATATGCCGGTCAAGCTGGGCATTCCTAGCGGGTTCGGCGGCATGGTGGAAGAAGCGCGCAAGCCGCAGTGCGCCACCGGCGTGGGATTGCTTCTGTACGGCATGAAGCATCAGCATGAGGTCATTTCTAAAAGCTTTGGCGGTGGAGATAGCGGCATGTTCGATACCATTAAAAAGCGCTTCCGCCGTTGGTTTGGCAGTGTGACGACGTTGTCATATTAACAGTTAATAAAAGAAAGCTTGCCACCGAGGCTCAGAGACACGGAGTGACATTGAAAAGCTGCCTTGTGGTGGAGTGGATATTATCAGGAGGGTAGACATTGTTGAAAATCACTGCATTGAACAGGATTACCGAAAAGATCATTGGTTGCGCTATCGAAGTACATCGTCATTTAGGTCCAGGACTGCTCGAGTCCATTTATGAGAAGGCCCTCTGCTTTCAGCTAAAGCAATATGGCCTAAAGCGTCAGGAGCCGGCTACGATACCAATTCCTTACAAAGGGCATATCCTCGGTGAGCAAGGAGTCGATGTTTGGTCGAAGATGAAGTGATTGTGGAATTGAAGGCTGTCGATAGGATGGACCCGCTGTTCGAAGCGCAGCTCTTGTCCTATCTCAGATTGTCCAATAAGAAATTGGGATTGCTAATAAATTTTAACGTTCCAGTGCTGAAAGAAGGCATTAAGAGAATGATACTTTAGAAAACCGCCTCAATGTGTTTTTGATTATTTGCCAAGCAGCTAATAAGAGAAATCTCTGTGTCTCTGAGTCTCTGTGGCTTCTAACAACGCCATATTAGACTTTCTTCTGTAGAGAGAAAGTTTGTCGATAAAAATTTGCCCCACCGACTTGGGATAGGTTGGCTGGGGAAGCAATTCACTTTTGCAAAGGAGTGGGAAATGAATTTGACCTTTGATTTTGACGATTCGCCCGCAGTCTCGGCCAGGATGAAAGTGGTTGGCGTGGGCGGCGCCGGCTGCAACGCCCTCAATCGGATGATCGCTGAGGGTCTCGGCGGCGTTGATTTTGTCGCCATCAATACGGATGAGCAGGCGCTGGAGATCTGTCAGGCGGCGACTCGCGTTCGCATCGGCAGCAAAACCACGCGTGGCTTGGGCGCTGGTGCGGATCCGGAAAAAGGCCGGCGCGCCATCGAAGAAGATCGCAACGCCGTCTATGAGGTGCTGGCCGACTCGGACATGGTCTTTGTCACTGCCGGTATGGGCGGCGGAACCGGTACCGGCGCAGCGCCTGTCGTTGCGGAGATCGCCCGCGACATCGGCGCGCTGACGGTGGGTATCGTCACTAAACCGTTTCTGTTCGAGGGACCCAAACGCATGCAAAGGGCCGATGAAGGTATCACCGCGCTCAGGGAATGCGTGGACACCTGCATCGTCATCCCAAATCAGCGGCTGTTGACCATTGTGCCGACGAATACGCCGCTGGATAAGGCCTTTCGTTTTGCCGACGAGATTCTCTTCAATGCCACCAAAGGCATTTCCGATCTGATCTCCATCCCCGGTCTGGTGAACTTGGACTTTGCCGACGTACGGGCGGTGATGAGCGAAATGGGCGATGCGTTGATGGGTTCCGGCATCGCCAGCGGTGAAAGCCGGGCCAAGCAAGCCGCCGAACAGGCCATTCATAGTCCGCTGCTGGAGGACATCTCCATCTCCGGCGCCTTGGGCGTGTTGGTGAATATTACCGGCGGCGCCAGCATGACCCTGCACGAGGTCAACACGGCAACCACCATCATTTTTGAAGAAGCCGGTCCCAATGCTAATATCATTTTCGGTGCCGTAATTGACAAGACCCTTGCTGATGAAATGCGCATAACCGTCATTGCCACGGGATTGTCTAATCACAACGGCAGACGCCGGCTATTTGGACTCAACCGTCCGCACATAGATTTCCCGGCAACCAGCTCGATTAACCGGAGGGAAATACCGGCTGTTGACCGAATTGACGAGATAAGCGAAGAATTGAAGAAAGAGACCTCTGCGAAACTATTCGGTCAATCAGAGGAGCTGGTAAGATCCCCACGCCCTTTTGAGATCGTCGGGGAAAGGCAGGGAGGCAACGGCAAGGATCGGAAAGAAAGCTGGTTGGCAGCGGCGACGGGTCGGGAAGCAAGGGAGACAAACGGCGTAGAACGACATCTCCCGAAATACGGCCCGGACGATCAAGCCAATGGGTTTTCCGACAATGACTACGAGATTCCCGCTTGTCGAAGAAAAAGGTGGAGCTTGCTTTAAAAGCTCGTCTATACGCGGTGGCACCGTCTAAGCGTTTCTTGCTCCCAGCGCTTTGGTGATTTGGACAAAGCTGATTGCATTGGACAAATCGACAACATATACACCCAAGTCTTGTCGAGATTGGTGAAGAGAATTCTTGCAGCACAGCGGTTTGTTTTTCGAATAGCAGCATAGATGGACGCGCGTCATTTGGTTGGTGAAAATGACCGCTGGAAACGTAAAATGAGTCGGGCCCCACTCTTGCGGCGCTCAACTATCCCAACGAGTAAGCAAATGGCTTTGTAGGTCGCATCTGCGGACAACAAGCCAAAGCTCACCGAGCCGCCGCAGTTCAGATGCGAAAAAGCCTTCATTGCGAAGGCTTTTTCACTTTTTATCTTGTCGCGGCAACACAACAAAAAAGGCTCCCAACAATTGGGAGCCTTTCTATTTTCAAATTCATTTTCCCATCGCTTATGCTGCTTTGACGACCTTGCCGCTACGCAGGCAACGGGTGCAGACGTAGGCATATTTTGCCGTGCCTTCCGCAGCGATACGCAATTTCTTGATGTTCGGCATCCAGCGGCGCTTGGTCAAATTGTGCGCATGGCTGACGTTGTGTCCTACCATCGGGCCTTTGCCGCAAATATCGCATTTCTTTGCCATTTCCAAACTCCGGAGCTATTCTTTCATTCCACGTTCAATTTTCTTTTTTTGCGGGCCAAAAATAGCAAGAAAAGAGCATAAATGCAAGCTTAAATTCCAGCCATCTTGGCTTTAGGGTAAGTAAACCCGAAGCTGCGGAAACGGGGCGACCCTGTGCCGCCAAGGTTGATAGCGGTTTAAAACTCGCGCACGGCGTTCTTCAATGCGATGAGGACGCTGCGCAGGAATCCCTGGTATTTCGGTCGCTTGATCGGACTGTTCTTGTATGTTGTCCGGAATTGTTCTTCAGTCATCTCCGCCAGCCTTGCCAAGTTTGGATTGAGGTTTTCACTCCTTGGGAGGAATGCTTCTTCATGGGCGGGTTTGGCGAATTTGATGTTCCATGGACACACGTCCTGACAAACGTCGCAGCCAAAGATGTGATTTCCCATCTTTTCCTGCAGCTCCTCGGGTATGGGGCGATCTTCTTTCAGCTCGATGGTCAAGTAAGAGATGCAGCGCCTGGCGTCGACCACATAAGGCTGAGTGATGGCTTGAGTGGGACAGGCATCGAGGCAGCGAGTGCAGGTGCCGCAGTAGTCCGGAATCGGCTGGTCATAGTCCAATTCGATGTCCACCACCACTTCGCCCAGGAAAACCCAGGAACCGAATTCCCGGGTGATTACGTTGGAATGTTTGCCCTGCCAGCCGATGCCGGCCTGCACCGCCCATTGCTTATCCATGATCGGTGCGGTGTCCACAAAGGTCCGGCCATGACTCTCAGGAACTAATTTATTGATGTAGGCAAGAAGTGCGGTCAGACGTGGCCTTATAACGTCATGATAGTCTTCCCCACAAGCATATCGGGAAATGACGCCCTCGGAAGGATTTTCTGCTCGCCGGAACGGTGTGTAGTAATTCATGGCCAGCGAAATGACCGACTTGGCGCCTTCCATGATTTTTCTGGGATCGACTCTCTTCTTCTGATTATTTTCCATGTAGGTCATTTCACCTTGATAGCCGCGCGAGAGCCACTCGGCGAAGCGCTCCGCACACTCCAACTCCTTGGCTTGGGCGATCCCTACCTTATCAAAGCCCAATTCAATAGCTTTCGTTTTGATGTTTTGAGTGAGCTCGGTTTTGCTGAGGGAGGACATAAGCACGGGGATGCAGGTTTTTAGGAGATCGATAGACGGGAGGCTGACGTGGGTTACTTCTTTGATCGATCTATTTTGGCGACAGCATTTCTCTCAACGTAGCGCACAAAGGGAAAGGCCCTTAACTTTTCGATCCACATTTGTTCCTGCCCCTCCGGCACGGCGACGACTCCCCATTTGGGCATGGAATTGACTTTCTTGACAGCGACGCCGCCCTGTGAGTCGACGAGTTTCTTGGCGGATGCTTCCGAGGCGCGAAGGTTGAATTGGATGAGCAAGTATTCCTTATTTGGCTTTTGGTCCGCCTCGGCGTAGCCGCGTTTTTCCGCCCAGAGGACGGTGGGGTCCGCCTTCAATCTTCTGATATGCGCTTCAGCAGTTCCACTGTCGATTTCTACCCACATCGATAGCATGGAATTGAATTGCAGATTGATCGGCTCAAGGCCTTGCTTGGCGATGAACTCCTTTGCCGATGCCAATGTGACGGTGTCGGCAAAGCCGATGGTGAGTTGCCCCGGCACATAGTTTGAGCTTTTTTGCTGCGCCAATGAGTGGGATCCTTTACATCCAGACATGAATAGAAAAAAAGCCAGATTAGAAAGCACTATCTTGTTCATGTTACTCATGACATCTTCAGAATGGAGATACGACATTCGACCAGATCAAACTGATCAACTAGCGGGTTCTTTATTCCATGGCCGGCAAAAAGGGCAGGGCCGTCAACGTTCTTTCTTTCTGTGAAAGCTGACTTAGGGCGACCAAGTATTGAATCTGTGCTTGTACGGCTTTCGGCATCAACTGCCATAGCAGCTTCTGCGATTGCCAGTTGCTCAGCGTCCCTCCACCCGTTCGAGCTGCATAGCCCGATCCTAACAGTCTTAATAACGCCCGCAGCGGCTCCACGGGTTCCGGGTAAAACCGTATGCGTACCTTTTGGTGCGGCGGAATGCCAATACGCCGTTTGGCCATTTGAATGGCGGTACCTAATCCGCCGAGAGTGTCTACTAAGCCGATTCGATAGCCAGCTTCTCCTGTCCACACTCGGCCTTTGGCGATGGCTCTGGTTGCAGCAAACTCTTTGTGCCGGCTTTCTGCCACGCGAGTGACAAAGCGGTTGTACATGTTCTTTGACAAGTCATACAGAATCGCCTTGTCCCGCTCCGAAAAGGGAAAAAAAGGGTTCAGAAACAGCGCCGATTGGTTGGTGGCTACCGTGTCGGCATCGGCGCCGATTTTGTCCAGCGTCTCGCTAAAGTTGGGGATCACGCTGATGACGCCGATGGAGCCGGTGATGGTCGCCGGGTGTGCGATGATCGTGTCGCACGCCATCGCCAAATAGTAACCGCCGGAGGCTGCCAAATCGCTCATGGAGGCGTACACCGGTTTCAACTGTTTGGTCTTACGAATTTCTTCCCAAATCACATCGGCAGCGGTGATGGAGCCGCCAGGACTATCGATGCGAAGGATGATGGCCTTGACACTATTGTTGTCCCGCGCTTTGCGCAGGTTGCGAATAAAGGTGCCGGAGGCAAGCAAAGATTCTTCGAACAGACCGATCTCGCCGGTATCGCCGGGGACGATCAAGCCCGAGCCTATGACCACTGCGATTTGCTTGTCGCGACTGACGGAGGCAGAGGTGCGGTAGGAACTGCTGTTGATGTAGCTTTTGACGTTGACAAACCGTGGCTTTTCACCTGATGCTTCCAGCGAATCCTTCTTGCTAGTGTGCTCGATCCTCTGCTGCATGGCGGCTTTGATGTCGCTCTCGCTTTTGATCCCATCGATAAAACCGATGGCCAGCAGAGTATCCGCGCTAAAGACGCCACGACGCAGGGCGCTCTCGACTTTACGCTCCGAGAGTGAGCGACTCTTTGCGACGCTGCTCACAAAGGTCGAGTACCGTTGATCCAACAGATCGCGCAGCTCGCGGCGGGCCGGCTCGCTGAAGCCTCTACGGATGTAGGTTTCGCCCGCAGACTTGAACTCTTCAAACTGTTGCACATGAAAATGGATGCCGAGCTTTTCGTAGGTGCCGGTCCAAAACAGTTCGGTTATTGCATAGCCGTTGAGCTCAAGCATACCCTCGGTGGTCATGAAAATCGAATCCGCCACGGAGGCGAGGTAGTATTCCGACTCCGCTCCCAGTTCCAGGTAGGCGTAGATGAATTTGCCGCTTTTCTTGAAATCCTCCAGAGCTTCACGCAGCTCGGTGGCTTTGGCAAAGCCGGCCGCCAGGTCGCCGCTGCGATAATAAATTCCCTCGATGTTTTCGTCCTCCTTGGCGCGTTTGATAGCGTTGAGCACGTCGAAGTAACTGACGGGCTTGAGACCATCTGAGGTAAAGATGGAAAACGGATCTGTGGCCGCGTATTCCTGCAAATAGCCAGGGACGTTCAAACGCAACACGGTTTGCGACTTGACCGTAACAGGCTTACTTTCAAAAAGCCCGCCTACCAGAGCGAAGAAACCGACCACCAAAATGATAAAGCCGACAAAGAGAAAACCCAAGATAGCAAGGACGGCAATCCACCAACGCGATTTGCGCGGCTGAGGCGGCTGATAGTAGGGGCCCGCCTGGTAAGGTGGTTGCTGGGGTGTGCTATAATCTGTGGGGGTCATTCTATATCTCCTATGCTCCGAAAAAATTCCCAAGCTATTGACGACCATAACCAATTTAACAAAAGCCACTGAGGCACGGAGAGCACAGAGACTTTAGAGAATTAAGCTTTCGCTCTTGATGAAGTGCTTTGCCCTCCGCTGCTCCTTGATTGCTCAAAAAGCCGTCCCTCTGAGTCTCTGAGCCACAGTGGCACCATACATTCTAAATTTGCAGCCAGATCGACGAGTGAGGCTTTATTTTGCCGGCGGCAGGCCGAATTGCGCCCATTCTTCTTTCGACGGCCCGCACACTCCCGGCACTTTCAAGCCGGCTTGACGCATGAGCACCGTCATTTGTCCGCGGTGATGCGTTTGATGGGTACAGAGCACCATCAAGGTATGGCCGCGCGCCCATTTTTCCCCGTACATATCCAATTCGTCTAACAATAAAGCAACTTACTATCATTAGCATTCAATCATGCTGACCGTTAGCATGATGCACCCCCAGTCTGGAGAGTGGATTGATCATCCTCTTCATTACTTCAAATCCAGCCGCTTCACATGCACCAGCCGATGGCCTAACAGGTCCACAGCCGCTTGGGATTGCTCCAGCGGAATGTAGCCGATCAGCGGCTCATATTGCCCGTTTTCCGGCTGCATTTCGACAAAGATTACCTCCGTGTAGATCGGACGGAATCCTTCAATTTGCAGCAGGACCGGACCGCAGACCGCTCCCTTGCGGGGCGATTGATCAGCCATCTCCAAATCGACTTCTGCCAATTGGTTCAACTCACCCAAACGGGTACGCCATGCCTTTGGCAGGATCATGTGCGAGGCTCCGGTATCGACCAAGGCGTCACACTCGATCCTCTTATCAGCATCGGCTGGATTTTCGATGCTCACGAAGGCAGCGATTCTGCCCATAGTGATCATCTCCTTTGTTCTTTTTCATTCAGCGCCTTGATGGAAGCTCCGAGCTTCCAGAAGGTGATAGATCGTGCCAGTGGGCGAAACAGGCGTGAACCGTAATACTCTCCTTCTTCCCCCACATAGCTCCATAGCGTCAAGGGTAAGTCATTTAGTCTGGGCTAAGTTAGTAAATATGCAATCTGAAAGCAAGCGCCATTTTGTGTTTGTCTGTGCTTTCTGGCTCAGCTTTCAAAAAACAGCCAAATTTGATCAGAAATGTGCTTTGCTGCTGCCAGCTTTCCCATGACGGCTAAAGCCTTTCATATTCTCTCTGCACCACTTCCTTGCCATACATTCTTTCCAACCGTCGAATGACGAAATGCCCCTGCGCCATTTTCTGAAAATGGTCGATAAAGATGGCATTAATAGTAGCACCACCCACTGCGCCGACAATCGGGACTGCGGCGGCCGCGACTTTTTCCGATACCACCACGCCAAATCGGGAGGCAATACGGGTGATGAATCGCACCAGGGCCGGCGCGCCCTCTTCGGACAGCCCGCGTTTGGCGATGTAGTTGGCAGCATCCGACACCGTACTGGCCATGATTGCCCGCACCGCGTAGTATCCCGCCTCGCTTGCGTCATCCTTGGCAGCTTTGCCGCCCAGAGCAAAGACTTCCAAACAGGCCAGCTTGGCCTCGATCTGCCGGAAATCCTCCCCTTCTGCTCTGGCGATGTCCGCAATCGATCGCAACATGATGGTCGTGGAGATCGGCAGCTCAATGGCCAAAGACGCCAAGCCGAAGGCGCCGCCCGCTGCTCCGGATGCGGCTACGGCTATTTTGTGCTTAAGGGCCGAGGACTTTTTGCTGGGGCGATCCTTCATGGTCATAATCGCGAAATCGAGCGCTTTTTCGATGGCAAGGCGGCTGGCTGCTTGCACTGTCTCGTGCCATCTTTCCGGCAGTATCGAAAGCGTTTTTTCAATGGGCACGCCCAACGCGTCGGTCAGCTTGGCTGCCAAGCCGGGATTCTCCAATAGCTGTTTGGCAGCCCGTAATTCCCCCACGTTTTGAAAATCCGGATTCGCCAGATAGCTCATCAGCAAACCCTCCTCAATCGACTGTCCATGGCTTTATCATTTCTTCTTTGTTTTACCATAGGAGATCTGTTCGGTTCCCCCCGTCCGGCGCATGACTTTATTACAATGAAGGAACCCACTCCATATTAATTTCCTTCCCTTTGGCGAGAATTGCAAGCTCTTTTTTCGCACGGATCTAATCGTTGGTTTTTTCCAAGGGATTTCATCCGCTAATGGACGCGAAATTGCGCAAAGGAGGTGCGGAGCAAGAGCATAAGCAGGAGAATGATCAAAAGCAAGAGCAAGAGTTAGAGGAGGAGTACTGCGCTGATTGGCGTTCATTAGCGGACATGCGCGGTCTGAGGACCTCTTGATCGGAAAATTACTTTCTGTGCTGCCGCAAAATTTTGCATTGAATCAGACTTAACTTTTGCTTACATTTACATTGAATAAAACCCGCGATCACCAACACTGTAGAGTTTGAAATGAGCGAAAACTCCGGTCGCAAGCGACTTTTCTTGATAGATGGTTCTGCTTTGGTTTACCGGGCGTATTATGCATTCGTCCGCAATCCGTTGTCTAATTCCAAAGGCGAAAACATCAGCGCTGTTTTTGGCTTTGCCAAGACCATGATTAAGATTCTGGACGAGGAAAAGCCGGACTATTTTGCCGTGGTCTTTGACACCCCGGAACCGACCTTTCGCCACAAGCTTTTCGATGAATATAAAGCCCAACGGCCTAAAATGGCCGACGAAATGGTGGCGCAGTTGCCGCGAATTCGGCAAATGTTGGACGCTTTGAATGTTCCAGTTATCGCCAAACCGGGCTACGAGGCCGATGACGTAATGGGGACTTTGGCAAAGCGGGCAAGTGCAGCCGGCATCGAAACAATCTTAGTAACCGGCGATAAAGATTTGATGCAGCTTGTCGGCCCGCTGGTCAAGGTCTTCAATCCACGCAAGGCGGGCGAAGAATCCGAATGGCTGGACAGCAAAGGCGTAGAGGAAAAGGTTGGGCTGCCACCCAGCAGAATTGTCGATTTGCTGGCTTTGATGGGCGACGCTTCCGATAACATTCCCGGCGTTCCCGGCATCGGTCCCAAGACGGCGGTTCCGCTATTGCAGGAATTCGGCTCCCTGGAGGGGGTGTTGGAAAATCTCGATAAAGTCAGCAACAAGCGGACTCTGGAAAGCTTGCGAGCCAATGCCCATCTGGCCCGCCTCTCACAACAATTGGCCACCATTCACTGCGATGTTCCGTTGGAGCAGAATCCTGCGGATTTGCTTATCGGCGAGATGGCGAACGATCGTGCAGTCGCATTCTTTCAGGACGTGGAGATTCATTCATTGATCGACCGGTTCTCCAAGCGAAAAGAAGACCTTAAGAAAAGCTATCATCTCGTCGATACAGGAGAGGCGCTGAAGCAATTGGTCGGCGACTTGAAGAACGCCGGGGCCTTCGCATTGGACACGGAAACTACCGACGTGGATCCCATGCGAGCCGAGCTGGTCGGCTTGTCCTTTTCCTGGCAGGAGGGAATCGCGCACTATCTTCCTGTCAGGGTGCCTAATGATTTGGCGGAACAGGCCAACTGCTTGGATTTGAAAAGCGTGCTTGACAGCTTGAAACCGGTCTTGGAAGATGCAAGCATCAAGAAATGCGGCCACAATGCCAAGTATGACATGCTGGTTTTAGCGCAGCATGGCGTGGAGGTTCGGGGCCTGGATTTCGACACGATGGTGGCGAGCTACCTGATCAATCCGACGGCTCGCCAGCACAATCTGGATTCCGTCAGCTTGGAGTATCTCAATTTCAAAAAGATTCCCACCAGCAGTCTGATCGGCAGCGGCAAAAATCAGATCACCATGGATCAAGTGCCCGTTGCCAAGATCATGGAATACGCCTGTGAAGACGCCGAGGTGACTTGGCGATTACGCAAGATATTGGCTGAAAAGCTTGAAGAAGTAGATCTGGAAGAGCTGTTCAAAGAAGTAGAAATCCCGCTGGTCGAAGTCTTGATGCGTATGGAGCAAAACGGCGTTGCTTTAGACGAAACCTACCTCGCCGGAATGTCGAAGGAGCTGGATCGGCAATTAACCAATCTTGAAGACAACATCTACCGCGCCGCGGGGAGTAAGTTCAACATCAATTCACCTAAGCAGCTTGGTACGATTTTGTTCGAAAAACTCAAGCTGCCGACCGCCCGCCGCACCAAGACCGGCTTTTCCACCGACGTCGCTGTTTTGGAAGAGTTGGCGCAGAAGCATGAATTGCCGCGCCTTATCCTCGATTACCGTCAGCTTGCCAAGCTCAAGTCCACTTATGTGGACGCCTTGCCGAGACTGATCAATCCCAAGACAGGTCGTTTGCACACTTCCTTCAATCAAACGGTGGCGGCAACGGGAAGGCTCTCTTCCAGCGATCCGAATCTACAAAACATCCCGATTCGGACGGAAATCGGCCGCAGCATTCGCAAGGCGTTCGTGACGGCAGACAATAAGCATGTCATTCTCGACGCGGACTATTCGCAGATCGAGCTGCGCATTATGGCGCACATTTCCGGCGATGCGACCTTGCGCTCATCGTTTTTGCAGGATGAGGACGTGCACACCCGCACCGCGGCCTTGGTTTTCAAAATCGACCCGAAGGAAGTGACGCCCGATCAACGGCGAAAGGCTAAGGAAGTGAACTTCGGCATCATGTACGGCATGGGCGCTTACGGCTTGTCGCAGCGCTTGGGCATCACGCCGGAGGAAGGTGAGGCTTTCATCCAAGCCTACTTTGCCAGCTATCCCGGCGTGCAAGCTTTTATGCAAAACACGATCAAGGAAGCGCACGAGAAAGGCTACGTGACCACGCTGCTCAATCGTCGGCGCTATTTGCCGGAGATCAACAGCGACAATCGCAACGTGCGGGAATTCGCCGAGCGCACCGCCGTCAACACGCCGATCCAAGGCAGCGCGGCTGATTTGATCAAAGTTGCGATGATTCATATCCAGCGGCGGTTGGATGAGGAAAATCTCAAATCGAAAATGATCTTACAAGTTCATGACGAGCTGGTTTTTGAAGTGCCTAAAGATGAGTTGGAAATCATGCAAAAGCTGGTACGCACAGAAATGGAAAGTGCCATACATTTGGATGTGCCGATCAAGATTGATATGGGCGTCGGCGCCAACTGGTTGGATGCGCACTAATCTGGAGATGGGCTTTTCAATTGGCTGCGGACATGGTATGATTCTCTTTTCGGTGGCGTAACGTTGCCTTCAAATCAAACATCAAAGATCAGAAAGCAAAATTACACATCAAAAGCCAAAATGCTCCAGAGGAACTTGGCTTAAAGAATGCCCTCCATTCTTGTAGAAAAGTCGATTTTATCAGACTTTTGCAT
>DYKH01000455.1 GCA_020722685.1 Caldithrix sp. | reverse complement strand
CGACCTGGCGATCGGCGCGGCTGGAAGCACCTCATGGGAGCGGTGCTGTCTCGGGTTGCCCACGCTGCTGATAGTTCTGGCTGAGAACCAACAAGATGCGGCACGATTTCTGGAAAAAGAACAGGCTGTGGTTATGTTGAAAATGGGTGACGGACTGAGCAAGCAGCTCCATGAAGAAATGGGACGGCTGATTACTCATCCAGAAATCATGAAGCACATGGCCGAACGTGCTGCTGCAATTGCTGATGGGTCGGGATGTAAGTATGTTCAATCACAAGTCATGAGTTCAGGGGTGTCTTTTGTCTAAAGGGGGAGATCATGCAAACGATCGGCAAACTTCGACCTATCGTCGATGAAGAATTAGAACTCATGCTAAGTTGGCGTAATGCGCCCGGTGTGCGATCCAATATGTACACACGGCATGTAATTTCTATCGAAGAACACCGTGCTTGGTGGGCGAAAATATCCCAGCGTGATGATCAGTGTTATTTCATGTATGAAAATGCAAGCATTCCGCTGGGCATTGTAGGTTTCAACTCGATTGTTACAACCGATAGACATGCCTTCTGGGCCTTTTATGCGTCGCCAACGGCACCGCGTGGCACGGGCACCTGCATGGAGTTTCTTGCCTTGGAACACGCCTTCGAGGTGCTCAAACTTCACAAGCTCTCCTGTGAAGTACTGGCTTTCAACTCAAGCGTGATCAAGTTGCATCAGAAATTTGGTTTCATTGTTGAGGGTGTCTTCCGCGCACACCACAAAATGGATGAACAGTTCGTCGATGTCTACCGACTTGGTATACTTGATACAGAATGGCGTGCATTACGCCCCACGATGCAGGCCAAACTAGAAAAACTCAACCTGTATTAACCAAAGCCTCAAAACTTTGATATTGGAGTAGCACAATGGACGACTCTATCAATAATAAAATAAAACCACCTGTCAGTCTAATTGAACGGTGTTGTTCAGTTTGCGGAAGCCAAGATGCGGCTAATATTTATGACCAGCCAACGGAATACATTGTCGGGATTGGAGACATCGGATATCACCACTTGATAAACATTTGCAAAAAATGTGGATTTGTATTTGCTTCACCCATCCTATCGGAAGACGAAATACTCAAATACTACGAAAGAATGTCGAACTACGAACACCCGGAGTCTGCAGGGAACCGCTCTATCGAGGATGTTCGACAGATAGAAAGGCAGATCGAATTTATCATGTCACGCTTCCCCTCTGGTTTTAAGGGATCTGCGCTAGACGTCGGCTGTTCGATTGCATACGGCCTTAGTCTTCTCAAGACTCTGGGATGGGAGGTAATGGGGGTTGATCCTAGTGATAAATGCATAGAAATCTCTTGGGAGAAACTTGGTGTTCCCGTCAGAAAAGGTTTTTTCTCACTCGAATTGTTGGAAGACCAGAAGCCTTTTGATGTTATTATCCTGTCGCATGTGATCGAGCACCTTGTCTATCCTGACGAAGTCATTCGCCATCTACCAGGTCTGCTCAAGGATGGAGGAATTATTTATATCGAAGTCCCTAATCTTATGAAACCGAATAGTACAAAATGCTATTTCGGTTTTGAGCATGTTAACTTCTTCACGCCACAATCCTTGATCAATCTGGTCTGTCAGAACGGATTTGCAATAGATCG
The DNA here is from genome assembly GCA_020722685.1 of Caldithrix sp. The sequence continues at coordinate 835 of DYKH01000455.1, read as the reverse complement.
CATAGAAACCTTTGACAATGGAAAGGAAATCCATCCTTTTTACCCCGTCATTGCGATGTCGGCAAAAAAATCGGGAAAAAACAGACAGCCAATTCGGAACGACTACAGTGAATCGCTACAAGTTATTGAGGAATATAAATCCAGTACAGGGCTTCTGACCAGAAGGATCAACAAAAAAATTCAGAATATCCTCGATAAAACTCGACCAGGCAAGCTCGCGTTGTGGGGGGGGGGGAATACACACATCTCAATTGCTAAGCGAAACCATTCTGAAATCGGCAGGAATAGAGTGCATCTACGATAATGACCCAAAGAAAGCTGGAGCCCAGTTAATGGGAATCGAGATTCGGAACTTCCCCTCCGACCCTTCACTAGTAAAAAACGACATTAATGCGATCCTGATCTCTTCTGAGGCTAATGAATCCGCTATTTACAACCAGATCAGGCACCTAGAGTCATACGGCATTACTGTGTACCGGCTTTATGACGACCTTGAGTCGCTTTGATTCAGCATCCCGGGAAATCCTTAAAATGGTTGCCGAAATCCAGATCGATCGAAGAAAGATAGGAATTGAGCGCCCCCCCTATGTGATTGCCGAAATGTCGGCTAACCATAATGGCAACCTGGATATTGCGTTTCGCATCATTCAAGAGGCGAAACAGGCCGGCGCGGATGCCATCAAAATCCAAACCTATCGCCCGGACACCATCACTCTCAAGTCGGACCTGCCGGATTTCCAGATTACCGATGGGCTCTGGGCGGGCCGCACGCTCTACGACCTCTACGAATGGGCTCATACGCCCTGGGAATGGCACAAGCCGCTGTTCGAGCATG
>DYKH01000454.1 GCA_020722685.1 Caldithrix sp. | reverse complement strand
CCTCTCTTACCTGGGCACGGCCAGATGCATGGCGGCAGGTCCTTTATCTTTTGTTAGATGGCTAGCCTTGTGGATTTCCTTACGCGGTGTATCTACCTTGTACCAAGGTTCCATGATGGCTCCTTAAATCAAGCTCATTTTCCCATCCAATTCATCGAAAAAAGATTTTAAACTCGGGTCATTTTTCCCAGCGCGATAGAAATCCATAGCATCAACCAGGTCTTCTGCGAACTCAATGCCTCCAAGAATTGAGGGATGGCCCGCGGCGCGAATAGTTTCCACCAGCAAAGATTTATAACGGTCACGCCCACACTTTTTTCTAATGGGACGTGGCTGCCGCCCTACCACTTGGCAGAAGGAGACGATATCGGCCATATACCACTTCTCTATATGTGGATCGGGACAAGCGATAACTGTGCGGTGCGTGAAGTCAGGTTCTATGGCTTTTTCAATATCTTGGCGGGCTTGTAAGAAACGTTGGCAGTTGGCGTCAATCGCTACTATAATAATATCGGGGGAGTCATACGAGTCTGACATCTGTTTGATAACAGATTTCTGATAAAGCTTGAGCTCGGTCAAAACCCGTCCGTGCCCCCCCTTGGCATTTCGTACTCGCGGAGGGCGAAGGCATCTTTGTCTCTCCCGGCCTAAGCGCCTAACAACAGCCCTTAAAAAGGCTTCGTGTGCATGATCTTCAGCAAACATATCAATGAGAACCGCATTATTCATCGATCAATCCTCTCAGCAGCAGGCTCTCAAAAATACCGTCTTCTGACCTCTCAGCTAAAGCAGACTTTATTTCATTATCACTAAAAAGAGGACCAGAGGTATTGAAGGGCTTTATAGATGTTCCTTCAGTGCCGTAACCGACTTTCATAAGGGAAATATCTTTAGGATATTTTTGTTGTTTTTTCAAAACTGCCTCGCAAAGCAAGGGCGAATGCGTAGTCACTACGACTTGGCGGCCCTGATCCAAGGCCATTGCAGCTAAAAGATCTGCAATCAGCTCGATGCGCCGGGGATGAACACCGTTTTCCGGCTCCTCAAAGGCCACAAGCCCGCTAGCCCACGGGTTGGCGGCAATAGCACAAAGTGATAGGACGCGAAGTGTGCCTTCCGAAATAATTCGATTAGAGTATTCAATGCCATCCTGCTGAATAGTAATGTCAACAAAACCACGTTTTTTATCCAGGTCTACTTTTAGATCCTCGATGCGCGGAATCAGAGATTTGAGGGTGCGTTTGATTGCGGCAAAATATCCATTCCGAGAATTGCTAAGTTTGTAGAGGAATGGTGCTATCATTCCGCCCAATGGTCCAATATCACGAACGTCCGAAGGAGTCATGGCCGATCGCATGGCTACTCGTGGATCCAAGTAATAGGTTCTCCAATTGGAAAGCTCATCCCGGCAACGTTCTATATGACGATATTCGATTCCCCGAAACCTAGTATCGGAGATAATAGCATAGTTGAGATTGATGGGCTCTCTTTGGGGATTTGCCGGCTTGCTTTTTCGCCGGATACGGATTTGGTCGCCAATTTTTTCAATGATGGAATTGCCTTTGACCTCGCCCCGTTGGGTGAGCACAGCCAAGAATTCGTCTCCGACGCTGAGGGAACCCGATTCTGGTTGAATACAAATCTCTATCCTATATTTATAGTTGCTTGCTGGCTTCCCTATCTCCAGCTCGACTGAAAAAGAAAAAGCTGCATTGTCTTGGCTGAGCAGCGCAGCAAGCCCCCCAGGAGGAAAGGAAAACTGCTCTATGGGATAACCCCGCAAAGGCCCCGAAATCGCATCGGTGATTGTCCGTTGGTAAGCAATCCTTGAGAGCACCTGCAAACCATCTATGAAGTTGCTTTTCCCTGAGGCATTAGGACCGAACAATACAGTCAGTCGGGACAATTCGACTTCAACGCTTCGGAGCGACTTATATCCTTTAACCTCTATTTTTTTGAGCATTATTTTCTCCTTAAATCACCTCGGTACGGCCAGAAGCATGGCGTCGAGCAGACGCTTTTCCTCGCTGCCTTTAGGATACAGCGCCGAGAGGGCGTTGGCCAGGCGTAGGAAGTCCGGCCCGCGGTCGATCTCGGTCTTAATCAAGGTCCTTAGGGCGTTGGCCTGGCCGCCGGCCTGGAGCAGCATGGCGGCGTGGACCCGGTCCAAAGTGGTGGCCCCGGCCGGGGTCGCGGCTTCGGCGGTCAAAGGCGCTCCGATTATCCCCCGCTTGCGACCGGATTGTTTGGAGGGGCGCGGCGCGGCCATCTCGGGAAACAGCCACTGCTGCGCGTCCTTGCCGGGTTCGTGTGTGATCCAGTCGGCCGCCGCGTCTGCGCCTTCCCGGCCGAAGAGCTGCCGGGCCCGCTCGGAGACGGCCAGGAGCCGCACCACTCCCTTTTTCGTTTCGATGACCCGGCCTTCCCATTTGGGGAGATTAATGCCCAAGGGTTGGGCGAAGCGGCGGACCACGTCAAAGACCAGGCTGTAGCCCTTG
>DYKH01000453.1 GCA_020722685.1 Caldithrix sp. | reverse complement strand
AATTCGGGCTATCAGAGCCCTTTTCGATTGTCGTGGCCGGCCATACCCACCGCCCGGTATTTGCGAATTTGTCTCTTACGGAGCGCCGTCTGCTGGAATCCGGCATCGGCCCCCCCGGCATCCGCCGCAAAACGCAGGCCGATCCTGTCTATTACAATACGGGTTCCTGCGTCCATCCCCGCTCCATCACCGGCCTGGAAATCACCAGCCCTCCGATGCAGGAATCCGGCAATGATCCTGATGATCTTAGATTTGCGCAAGCCTCCACTGCCTCTTTTTCCACCCATCCAGGATTCGCAAAAACCTCCACCACCTCTCTTGCCGGCCATATCAGATTTACGCTCGTGAAGTGGGGTTATGCGGCCGATGAACCCGGCGATGGGGATGCAGGTGTCCAGCATTATCCTCTTTCCATCCGCCGCGCCATTCTCGAAGAACAAACACAATAAGTTGCCGAGTTCTTGCTCGTTTACAAATTATGAAGATGAAGATTCACTTTTAAGCCTGGTCGGAAGACCCATCAGAGGAGAAAATGGATTGCTGTCTTGATGAAAATATTGTATAGCCTTTTCATCAAAACATAGCAGGCAGCAATCATGAAAAGTATTGATAAGAATATAGTTTCTATGATTTATGGGCACGGAAGGGGTTTTGTCTTTACGCCGAAATCATTTTCCTCGGTTGGAGATCCTCGGGTGGTGGGTACGGTACTCACCCGGCTCTGCCGAAAAGGGACAATTCGTCGTTTGGCGCGCGGCCTTTACGATTACCCCCGCAAGCATGATCAACTCGGGCTTCTGTCACCTTCTATAGACAATATCGCCCATGCTTTGAAGGGCCGGGACGCCGTTCGTTTGCAGCCTTCCGGCGCATACGCCGCCAATCTTCTCGGTCTTTCCGATCAAATTCCGATGAAGGTCGTATTCCTCACGGATGGCCCATCAAAAAACGTTCGTTTGGGCAAACAGGAAATCATTCTTAAAAGAACAACGCCCCGTCAGATGGCTACGGCTGGCCGGATAAGCGGTCTTGTCATCCAGGCGTTGCGATATCTTGGCAAAGGGTATGTCGATCCGACTGTTATCGCACAGCTCAACAAACATTTGAGTGATGACGACAAGAAACAGCTCATAAAGGACATTTCCTATGCACCCGGCTGGATTGCCGCGATCATGCGTAAGATTGCCAAACACAATGGTGGTTAAACAGTGGATGCTTTCATCAGAAAATCCAATGACGAGATAGGGATGTATTTTGAACAGGCCCAATCGCGCCTTCGCCTGTCGCCGGCGAGCATTGAAAAAGACTTTTGGGTATGCTGGACGTTGTGGAAACTTTTTTCTCTGCCGCGATGGAACAAGCAGTTGTTTTTCAAGGGCGGTACATCCCTTTCCAAGGGCTGGGGCTTGATTGAGCGGTTTTCCGAAGACATCGATATCGTGATTAATCGCGATTTCCTGGGTTTTGGCGAAGATAAAAGTCCGGAGAAAATGCCAACCGGCAAGCAGCGTAAGAAACGTCTTAAGGAGCTTAAGGCGGCTTGCCAAGTACAAATCCATACGGAGTTGAAACCGGCGCTTGAAAAACGTTTCATGGAAGCCCTGCCTTCCAGTATGGAGTGGTCTCTGAGGATTGCCTCGTTGGATGAGGATCCGGATGAGCAGACGTTGCTGTTTTATTATCCGAGAATCTTGACCAGTAGTTCGACCTACCTGAATCCCCAAGTCAAAATAGAATTGGGGGCGCGATCGGATACGTGGCCCACAGAGTCGCCACTTATCAAACCTTATCTCGCCGATGCGTTTCCCGACCTCTTGGCAATAAAAGAGTTTCCGGTTCAGGCAATCGCCCCAGAGAGGACCTTCTGGGAAAAAGCGATGCTGCTGCACGAAGAGATATTTCGTCCGGTTCAGAAAGCGAAGCTTAATCTTCATAAACCCCAAAAAAGGCATCTTGCCCGGCACTATTATGATCTATGGTGTCTCATTAATAAAGGCGTCGCCAAGCGAGCCGTACAGAATCCCCGTCTATTTTCCGACATAGCCGAGCATCGGGCTGTTTTCTTCAGCCAGAATTGGATGGATTACAGTACTCTAAAGCCAGGTTCACTATGCCTCTTACCGAAAGAAGATCAAATCCCAAGCTGGCGACAGGATTACAATGCCATGCGCAGGGAGATGTTTTTCGGCGAGGCGCCGGATTTCGACGAGATACTTGAAGTTGTAGGTTCTTTTGAAAAAGAGTTTAATCAAGTACAAACGAAAGATGGCAACATATAAGGCCATGGCGTGCAGATCAGCCTTAGTTTGGTTCATACCTTCCAAGCAGCAATATTCGGTTTTACTTATTTCCTGAGATTGTGGATTCATAGGCAGCAACGCTGACCGGCAGGGTTCAATTTGTCTGGGATCATACCAGAGCAGTTTATGTTACTCTCTGATTTTTTCTACGCGGATGGCCTTGACAATTCGGTTTGGCAGCGATCTTGTATTTACGCAAGGC
>DYKH01000115.1 GCA_020722685.1 Caldithrix sp. | reverse complement strand
AATAATTTAAGATAGCGTGTCATGGCCGGTACTCCTTCATTAATTGTCTATTCGATACAGCAAAATTCTTTGCCCATCTTGTTATTCTGAATATACCACGTGCCAATGAAAAGCAAACCATCGCCTAGGGCTGGAGAAATATAGCCAACCGGTCCAATTTCTACTTGCCATTTTAAATACCCGTCCGAGCTTAATGCAAAAAGCAAGTTTTGGTGCCACGCCGCCGCATAAATGGTTCCCTCCACATCACAGATTAAGGAACTTGATAATGGTCCAAATTGACTCATATTGTATTCCCAGCGTAAATTACCTTCGTTATCAGTAGAAACGAGCCAGAATTCAGTTCCACTTTTTGCTATGCCAAAGTAAACATTCCCATTATAGTCCATAGTTAAATCAACACCACTAAAACTATGGCACAAGAAGTTCCAGCGCAGTTGACCTTCTGGCGTCAGCGAGTAAATTCCCGTTGCTTTTGTTTCACTGGCACCCTTTCCATATGCGCCGACAAAAAAGATGTTGCCGCTGTTGTCCACCAGGGGCGTCCCTACCGCCACGGCACCATTGAATATCCACTTAACGCCGCCATCGTTACCCACCGCAGCCAAGCCAGTCACGGTATCGCTTGCGGCCGTGCCCAATAGACCCAAATACAGAGTGGAACCCTCCGGTGAAAAGGAAATCCCTGCAGTCGACCAGTTCATAAATAAGTGATAGCCATCTCTTTTCCAGCGCAAGCTGCCATCAGGGTTCACTGCATACAAATATTTACTCCAATCAACAAAATAAATGACCCCGTCCAAGCCGATATTCAATCCTGCATATTCTATTTGGTCATCCGCCTCAAAAATCCATTTTAGCTGGCCGTTGGGTTGCACAGCGTAAAGTCGGCGATCTCTGGAACCAATGTAAATAATGCCGTCTCTGGCCACGATGGGGGCAGCAGCTAAACTTGCAGCACCACTACTATGAGTTCTAAATTTCCACTTCAGAGAACCGGGAAAGCTTAAGGCGTAAAGAAAAGTAGCTTGTTCATTCTCTGATGCCATCTCATAGCTACTGCCGAAATACAGGGTAGAATCTGCACCAATCGCCGTTGAGGTTCCTACTGCAGCACCAACGTTAAAAGCCCATTTGATTCTCCCCAGTTGAGGCCCTCGATATTGGCTGCGCCCGGTGGATTGCGGATCGTGATGATGCATTGGCCAAGGGCTGTCGGCTAAGCTCGGCCATGAGATATCGATCTGCGGTTTGACAACTGGATTATTGTTCGGCTTTTGCACTCTTGGCGCCAACGGCTGCTTTTCTCGGCTGCAATTGAACCATTGCAGGCTCAGAATGAGCATTATGAAAAGGGATTTCTTTATCATTTCACACCTCCTTTCATCCTAACAACCGAATACCCTCTGATTTCTCTGTGTTTTTTGACCAGAGGGTATAATTAGGTGAAGCGGTTATTCCTCAACCACCAGTACTCTACAGGTCAAAATCGGTGACCGTTTCACCAATTTTACCAAATCTTGGCCAGCTTGCTAATATGGCTTCACCTCAGTGATCAGATACAATTATTTTGACCTTTTGTCAGGCTGAGCAATTTGGCCTCCTGTGATCGGTTGCGACGAATCAGCTTTAAGTGAACGTTAATTGTTAGCACGATTATGTCAGATTGAGATGAAATTTTATTTCTATGAATCCCAAGATGCTCAATAACTTTTTCACCAAATAAAATAACAAGCTTTCCACAAATGTCAAGATATTTCTTTGTTGCCCCCAATTGATTTCTTGAATTTCTAGTATTATCGAAACTTTTTGCTTGCCATTTTCGGCACTCATGGGTAATATTAACCAACAAAAATTCAGGAGAATTTCATGACCCACCGCGAACGTATTCTCTGCACTTTGAGTCACCATGAACCCGACCGGATGGCCATTGATTTTGGCGGCATGCGCTCCACCGGCATCACCGCTCTGGCTTACAACCGGTTGCGCAAACACCTCGGCTTGCCGATTACCAATACCAAGCTCTACGACCTCATGCAGCAACTGGCCGAGCCGGAGCTGGACATCCTCGAACGCTTTGGCGGCGACGTCATCCAATTGCACAGACTCCACCCATCTTTCGGCGTCCCCATTGACCGCTGGAAGCCGGGCACGCTTTCCGACGGCTCGCCTTGCTTGGAGCCAGAAGACTTCAATCCCGTGCGATTGGCAGACGGCTCCTTAGAGGTGCGCGAGAATGGCCGTGTCATCGCCCGCATGCCCGCCGGCGGCTATTGGTATGACCAGGTTTATCACCCTTTGGCGACGGCAGAAACTTTAACCGAAATTGAAGCTTTTCAGTTTGGCACGATTTCCCAGCGAGAGCAAGAATATCTGCGACAAGAAAGCAAGCGCCTGTACGAACAAACCGATTATGCCATCCTGGGCGAATTCGGCGGCAATCTGTTCGAAGCGGGCCACGGCGATTTTGGTTATGAGCGCTTTCTGGAATTGCTGCTGTATGACCGGGAGCTTGTCGAGTGTTATCTGGACCGACTGGTGGCCAATCACTTGAAGAATTTGCGGCTTTACTTGGATGCCGTTGGCGACTGCATTCAGGTCATCCAGTTTGGCGATGACTTGGGCACTCAGGAGGCTTTGCAAATGTCCCCCAAAATGTACCGGGAAATCTTTAAGCCGCGCCACGCCAAGCTGTTCCAATATGCCCACGAGCACAGTAAAGCGGCGGTCTTCCTCCACTCCTGCGGCGCCATTTACGATGTCATTCCCGATCTGATCGAAATCGGGGTAGACGTCCTCAATCCGGTGCAGATTTCCTCTCCGAACATGCAGCCGGAAAAGCTGAAAAAAGAGTTCGGCGACAAGCTCGTCTTCTGGGGCGGCGGCTGCGATACGCAATATTTTCTGCCGCGAGCGAGCCTTACAGAGCTGCAAAAACATATATCAGAGAACATCAAGGTGTTTGCCAAGGGCGGCGGATATGTTTTCAATCAGGTGCACAACATCCAGTCGGATATTACGCCGGAAAGAGTGGTGGCGCTTTATCAAACGGCCTTTATGCAAAAATAGAGCTGAACTATTTTGTGGGATCATCTCGGAGAGCACATGGATTGGAATGACCTCCTTCAGCAAATTCTCAACACTTGGCGAATCCACAACCAAATCAATCTTCTGCTCATTGACGCTATTCCCGATGCCGGACTCGAGGCGGTTCCGCTAAACTCGCGAGGCCGGACGGTTGCGCGCCAGTTGCAGCACATGAACGACGTGCGCATGGGCTGGCTGCATTATCATGCCACGGGGAAAAGGCAAAAACGTACGGATGATGCCAAGTCGGTTGAACCAAGTCGCGATTCACTCAAAAACGCTTTTGTAGAATCCGGGCAAGCGGTCGCGAATTTCTTGCAGCAGACGCTGCCCGAAGGCGGCAAGACCAGGCTTTTCGCTCGCCAGCCGGTTCGTTGGATGGGATATCTGATCTCCCACGATTCGCACCCTCGCGGCCAGATAGCCTTGGCGCTCAAACAGCAGGGAATGAAACTTCCCGAAAAAGTGGCTATGCAGGGTTTGTGGGGCAAGTGGATTTTCGGCAAACAGCTTTCTTTATGTCGCTTCTGAAATGAATAAGGACGGCGAATCCTTCTGCGAATAGGAAAGGATGTTTCCAATATGACAGTTTGAGCTGAGATGGCTGGCTAAAAGATGGGCTGTTAGCGTCATGCAATCAATTGATTCGTTGCTTTGTGAACAACTCGCTACGTGATCTTAACAACGGCAACCAATGTGAGGAGAGAGAATGGCTGGATTGGACTATGCGGTTATTGTGGCTTATTTGGCTTTGGTCGTCGGGGCAGGATTCTGGGTGCAAATCCGGGCAAAGCGCAGCGAAGAGCGGTACTTCTTGGGCGAGCGCAAGGTCCATTGGCTGTTCCTTTCCATGTCCGGCAGCGTCTCCACCTTCGACGTCACCGGCACCATGTGGATCGTGTCACTGTTCTTTCTCATCGGCATGCGCGGCATGTGGGTGCACTGGATGTGGGGCTTTTTGATGGCCGCCTTCTTTATGAGCTATACCGGCAAATGGGTGCAGCGTTCTCAGGTCTTCACCGGCGCCGAATGGATGAAAACTCGTTTCGGCAATGGGCCTGCCGGAGAAATGGCCCGCTTCTCCTACACCATTCTGGCCATCATCTTCACCATTGGCTTGCTCGGTTATGCCTTTGAGGGCATCGGCAAGTTCGCCTCGCAATTCATTCCGCTGTCCGATAACCTCTGCGCCATCATCCTGATGGTTTTGGTGGCGCTCTACGTGATTCCCGGCGGCTTTATCAGCGTGGTGGTCAGCGAAGTGGCGCAAATGATCTTGGTCACGGTCGCTTGCATCGTCGTCTGCGTGATGATGTTCCAAGACAGCAGTCTGGCGGCTCTTGCCGACAAAGTGCCGGCCGGATGGTTTTCACTTGCGCCCGCATGGAAGATTGATTATTTGCAGGGAACCCCTTACTACCTATTCGGCCTGATGACTCTCGTTTGGGTGACGAAAGGCTTGCTGCTCAACGCCGGTGGGCCGGCGCAGTTGACGGATTTTCAGCGCTTCCTCTCCGCGCGGACGCCCGCTGATGCCTGCAAAGTCGGCGGGATTTGGAGCATCTTTTTGCTGGTGCGCTGGGCCATGACCATGGGCATCACTGTGGTAGCTCTGGTGCATTATGGCCATTTGGTGAATGATCCGGAACGAGCCATGCCGATCGTCATTCGCGAGTATTTTCCCATCGGCATTCGCGGTTTGTTCTTGGCCGCCTTGTTTGGGGCTTTTATGGGAACCTTCAACGCCACCGTCAATGCCGGAGCTTCCTATCTCGTCAAGGACGTTTACGAAAAGTTCTTTGACCGCCGTCCCACGCCACGGCGGCAGATGATCGCCAGCTATGCCAGCTCCACCATCATCATTTTGGCGGGAATCATTGTCGGCATGAACGCCCGCTCCATCGCCGACATTTGGAATTGGATCATGTTGGCTTTGGGTGCCGGCGTCCTGCTACCCAACGTTTTGCGTTGGTACTGGTGGCGATTCAACGGCTGGGGATTCACCTGGGGCACGATTGGTGGAACACTGCTTTCTCTCGTTCAATCATTCTTCTGGCAGGACATGCCATTCCACGTCTACTTCCCGCTCATCGCCTTCACCTCGTTGGTGATCAGCGTGGCCGCTACTTTGCTTACCGAGCCGGTGGACGAAAAGCTGTTGGTCGACTTTTATCGTAAAGTCCAGCCGGGCGGTTTTTGGCGAAAGGTGAAAGAACGAATACTGTTGCAATCGCCGGGATATAAAAAGTCAGATCATTTTGGACTCGATCTTTTCAACACACTGTTGGGAATGGTGGCCATCAGCAGCGCTTATTTGGCGGTCGTGTATTTGATGATTCACTACATGCGGACGTTTTCGGTGCTGGCTGGCGTTACAGTGGCTTGCTCGGCGGTCATGTATTTTACTTGGTATCGGAGGCTGCCGGTGGAGTAAAGCGTCTGAGTCTCCTGTCGGTCCGCAGATGCCGTTTGGGAGGGTTTAGGCTGTTAGGTTGTTAGGCTGTTAGGCTGTTAGACTTATTAGCTGATTTTATTTTGTTCCACTGTTAATCATATCTTAGCGAATTGAGGGTCGCTGCCCCATAAACTCCGAGGGATTGCAGATGACTCTCTAATGACTGTTGTTCAAACTCAGCAAGCTTTTTCCTCCAGAGCCGATTTTCTTCCGAACTCGCAATTCCGACTGGGAAATCAATATTTGCAGTTGACATCATTGAGAAAATATGCTATCTTGCTATCGAAACGAATTTTGAGAGCAATGCAATAGAAAGGTACTACGCATGGAAGAACTGACTCTAAAAGTACCCAAAAAGGTCATCATAGAGCTTCTGAATCAGTTGCCACCAAAAGAGCTTGATGACTTGATCGATGAGGTTGTCGGAAAGAAGAAAATAAAACTGGTGACCGTAGAGCCGGAGTCTCTTGATTTGATAAAAAACATCATTGCCGTCGGTGGAGATGCTCTAAAAGACACCGAGGATATCTATGAGTAAAATCATCGTCGACTCCAACTTCGTTATGGGCCTAGTGGACGTGCATGACAAGTGGAATGCACAGGCAAACCGCATGCATGAAACATTCAAGAGACGGAAATGGTCGACGGTGTATTTTGATTGCGTCATTTGTGAGGCCGCAAGTGCCTTAGCGAGAAGGCTGGAAGAAAAAGGAAGGGCCGAGGAATTTTCCTTCTTTATGGAAAGAATAAAGCAGATGGCTCCGAAGGAAAAGATCACCTGGGTATATCCCAGTATTGCTTCCTATTATGATGAAATCTTGAGAATGATGGCTTCGAAAGAAGGTCGGTTGAGCTTTCATGATGCGTTAATCGCAATTGCCGCCCGTGAGCTAAAAATAAGACTCATCGCCAGCTTTGACAAAGATTTCGATGAAATAGAATGGCTGACAAGAATTAGTGAAGTCAGTTAGCTTGATCTAAATTGCGCCACACCCGTTTGCTTACGTGGACCTGCCCAGCCGAAAATCTCGTTTACACTTATATTCACGAAGCCAATTCCCTCCCTCCTACCAACACCTTCTCGATACTCAGCTCGTATATCCCCTCCCTGTCAGTAATTTCTGCAATCAGGATATCTGCTTTTTTTGCGACCTCGATGCTTCCAGTGCCACGTGCCGGGCGGCGGCGATCGCCCGCTTGATGAATGCCCAAAATTTGTGCCGGAACCGGGCTGCACATTCGAGAGGTGACCACCAGAGCATCTTCAAAACTCAAAGGTTGGTGGACGGCATTCCAAATACCTTTCATCGGCTTTGTCAGCCAACTGAGCATATTGGTAAACGCCTTGTCCATCGTCAGGACGCTGCCAAAAAGCAAGCCTTCATTGTCCACGCAGTGTAGGTATTCGCCGTTCTCGCTGAGCTTGCCCTTGATGCCGGAGACCTCGAATTCCTTCACCTCCGAAAGCCCGGTGAGAAACATGCTATCGGTGACAATAGCCGTCCGGTCAAAGCCCTTGCGTTTGAGGGTGTCCAAAACATAAGCCGGGGTGACATGGTAGCCATCGGTGATCAACTCAAGAAACATTTTCTCGGAGCTTAAAATGGCCTCTACAGCTCCGCCGCCGTGAAACGGCTTGGTCGAGCTGCCGGTGGGGCCGTTGAGGAAATGTATCGCCAAAGACAAGCCTTTGGCGATGGCCTTTTCGAATTGCTCGGCGGTGGCTCCCGTGTGCCCGGCCGCTGCAACAATGCCATGGTTGGCCAAATATTCGATGACTTCCAAGCCGGCCTCCTCATGCTCCGGCGGGACGTTGACAACCTTGATCAGGCCTTTGGCAGCGTTCTGCAATCCCTCAACGATCTCCACGGATGGGCGAAGAAAATGCGCCGGATTCTGGGCGCCGCGAAACTGGTGCATTTTTATGAAGGAGCCTTCGATATACAATCCCGCCAAAACGTCCGCAAGGCCACCTTGTGGTTGCGAGGAGAGATAGCTATTGATATGGCCAAAGACCTGCTGCAACTGGCGCATCGGCGCCGCGACAGTTGAAAGAGCCACTCTGGTGGTTCCCTTGCTCACGAAGTATCTCAGCGCCCGATCCAACCCCTCGGCAATTGCTGCTTCGCCGGCGTCGAATTGGCCGCAGGAGGCATCGTAAAGTCCGGCGCTGCAATCAAAACCGGCGGCGCCATTGCTGTGCAAATCGATAAAGCCGGGCAAAACATATTTGCCATCGGCCTCAATCTCCATTGCATCCCGCTCGGCAGCCCGCTCATTTCCGATGTAAGAGACGGTCCCAGATTCGACGACCACATCGCAGCGTTTCACCTCCTCTGGCAGAACCACCATTCCGTTCTTGATAACGATTTTGCTCATCCGCTTATTTTCCTATTTGCATAATCCCCCAAGCCAACAAAACCAGCGCTCCGACCATTCCCCAAGACAAAACGAAGCCGACCAAATCTTCCCGATAACGCCGGAAAAATCCTTTCCAGCGATCAGCCTTCAGCCAGCCGGGAAGATCCAACAGGATCAGGTCTTTCCCATGTTCGGCCGCCAAGGGTTTTGCACCACCAGCCTGGTTGGACTGCGAGTCGGAAAGAAGCCGCATGTTTTGGAAGAATTGCACTATCTTTTCTTGCGGCTCTGGTTTGGTAAGCGAGCTAACGAGGATCAGAGCGAGGAAGCCGGCCAGCATGGCCCAACCGAAAGACTCCGGCAGCCATTTGTAAACCAGCAAAAGCCGCCCGGTTTGCAGGTAATTAAGGAGATAATATAAGCCGAATGAAACCCCTACTGCGGCAAACGCGCCGTAGCGATTTGCTCGTTTCCAGAGCATGCCGCCAAAAACGATGATGCCCATGAAAGCGGCGATGGTCTCGGTGAAAAGAAAAGCGTGCAGCACGTTCTTGATCGTGAGCGCAAAGAGGACGCCGAACATGGTGAGTCCAAAGCCGGAGAACCGTCCCATCCACAACAATTGTTTGTCTTCAGCCTTGGGATTGAGATACTTTTTATAGAAATTTTGCGTGAAAAGCGCACCGGTGTTCACCATGAAATTGGAGCAAGTGGACATGTTGGCCGCAAGAACGCAGGCGACCATCAGGCCGGTCAATCCAGGGGTTAGCAGCTCGCGGCTCGCGTAACCAAAGGCGTATTCGGGATCCGGAAGGGTGACCTTCCGTTGCAGAACCAGAGCAGCGACGATCAAGCCGGTGAAGGCCCAGCCAATGGTGCACAGCCGCTTCACCAAGGAGCCATAGGTCTGCCCAATCCTGCCGGCGCGCTCGGTGTTGCCGGTAGCGCACATGGAGATCATGTGCGGCTGCGCTGTAATACCTACCACGCCGTTGACGGCCAGCATGGCAATGGTAAAAGCATCCAAGCCGCTGACGTTGCTGTAAACGGTGAAAAAGTCATGGGGGAGGCTTGCCCGCATGCCTGCCATTCCCCCCACCGCTACCAATCCGGCGGGAATGAGCAGCATTGATAGGGCGACGATCATGAAACCCTGGATGAAATCCGTATAGGCTGAAGCGATCAAGCCGCCGAAAAAGCTGTACAGCAAAAACGCCACGGTCATAGCCACGACCACGCCGTTGGGCGAGATGAGGTTCCCGGTTGCGACGGAAATGATTTTGGCCGCTCCCTGTAACATTGCTCCTTGGTTGAATACAAAAAATGCAATAGCAAATATCGAGTAAACCATGCCAAGGCTTCGCCCATAACGGTCCTCCAGCATCTCGCCAATGGTAGTCCGTTCACTGCGGCGATACCAAGGCGCCAGCAGCCAATAGAAAGGGGTGATCAGCATGTTCTTCCATTGATACCAAATGGTGGCAAAGCCGGCGTGAAAAGTAGCCCCGGTTTGCGCCACCGGCATTTCGGCGTGGGTGCCGGTGCCGAACGCCTGACCCATCATAATCCACCAACTGAATTTTCTTTCCCCCCGAAAAAAGCCGTCGCTTGTTTTGATCCTCCGGGAGACCCACAATCCGAATGCGGTGATGCCGATGAAATATCCTACCAAAACTACCGAGTCCAACCAATGGAAGCCTGTTTGCATGCTCTCTCTCCTCTGTTGATAAAGTACTTTTCGAATTTTAGACAAAAAAAGTTAAGATGCAATGGCAAATATCGGCGCATCTATTCCCTCAACTTATTAGAATGGCTTAAGATTCTTTTCTTGCTCCTGCTCTCCTCACCTGGAAGCCCAATTGATTTGGGTGGATTGGAAAAGGTGAGAATTCCCCAGCGCAAAAGATGCAAATCCCAAATAGTTTCCAATGATCAATACTCAATGGAGAACCAACCACACGACAAATCTTCGAAGAAATACTTTTATTCCGAAGATGTTCAGCTTGGCCACGGTGGCCATTATCCTTTTTGATCTGGAAAAAGTCAAGTGAAGACGGTGATTCCGAAGTTGTCGGCCCCAAGACAGATGCCGCAGCGATTTCTTTTAGCTATAACCACAAACAAATATCTTGAAGTTTGTAACAGTGGAGAGTATATTATCGAGCGCCTTTCGCCGGCGCCAATGCGTGCGTATTATAACATGTCAATTCTTATCTTAACTGCGTCTCAAAAGCATGTTCCGCCGACCGATCACATGCGGCGATCCACTCATTGGAGATGTCATTCCGGCCGCAACCAACGGAAGGTTGGAAGATCTTCCAACGTCACCAACCTCCCTGCAAGCTCGATTCTAACCAGCCGCTGATCCCGATGAAAAACAGACAACGAAAAATAGCCGAAAAGATCAAACCCTATCATTTTGAGCTAAAGCACCTTCTGGTGCTCTTTCTGGTTTTGATCGTTTTTCAAGCGTTGGTTTCCTTCGTGCATAAAATTTCCTTGCGCAACTTTCTGCTCAAAACGCAAGAATGGTATCAGCAAGATTCAGCCGAGCGCATCGCCAATCTCACCGCGACGTCCTTGGAGCTCATGCTGGAAACCAATCTACAGAATCGCAAGCTGAGCGATGCGGATGAGAGAAAAATCGTGCAGGCGTTCAACATCATTTTGAGCCAGCAAATCCTGCAACAGCACGTGCAGGAGGTCTGCTTGCTCATTGCAGGGCAAAACAAAACGCTGGTGATCGACAACGGTCAGGTCTTATTCTCTTACATTTTTCGCGGTCTGGCAGATGTTCCTCCGCCGGACGTGCCGCATCCCGACGCCCTCCGCTATTATGCACAAGTGCGAGAGCAGCTCATTGCTACCGAGCAAATCTGCAGCATGGTAGAAGGGCGACAGACTTTTCACGTCTTTGTGCCGTTCGCGCCGCGCGGCGAACACGTGGGCGCGGTGTACATGAAAAACACTCCCGATTTCGCCTTCATCTCCAGTCAAATCATTTCCTCCTACAACGAAACGAGCTTGATTTTTACCGCCTTGATCTTTTTCGGTTTGCTGGCCATGTTCTACATTTCTTCCTACACGGTCAAAGAACGCGACGAAACCCAAGGATTGTTGTTTCAGGAGCGGGCCAAGCAACTCGAAGAAAGAATTCACTTTCAAAAAGAAGCGCTTTTCACCAAACGGATTTATCACACCCATCATAAAGCGGAAAAAGTGATGGGTTTTATCAAAGAGGATCTGTTGGCCTTAAATGACGGCAACACGGAAGAAATTCGCTACCGGGTGACCAAGTATGCCAATTTTATCTCGCGTGTCATCTATGACATGAAATGGTACGATCCGCCGCTGCAAACCGTGCGCAATCCCCTTTTCCAAACGAACTTGAATGAAGTCATCCGTTTCATCGTCCGCAATCTTTTCCTGCGCGTATCCGACAACGCTGCCCAGTTCGAGTTCAAGCTTGAGCTGGTTGACCGGTTGCCCAACATTCATATCAATGAATTCGTGGTCTGGGAAGTGCTTGAGCCTTTGCTGCAAAATTGTATTGAGCACAGTGGTGAGGGAAAAATCACCATTACCGTTTGCACACAATACGCCCCCGAATCTGGGCAGATAAAAATCCTCATCGCCGATAACGGTAAAGGGTTCCGAGCCGATCTATTAGAGACCGATGAGCAAGGGATCAAGCGCCTTTTCTTGGAAAACGTCACCACTAAGGTCAATTCCCAAAACTCCGGCTACGGCTGCTACATCGCCTACGAAATTTCCAAACAACGGTGCGGCTGGAACTTGGACGCGGAGAATCTCCCTCAAGGAGGTGCTCAATTCACCGTCACGGTACCGACTTTTGCCTAAGGACTCGCACGCATGTTTACCGCTGAAACCATCAACATTCTCCTCATCGAAGACGAAGAATACGACGTTCGCCGCATCAAACGCACCTTGCAGCCTATCGAGAATCGCGTTCGCATCCTCGATGTCGTTTCCAACGGGCGAGCAGCCATAGAGCTGCTGGAACAAGGTCGCCGGCTTTACGATGTCGTGATCATGGACTTTCAGATTGCCGGCGGGCTCATGGGCGAGTCGCTCATCCGCAAGATCAAAGAAATAGACGCCACACTGCAGATCATCGTCGTCACCAAAATGACGGTGAATATGACCGATTTCGATTTTGCCAATCGATTGCTCGAAGCCGGAGCCATTTGGTATTGCACCAAGTATCCCGGCGATATCGAGGACTATATTTACCAGCCGACAGACTTTATTCTGAGCATCTTTAACGCCTTTGAAAAGCGCAAGCTGGAGAAAGAGAAAATCCGTTCGCATAAGCGGCTGCAGAAGAACATTCAAGACATACTGGATCGAAAGCAGATCATTGGCGAATCGCCGACCATTCAGGCGCTGCGGCAACAGATTCAGCAGTGCGCCCAGATGGATGCCAACGTGGTCATTCATGGGGCATCGGGAACCGGCAAAGAGTTGGTCGCAACACATATCCACTATCATAGCAAACGCAAGCTTGAGACTTTTCTTCCCATTAACTGCGGTAGTCTTCCGGCCAATCTGATTGAAAGCGAGCTATTCGGATTCGAAAAAGGCTCGTTCACCGGCGCCAGCACGAAAAAGCTGGGCCTGTTCGAGGTGGCCAACAAGGGCACTATTTTTTTGGATGAAATCACAGAATTGCCCCTTTCCGCTCAATCGACGCTACTGCGGGTAATACAGGAAGGTGAGATCGACAAGATCGGACGCACAGAAAAGCTCCAAGTCGACGTGCGAATCATCGCGGCTACCAACAAAAATCTTGCACACGAGGTGCGGGACAAGCGCTTTCGCGAGGATTTGTATTATCGGCTGAATGTGGTAACCATCACCGTTCCTTCCTTGGCACAGCTTCGCGACGACATTCCGCTGCTTTTTCAACATTATCTGCGAATTTTTAGCCAGGAGATGAATAAGGAATTGCCGGAGATCGAAGCGGATGCCATAGATATCATTACTCAATATGACTGGCCGGGAAACGTAAGAGAATTGCAGAACGTCGTTCAGCGCTTACTTTTTATGGGTGAAAGGCGCGTTGATACTGATCACGTGAAAATGGCGTTGGGATTGTTTCCAATGCCGACTGCTCAAGCAGAGCCGGACAGAATCTGCTTATGGGATAAGAGGAATATCCTGCCTTGGCGGCAAATGGAGGCTGAGCTGCGCGCCAAATACTTCCGTTTTGTCCGCGACAATACCCGCTCCGATGCCGAAGCGGCGCGCAAGCTGGGCTTAGCGCCACCCAATTATCATCGCATGTGCAAGGAATTGGGATTGAAATGATGCCATAGGATCGCAGGACAATATTCCAAAAAGAGAATCTCGGGGTTATCAAAATCATAATGGCACGTTATTTTTTTGATAACATCTTTTGCAGCTCTTCCCTTGCAGGCCAAGCTAACCTACCGACAACAATGGTTCTTTCGTTTAGAATGGTGATGGCCTGATTCTTGTAAATCACGTTCATTTAAAAAAGCAAATCCTAATCTATGCGACACTTATACTTTTCAATCCTCATTTTTCACGGGCTGCTGGGTTCCCTGTTTGCACAGACTCGCCACCGCTGTGGCGCCACAGCTCCGGTAGCCGATCACAACCGCATGGTGTGGGCGGCTGATCGTCCCTTCGCAGCCGGTTCTTGGGGATATACAAATGCCGGCGTCGGCGTTGCGTCCACGAGTGATCCCATCGGAGGAACCCTTGACGATGCTCTCTACCAAACGGAGCGATACGGGCCCAATGTGGGCTATCGGTACGACGGGCTGGCCAATGGCATTTATGATGTCACGCTAAAGTTTTGCGAACTGTACTGGACCGAGCCGCGCAAACGGATTTTTGACATTGCCATCAACGGCCTGCTTCTTTTGGACGATCTGGATATCTACACCCGTGTGGGGCATGACTTTGCGTTGGATTTTGTCCTTCAAGTCAAGGTGACCAACGGCACGCTGCAGATTTCCGTCCCGCAGGTAAAAGCAGACTATGCCAAATTCGCCGCCATCAGCGTCATCCCAGGAAGCAAAGACAGCACTCCGCCGCTGGCACCCACCAATCTTTCCGCTTATCGAAAGCAAAATATGATTGAGGTTGTTTGGAGACGCAACAGCGAATCCGATCTTCAAGGGTACAACGTTTATCGTTCGTTGAACATTGAGGGACCTTTCACCAAGCTGAACAGTGGACTGCTAAAAAGCGCCACTGATGCCGTCAAGTTTACGGACAGAACGGCAGACGAAGGCGAATCATACTACTATGCAGTCAGCGCAGTGGATGCTTCCGATAATGAAAGCGCCCTTTCGAGCATCACGAAGGTGCGCCCGGCGGGAGGCGCCGGTAATTATTGGCCTGTCCCGGAATGCGCTTGGTCGCAGCCGTTAGGCAGCTATCCCAGCGGCGCAACCGGCCGGGCCAAGCGCGGCGTGCCCTTGGGGGGAATCGGCGCTGGCAATTTCATGTACAATCTCTGCGGTACCTTTGGCCCGTGGGAATTCAAGACCGGAACGCATGAGGAAAAATTCCTGCCGCAAGCTGCGTTTCACGTTTTCGAACAAATCAACGATCAACCTCCTTCGGTGCGAACTCTGGCCACCGAGGACGTGCTTCCGGCTTGGCCGCGTCTATTCGTCGGAGAGGGCAGTTACTACGCTCTCTACCCAAAGGCGTGGTTCACCTACAATGCGTTTGCCACCTCCATCTCCCTGAAACAATTCACCCCCATCATCCCGCACAATTATAAGGAAACCAGCTATCCCATTGGAGTTTTCCAGTTCAAGGTAAACAATCCTCTGTCGGATTCGGCCACGGTTGCATTCATGTTCTCATTCCCCAACGCCGATTATGCCAACGATAGCCGCAAAGGCTATATCAGCCGCTTGGTACAACAAGGAGCGGTTATTGGCGTAGTGCTCAAGGCCGACAGTCCTTCCAATCCCGCTACGACTCAGAATAGTGAATGGTGCATCGCTGCTTTGGCGGCTTCCGAGGCCCAAGTTTCTTATGTTACTTCGTGGAATAAGGACGGAGATGGTAGCGATCTGTATGCAGACTTTGCCGATGACGGCGCTTTGAGCAATCGATCGCTCGATGCTTCCTATTCCGCGGGAGCCGTCGCGGTAAAACTCACGCTGCCGCCGGGAGCTGAAACCATTGTTCCCTTTGTCCTCACCTGGGATTTTCCACGTGTTCGCTTTGGCGAAGGCACCGAGTGGTATCGTCGCTACACGCAGTATTTTGATTTTTCCGCCGGCAATTCGTTCGCTATTGCGGTAGAAGCTTTGCAGAATTATCCGGACTGGGAAGCGCAGGTGGATGCATGGCAAAGGCTGATCACTGACGAGCCGCTCTACCCCGATTGGCTGAAACAAGGCGCGCTGAACGAGCTCTATTATGACACCTTTGGCGGCGTTTTCTGGGAAAACGGCTGCATCACCAAACCGCAGGAATCCTCCTATGGAACCTTGCCGCCGAATGACCACAAGTACTTTAGCATGGAATGTCAGGATTACGCCTTTAGCGAAACGTTCGACGTTCGTCATTACGAATGTCGGCACTATTTAGAGCTTTGGCCGGAGATCGAGCACGATGTGCTGACCTGGTTCGCCGACTATATCGCAAATGATCCACAAGGCCGAGCGCCTCACGATGCCGGTATGCCATCCGCCGATCCCTTTTTCCGCTTTAGCGGCTATGGCGCCGATTGGCAGGACATGCCCAGCAAGTTCATCCAACAGGCGTACGCATATTACAAAAAGACGGGCGATTTGGATTTTTTGGATTTCGTCTGGCCTGCCTGCAAAAAGACCTTTGCTTTTATGAAGACGCGCGACACCAACCAGAATTATCTGCCGAATCAAGGCAATACCACCTACGATGCATGGGGATTGCAGGGCGATAATTTGCTGTGCGGCGGCCTGTGGGTAGGGGCTTTGGAAGCGTTGCAGGAAATGGCCACCTTGCAAAACGATGGCATGATGCTGCGCGAAGTCAATACTTATCTTACTAATGCCAGAATTTTACTGGATACGTTCTTTTGGCAACAGGACCTCGGCTACTATAAAATCGATGCAGGATCCAATGCCATCATGGCCGATGGATTGAACGGGCAGCGCTTTTGCGAGACCACCGGCCTGCCCGCTATTTTGCCGAATGAGCGCATTCGGTCACATCTGCGCCAGGTTTTCCTGCGCTGCGTTGCGCCATTAAAAGATTACACCGGTGATGGCATAGGCGACTTGGGCGCGGTTAATGGGCGCAAAGCCAATGGTTCACCCATCGGCAACGGCCAAGCGGACGAGGTTTGGAGCGGCACCAGCTATTTCATCGCCGCCATGATGTACCATTGGGGCAAGTTGATGAATGATGAGGAGCTTTGTCAATGGGGACTACAGACCGGCTATGGCGTGTACTACCAAACCTGGGTCAATGAAGAAACCGCCTATTTCTTTAACACCCCGGAAGCCTGGTCATCGACCAATCCGGCCGTTTTCCGGGCGCAGCAATATCAGCGACCACGGGCCATTTGGGAGCTGCTGTTGGAAATCAAAAATCCGTTTGATTCCCTGGCCGTTCATGTGGATGAACCGGTTGGAAACGATCCGGCCACTCCTCTGTGTTTTGAGCTGAGCCAAAATTATCCCAATCCGTTCAATGCCACGACGACGATTCGTTATGCGCTACCGAAGGAAAGTTGGGTGACGCTGACTGTATACAACATGCTAGGTCAACACATTGCTGATCTGATTCACCGAAAACAAGAAGCGGGTGACCATGAGATAGAGTGGGAAGCCAGAACGCCCAGTGGTTTATACCTGTGCAAAATGGAGGCGATCTCAGGGCAGGACAAATTTACTGCAACCCAAAAAATGCTGTTGGTTCGCTAAATCTCTCTTCTGCAGCTTTGCTGGACACAGCATGGTCATATTCTCTTTTCTTTTTTCGTAACAGTTCAGGTCCGTTGTCATTTCGAGCGGAGCGAGA
>DYKH01000452.1 GCA_020722685.1 Caldithrix sp. | reverse complement strand
AACATCGGTTGCAGCGGACGCGGCTTAGCCGCCTGCTGGCGGAGGGGCCACGCGCATTCCACAGATCGCTCCTCGAAGGGGCTACGCCGCAGTCGCCGCGCCGCTGAACCACGATAGTTGGTGCGCAATTCTTGCTTGAGAGAACAAAACTGTTCCAAACAGAGAAAGGGGGAAATTCAATGGCTATTCGTAGAAAAATAAACTGGTTATCGGCGCTGATGCTTACATTGTTGCTCGGGTTAAGTGCCTGTAAACCCCAAGAGACTAATCTGCCTTTTGAAATTCTAGAGCAAGAGGAAAGAAATCTCACGGGACAGGTTTATGAAGCTCGTGAGCCAGGATTAATTATCGTTGCTCAACCAGACGAGGTGACAGAATTTGACGATTGGGTTACCGAGACTTCCAAAGAGCAACTCCGAGTGATGGATTACAATGCATACTTTGCCCTGGCTGTGTTTCAGGGGATGAAGCCCACCGACGGTTATGGCGTTCAGATTGAGCGCGTCGTAAGAACGGGCGACAAGGTAACTATCCACACCCAATTTCAGGAACCCTCCCCTGACCAAGAGAAAAACGACATAGTGACCTCACCCTATTGTCTGATTCAAGTACAAAAAGTAGGTGCTTGGGATCAGAATATTACGTTCAACGTTATCGCGGATGGTAGCGTGGTTATCTCCACTTCGCACAGCATTCCGTGAAGGAGGTCCAAAATGAGAAGCAAACACTTTGCTTATAGACTACTTCCTGCCGTACTTGCATTGACGACAGCCGCTGTGGTTGCTGTTGCTTTTGGACACACCGATCTCGGTGTGTCTTCTGCGCTCGGTTTGTTTCAGTCGCCGATAAGTGCTCCCTCCTCAGCGTTCGATTCACCATTGCCTACGCCAGTGCCATCTGAACCTGCATTCTCAGAAGCAGCCCAGAAGGGATTGGCATACATCTCCGAACGCGAAAATATCCCTGTCGAGGCGCTGACTATTACCGCTGACCACCCTACCGAATATCCTGCCTCGGGGCGAAAGTTTCAGGTTGTCACCCTGATGGACACCCGGCCAGAGGGTCAAGTTTACAAGTTGTTGGTAGATTTGACCGGCGGTCAGATGGAAGAAGACATCTCCGCCCTGTTGGCGACGGAAGCTCAGATTCATCAAGCCCGCTACGGCAAATTGGAGCCCGCTCTTTACGAACGTCTGCAAACCCTAAAAGATGATGACACAGTGCCGGTAGCCGTATGGATGGCAGCCCAACCGGGCCAGACGTTGGCTGACCAGCAGGAAGCTGCTTTTGCTACGTTGGCGGCCAAATATCCAGAGGCCAAAGCAGCCCTGGCGCGCTCCGGTAAGCCAATGGATGTAGACGATCCTGAACTGGCCCAGCGCATCGAGGCAGAGTACGCCACCTTGCTGACCGCTGAGACGAAGGCCCGCATTCAACCACTGGTGAGAGAATTGGAGCATCAGGGAATCAGCACCATTACCTATGAGGGGCTTCCCACATTTACGGCTATATTGCCCAAACGGGTGGTTTTGTCCCTTGCACATCGAGCCGATGTAAGCAGTATTTACCTTGTTGAAGTTCGCGAACAGGCCGATATGGACTCCGCAGCTCCTACCATTCTGGCCCCCACAGTTTGGGGTCGAGGATACGACGGCAGCGGAGCAACTATTGCCATTCTTGAGAACGGCAATGTTGATTCAAACAATACATATCTGAATCTATCGCCGACTTCGAGACCTGGAGCTAATAATCCTTCCTGGCACGCAACGGCAACAGCCAGTGCTGCAGCCAGTTTTCACGGTACATATAGGGGTATTGCTTACGGAGCAACCATATTGAGCGCTGGTGAAGATGGTACACAAGCCGATGTAATAGCAGCCCTGCAATGGGCATTCGACCAGGGTGCCCGTATTCTAAACTATAGTGCAGGTTTTGAAGCAGATGCGGATATCCACTGGACCGACCGTGCATTCGATTACTGGACACGTCAACGGTTTCGACTGGTAGTCAAATCTTCCGGCAACACAGGTGGGTATATCACAAGTCCCGGTAAAGCTTGGAACCTCATCACCGTCGGCGGGATCGAAGATGGCGGCGACGCTACTTGGTCTAATGACCAGATGTGGGCAGGGTCGGCCTATACCAACCCTGTTAGCCTTCACAATGATCGGGAAAAGCCCGAAGTTGTCGCTGTAGGTGCAGATGTGACTGTTCTTGGAAACAACAACGCAATCTGCTATGATCTGGACGGGACAAGTATGGCTGCACCTCAAGTGTCTGGATTAGCGGCCTTACTTGTGGATAGAAATTCATCGTTGAGCATTTGGCCGGAAGCGAGTCGAGCAATCATTATGGCCTCGGCTACACATAACATTGAAGGCGCCTCTATTATCGTGCGCGGTCAAGGCGACCTGCGCGATGGCGCTGGTGCAATCAACGCAGACTTGGCTGATAACCTTTGGTGCTAGTTGAAAAAGCATGAAATTCTCTTATGCTATAGGTAGAA
>DYKH01000451.1:1281-2509 GCA_020722685.1 Caldithrix sp. | reverse complement strand
CGCTATACAGATTTCTCGCTCCGCTCGAAATGACAACGGACCTGAACTGTTACGCTGTGCTTTGAAAATTCAGGTTGCGGTGCAGTAATAAGAAGGATGTGGGATGCCGGATAAGAACAATCACGCCCAAACGGTGCGTCTTCTTTTAGCTTGCTCTCGGCCAATGGCCAGCGCGGAAATCAGATTGAGCATGCAGGTGCAAAAGCTTGGAGAGCATCTGGAAGAGATCGTGCAATTCTTCCGTGGGCTGAAGCTCAGTTTTGCAGGAATCGACGATCACAATGATCCGCTCGAATTCCTTTTTTTTCCCTCCATTCCCCGAAAAAGAGTTTTTCCTAAATGAGCTCTGCAAGCTCAAATTCGTCTCCATGCCTTCCTTGCGTATGGCTGCGAATCCTATTGACGTCCATCGCGCTGAGGAAGATCTGAATGCAGTGATGAAAGGCTTGTCCGGCCTGAACAAGGCGGTGGAGCTTACCTATCTACCCCATGCGACCATGGAAGATTTGTACGAGCAGCTCGATTCGGAACCGCGATTCGACATTCTCCACTTTGTAGGCCATGGCAATGCAACCGGCTATATTCTGCTGGAAGACGATAATCGCAAAGGCTGGGCCCGGCACGTTGGCCCGAAAGAATTGGCGGATCTGGTTGCCGATAGGGTTTTGATTTTCATCAACAGTGCTTGCTACGGTGAGCGCAGCATCGAGCTGCTCAAAGAGCAGGATGGGCCGCGGCCGCAAGCACTCGTGTACACACAGGGAGAATATCCGATTCCATCTCGTGCTCTTCAGATTTTTTCACAGAGCTTTTATCGAACGCTGCTTGGCGGCAAGTCCATCGAGATCGCCTTTAGAAATGGAATTGAAAAAGTGCGCCGTGATGACGTGGTGGGGGAGGTTGCTTCGCCGGACGGTGCCGGCGACGATGAAGGTCCTTCTCCTTTTGGCCGCTTAAAACTGTATGGCGACCGTTCGGTGGGTTTTTCGCAGGTAGAGGGCGGCTCCGTGCAGCTCAAAGAAGCCAAACAAGCAAAAGCCCGCCATGTGAAGATGTCGCGCGACCGCGACCGCATTATCGGACGTGAAGTGAACATTGCCCTTATTCTGGATGAATTGAGACCTCCACTGCCGGGCACAAAAGAGAGCAAAAATCGGCTCATTAATTTGCACGGCGAAGGCGGCATCGGCAAGACCTTTCTGGCGCAAGCCGTTTGCGATGCGGCGGC
>DYKH01000451.1:0-1262 GCA_020722685.1 Caldithrix sp. | reverse complement strand
CCCCGCCGGTATTTTCGAAGCGGATTGCTCCGGAGCAAACGATGCTGTTCGCCTGGCTCTTGCCATGCTGAAGGTTCTGGGTGTGAGCGAGGGGGAAAAGATCGCCGATCCGCTCAGCTATCTGGTGTCGCATCTGACCTCCCTGACACAAGAGAATGGACGCCTCTTGTTGCTGCTTGACAATTTAGAACAGCTTTTTCCCCGTGATCAGCAAAACTTGGAGCCGCACCCGGGAAAACTGCTCAAGACTGCTCTATCCTCAGCGCCGCAGTTGTACCTGCTCACTACCTCCCGAACGCCGCTCAATTTGGGCGGCTATGAGATCGACTTTGTCGTCGATCCGATAGAAGCCAAATCTGCCTTTGCCTTGTTTTTGAACTTTATTCCTGATCCCGGTGTGCAGCGGCAGGTCTTGACCCTACCGACAACGGATGCCGTTTCGTTAACCAAGCTCTTGTACGACTTGGGCGGGCATCCTTTGAGCCTCTTTTTAGCTGCGCACCGCTTGACCAACGGCCCGGATCCGGTGGCTGTGCAAATTCGCCAAGCGCAGCAGCAGGTTATAGAGTTGCTGCAAGCGCCGGAGCTGAGCGTCCTGCCCGAGCGGCAAAGGTCGCTGCGATTGTCACTTGATTTATCCTTTAAGATTCTCTCCCCCCAAGCCCAAACGGTCTTTTGTAAAAGCAGCTTTTTCCCGGGCGGTTTGTACCGTCAGGTCGCTACCATGGACTTGTTGTTGGGGGAAAACTGGCGCGATCTTGTTCAGCAGGCGGTGGAGGCCGGGCTGTGCCGCTTCGAGCGTGAGCAACAGCGCTATTGGATGCTCAACCCGGTGCGGGAGTATGCGGCGCAAAAGCTCGGCGAGAAAGAGAGAGACGACTTTTACTTGCATGCCGCGCAATTCTGGTCCCAGTTCGTCACCTGGCAAAATTTCCTGCTCAATCCGGCCCAATCCTCGGACAGGATGCAACAACTCTCTTTGCCCCAAGATCCAGGGCTATTGCGGCTCAAATTGGCCGAGCTGCACCAAAATGCCTTCACCGCTTTGCGGGCCGAAGAGGGTAATTTGCTTCATGCTTTCGAATGGAGCTTGGAAAGAGACTTTTCGACAGCAGATACCATTGCTGCGGGCTTGATAGATTATCTTGGCTTACAAGACAAAAGACTGACGCGCGCCTGGATGGCGGAAAAGATCCTGCGGTTTTGCCCCACAGAGGAAACAAACGCAAGGTGGCTCAACAATCTGGGCACTTTTTTATCCG
>DYKH01000114.1:3613-17002 GCA_020722685.1 Caldithrix sp. | reverse complement strand
AAACTCAATATAAAAAATCTCCAATATAATGTCAACAAATTAAATATATTTTTTTGCGAAAAATTCAAAGCTATTTACGCATTGACTCTCCAACTCTCCTGGCGATGGTTGATTGCGAGGCGCTCAGAAAGGGCTCGCCGATCAGGCACTGAAACTAAGACCGGCAAATTTCTTCCGAAGAATTTTGCCCTTTCAGAATGACATGGAGAAGAAAATCAGGACCTCCCGGTTGCCTTTGCCGGCCTTGGGGCGGGTACGTTCGTGATACAGGCGACCAAAGCCGTCCCCCACCAACTGGCCCAGCAAGCCACCCGACAAGACGTCGGACAACCAATGCTTGTCGTCGTCAATGCGGGAGATGCCGGAAAGAATCGCCAAGGCATAGGTAAGAACGCTCGCTGTCGGCCCGTAGAATTGACCCAATGAGCCCGCCACGGCAAATGAACCCGAACTGTGACCCGATGGAAAAGAAAACCGATTGCTACCGTCCGGGCGCCGACGGTGGGTGACATACTTTATGAACTGGGTAAAGCCGTTCGTCAAGACATAGGCCTCAGTCAAATATTGCAGTTTTTCCAAAGTCTCTTTCCTACTGATTCGATTGTTTACCCAGCCATCGCCGATGATGATGCAACTCCCCGTTAGATAATTGAGACCCAGACCGTACCAGTCCCCATAATCAGCCAAAGACGACGGCAACAATCTGCCGCTGCATTGGTCCTTAACTTCTTGGTCGAAATTGCTCAGTGCGGCTATAGCCCCGGCGGCAAAGAGCCAACGCGGATTAGAAACGCTTTTCTGCAAACCCGAACATAGGTGCTCCGGATAGCTCTCTCCGGAGGCGCAGAGTGCATCTGCTTTTTCTAAGGGAGTAACTGATAGACCCAAAAGAAAAAGAAAGGAGAACAATCTATCATTTCTACCGGTCAACACAGGAATCCCTCGATACTAAAATAGCTTTGGCCCAAGATTGGAAAAGTTTCTTTTAAAGGAACGGGCTTATCGATAGCCAATCGCGCTATAGCCCACCCAATGGTGAAGGCTATTTGGCGCGGTGGTGCCGAGCCTAAGCCCAGCTAAGGGCAATTTACCCAAGCGATAACTGGTATCATAACGTAACAGATATCCTTGTAGGGTCCGAAGCTGCAGCTTGGC
Organism: Caldithrix sp.; assembly: GCA_020722685.1. The sequence goes on along the minus strand of DYKH01000114.1, from coordinate 15,847 downwards.
TATCAGCTTATTCACACTCGATAAGCCGAACGGAATCGCAAACCGTCCGCACCAACGAATTTTATAGTCGTACAAGCTACTGTCGCCCCAGACCAGCCGGCAGAAGGATTCCAATTTTACATCATCTAGATTTCCGGCCAAGGTAGCCTCAGCAAGCAGGCTATCGCGAACAATAGCCATACGATGACCACATTCATCTGCGCCAAAGGGAGCGTAATTTTGTCCACTCCAATCCTGGTCGCCATAATGATCGCCGTCGTTGGAGCAAATGAAGGCAAGGTCTTGGCCTAATCTCCAGCGCTTCTTGCGAACGATTGCCTCCAATGCAGCGGCGAGTTGTTCGGACAATTCCTGAATGCGAGGCCAACTCATATAAGGAACCAAAATGGAAACGATCTCCGCCTCACGATTGTAGTGCTGGATAAACGGTACAATGCCTTCGACCGAATGCTCTTCCGCTTGGCAGGAATCGCAGACCACAAAAGCACTGGTGGGTAGCGCTTTTAGCAAATCATCTCTGAGGTTGGAAATCTTGATTTCTCCGTACGGCGCTTTCCATTTGGCAAAGGAATCGAAAATGAGCTTATCTGCCAGTCCCCATTGTTTGGCTTTATGCGCGACGCCAAAAATGACAAATCGTTTCGCCGACAGATTCTGAAAGGCGTGAACGTATACAGGTCCGGCAAGCAAATGATCGTCATGCGGACAAATGGCAGCGATCCACGGCTCCAATGGGCTCAAGTGATATTTGGCGGCGTTCGTATGAAATGCACCTTCTTCTTGGGCTTCACAAATAGAGACAATGCGTTGAATCTGGTCAGGCGTATGGGCAAAACCGACGGTGTCTTTGAGCGCACGGACTGCCGCAACAGAATTTGCTTTTGCTGCGCCAACTTGGGCATAGGTACCGGTGACAGCAGAGGTCAGTATCGACAAAATGATCAGGGCCCAAAAGCGTACCGGAGCTTCGTTCATGCCAGAATCCCTTTCACCAATTCGTCAATCTCCGCCAGCTCGGCACTCAGCATTTTTCGCACCATGCCGCGCAGCCGGCCGATGCTTTTGATGTCTCCGGCACCACCGCTGACCAGCCATTGCTCTACCTTGGTGGTGCAGGCTTGACCTAATTGCGCCAACCGAAGATGCGCAGGGTTCTCAATGTCGAATTGTGGAATCGGAAGCTCGAGCACTTTCTTATGAATATCCCTTGGGCCAAAAAGTCCGCGACTCTGCATTGGCTTCATTAGCTTGTCAACGATAGGCGCGTTCAAAACGGCAGATAAAAACATTGCTTCTTGTTTATCGCTCAACTCACAATAATAAGTCTTCGTGTCCCCCGCAAAGCCGCCAGCAACCACAAGCTGGCCGTTCACTTTGAATTCAATGGGTTTGTTTTCGATGACGGCCGCAGTTAAAAAAGTGCCGGATGTGTTGTACAAAACTCGGAACGGCGACTTGGGATTCTGTGAGGTCAGCTTGCGTCGATAATCGAGCCACTCCAAGGCTGTCATTCCTTCCGCCTTTGTGCTGCGTCTCTTAATCCATTCGTTTTCTACTTTTTCTATCCAGCTTGCCAGATAAGGAAAACCTTGCTGACGAGCCTCCTCCGCGTTGATGAGATCATACTTTTCTCCCTTTTGCTCGATAGGGAGTAGAACTAACCGGTAATCGAGGTGCCCAAAAGGAAGGACATCCGCGGAGAGCAATGTTGCGAACAAAAAGCGTATTTCCGCATTTCCTTCAATCCGCACATCTTGATAGGGCGCTTTTGCTTCTTTAATTGCCCGGTCATCAGTAGCTAAGAATTGCGACTCAGGATTGACGCCAAATGTGGCTCTCTTGACTTGAACAAACCAGAAGCTACGAGGCCCTATGGTCGCGCCTTGAGAAAACATCTTTCTGTAATAGCTTTGAATGTGATTCTTGACGCTGCCATGACTTGACCAATAGGATCGTTTGCCTTGGACAATCAGCGAAAACTCCACTTGATCGAGTTTACGAACGCTTTCAAAATCAGCAAGAGAAGCATTTCTCCGCTCAAAAGCAAGCTTGGCAGTGAGCACTTGACCGGGAATAGACTTTTGCGTTTTTTCAACAGACGCTGGCTGAATGGGCATTTTGCTTGCTATCAACACACAGCTTGGGATATTGAAAAGTGGCGTCACGTTTTCGCAATCCCAGACTTCTGTCCAATTCAGGGCATAATCAGTATCCTCACCAAACTTGAAGCTTTGCCGTCGCAAGCCGTCGTGCTGATCGGCGCTGAAAATGCTTTTCGGCAAGACAAAAGCAATCGTACCGTTATGCGTGAGATATAAGTCCGCAGCTCTAACAAAAAAGAGCGTCGCTATTTCAAGGTGGGTGATTAGTTCACCATGCCCGAGCAGCAGCCGATACTCTTTAGTGATCTGCTTCTTTAAAAATGACTGATAAGACGTATCCATGAAGCGAAAAGCAATCCAGGGCGGATTTCCTACAAGAAAATCAAATTTGCGCTTTAAGAAAAGCGGCTTGTAGATGTTTTTAAGAATAAAAGCCCAAATGGAATCACGGTTAGTTTCGATAAAGTGTTTCAGCGTTTCAGCGATTACAAACAGAGCTTGAGTGAGGGCCATATTGCTGGCTTCAGGAAAAAACTGCGCTGAAAGAAACTTTCTAAAGGTTTCAAATGTAATGGCTCTTCCTTGATACAGTTGGGCGAAATCTTTGGCAAGTTCTATGGCCAAATCATAAAGCGGGATGTTTTGTAGAAGCTGCTCAGGTAAATGAATTTCCTGCCCATCCAATTCAACTCGATAACTGGGCAATTGCATCCACAAGCTCGGGGTAATTTCGCGTTCGGGCAAGCGCATCGTGTCCGCTAAATAAACCGGAATGCTTATCCGATGCAAACGCTTCTTCAGCAAATCTCCCAGAGCAAGAATATAATTGGTCTTGGCAATGATGACCGCGAGGGGATGAACGTCCACTCCATAGACCGAGTTCAGAATGTGATCGAGGGTCTCCGAGGTGTTTCCCAAGCGTTCACGCTTTTCCTTGATCGTCAGATAGAGAAAAGTGCCGGAACCGCAGGTGGGATCCAGAACCGAGCCGCGCGGATTTTCATCCAACATTTGCCGGACGATGCGATGGGCCAGCCAATCCGGCGTGTAGAATTCGCCCAAGCCATGCCGCGTTTCTTGTCCCACCAATCCTTGATACAAAGATTTTAGCACATCCTCCGAAAACTCACGCAAGTTATAGTTCTGCAACAGACTGAAAAGCCAGCGCACGGTTCCGACAACAATTTGAGTACTTTCGACACGAGAAAGCCAGGAAAAGAAATCCTCTTCGATAAAGTTTTCTATGCCGTACGCCTTGAAGAGCCGACCTTCCAACATGGCGATGATTTGGCCCTCTTCTGGCAGGGTAATACTTTCCGCTATGCGCATCCAGGACATCAGCTTTGCCAGCGTCGCCAGGTAGGTGTGACGAATGAATAGCTCGTCGCCGGCCACGTCGCTACCGTAAACGATGCGCAGGTAATTTTCCCAGCTTTCGTAAACCACCCCAAACGAGCTTGATATTTTCACTTCCCGCCACAACGTAATCAGCGCATGAGTGGTGGTTTGAAATGCATGGCTGCTTACCCCAAAATCATGTACGATGGTTTGGCTTGTTGGGTGCAGGATTTCTTTGCGCAAGAAATAGCGATCCAGCCAATAGTAAACCTCTTGCGAGCGAAGGGTTGTCCAATTGGTTTCTTCCAAAAGCTGCAATTGAATGTCTTCTGGACGCACGTCTTTCGAGATGCCACAATCGAGCATCGGCGAGTAGGTAATGAAACGAACGCCATCCGTGGCAATGCAGAGATAGGGCGTCCTGGCGTGAGCCGGCTCTTGTGACCAGAGAATGGCCACGTAACGACAAAGCTGACCTTCGGCTTCGTTCCGCTTTTTTGGAATATTTGCCTCAAATTCTATGATGACATTGCCGAAAAGATTGTCCGCCTCGCCGCGCAATACACAATCTTTTTGCCGCTCCGCGAGCGTCTGCTCGATGCCATGGACATATTTCTCGATAAAGTCCGGCTCCAGGTTGAAAAGCTGCTGCATAAGCATGGCGAAACGATGCGAGCGCGCCGATTCTTTATGAAGGGTTTCGACCTCGCGCAAGTAAGGCACGATTGCCTTTTCCCATTGCTTTTCCCGCGGGTCCGGCATACGGGCTGGCTTTTCGGTGAGTTTTGTTTGCTTTTCCATCGTATGGTTTTCCCCAGCTATTTGGTCAACCGACGCGCCAATTCAAAAGCAGCGGCGAGGCGAATGATTTTCACATCCGCCAGTCCTTTTATCGATAAGAGTTTTTCCAAGGGCTGGTTAGCTATTCCTTCAAGCGAGCCGAACTTGGCCAAAATCTCCTCGGCGATTTGTTCGGCGGTCTTGCCTTTGACGCCGGTGGATATTAAAATGGCCAAAAGCTCACCGTCCGAGAGACTGGCCGCGCCTTGCTCCCTCAGCTTTCCTCCAGGATGCTGCCATTTTTCGGACATACATTTCTCTCCTCATTCTAATCGCCGCGATGCCCCTTCTGTGCACCTCTAACCCCTTTGACCAATCTTGACAATCCTTGACTATTCTTGACCATCCTTGACAGTTTTGGGCAGCTTCCTCATGCCATACTTCTTACCGTCGCTCAACATCATGTGCTCCAATTCCCCTAGTAATGCTGAATCAATGGGCTCCCGGTGATGTCGATCAAGGAGTTCCTGAACTCGCCGATGCGCACGCTCACCAACGCTGAACTCCCCTTTCAGCTTGCGCGACTCATAATTCTCCCGATCGATCACCTCGCTGGGGAAGAAGATTTCCTCACGGAACCACTTGAGAGTCGTATCCGAAGTGAGAAAATGATCGCCATCGGTTATTGCGCCGTACAAATCTTCAGCTAATTTCGTTGCCCGCGGCTGGATGCCCCGAACCAATCGCAGCGCCATACCACAAATCTCATCGTCCACAACCAATTTTTCCAACGATTGACAGCTCTCAAAATCCAGCATACCCGGCCCGGATATCACATTGATACCGCTCAAGGCCGCCATGACAGCGCCGATGCCGCTCTCCAGACCGGCTTGGGCATCCAATACCTTTGCATCGCTCAGACACATGTAGGCATGAGTCGGCAGGTTGAACGATTTGCCGACTTGCGCGTAGGCAGAGTCGATCATCATGGTCTCGATGGCGCCCATGGGTGTGGTGCCGGTGCGCAAGTCCATAGCCGCCGGCGAACCGCCGTAGATGAGCGGGGCACCGGGATTGGCCAGTTGGCCGATGACGATACCACTCAGCGTTTCGGCGGTGTGCTGCACCAAAGCCCCCGTCAAAGTAGCCGGCGCCGTGCCGCCCGTCAACGGCATGGAGACGAACTCTGCCGGAATGCCGGCGCGGGCGCAATCGATCAGCGCCTGGCAAGTCAGATTGCTCCATTTCAAAGGCGGGGAGGGACAACAATCAAAGATAGCCAGCGGTTTCTCGCGCAGAGCTTGGGCTGAACCGCGCACGGCCACTAACATATCATACATAACGGCAAAGCCTTCCACCGCAAACGTGCCGGTCACGATGGGCTTGGTAGAGTGCTGCAAGGCGATGAAGAGTCGATAGCGGTCGGCGACCTCCTGCGGTACGTCACTGGAAATGAGGCCGGTGCTCTGCGCGGCCAAATGCGGCAGCGCGTCTGTAAGCTTGGCAAAATCGATTAGGTCGGCGGTAACCGGCTTGCGCTCCCGCTGCGTATCCCAATCCAAAATCCTCAACGCAGCCGAACCTGGATCAAAGTGGATGCTATCCCCTACCAAGCTCATGGCAAGTTTTCCCTCACGATCAAAAAGCTCGATCTGCGGCGGGGTGGATTTCAATGCCTTCCAGACGACTCTTTGCGGGATGAGTGTTCGAGCATTGGCGGTTTTGCAGCCGGCGTCGGATAGCAGCTCTTGCGCTTCCTGATTTTCAACCACGATCCCCACTTTTTGCAGAACGTCAAAAGCCTCGCTGATGATTCGCTCCATGAGAGATTTGTCAAGCAAGGAAATCTTTGGTCGCATAGGGGTTTCTCCTGTTTATCGCCAGTGATGGGGCTGGTGGAAGAAACCACCCAACTAAAGTTGGGTGTTAATCAGAGGCGGCTCCCTTGACACCTCGTTTCAACGAGGTGATTCAGAAACCGCCAGTACGCTTCAGGTCAAATTCGACAACCGTTTCAACGGTCTTTCCAAGCCTTTCCCACTTTGCGGGTAGGACCCCACTTCTGTGATCAGTGAGCGTGCTGAGGATAAACAAATTTGGTAAGAAAATCAAGCCATTTCTTGACCTGACGGCTGATTCAAAAAACGGCGGAATGGAAGGAGGCGAATAAATCCAAAAACCATTCTAAGAAATCACTCCACCACCAAGGCACTCACCATCTTGGTAGATGACCCCAAACTGGCCCTTGGCCACGCCGGCGATTTTGACCTTTGGCAGAAGCAGATATTGGCCCGCACCCATTTCCCTCAAAGTTCCCTCGCTTAGCTGCGGAGTGTGTCTGATCTTGAAATGAATCTTTTCATAAACGTGGAGCTTGGGTAAATTCATTGCACGGGTGTCAGCTTTGGAATTCGCATCGGCACTATTACGATCCTTAGAGTCAGAAGGTGGATTAATCCAATTAAAGTCGGCAAGGCGGATTCTATCCATGTAAACCTCCTCCGGATCATAGCCGTGCGCCACATAAATGACATTTTCCTCTGGATTCTTGTCCACTACAAACCAGGGGCCGCCGCTCAGATCTAGTCCATTTCGCTGACCAATGGTAAAAAACCAAAAGCCGGGATGCTGCCCCAACACCTTGCCGGTTTTCTGCTCGATGATGCAGCCTTTTTTCTCCCCCAGGTACTTTTTCAAGAAATCACGAAAATTAATCTTGCCTAAAAAACAGAGGCCTTGGCTATCCGGCCTTTCCGCATTGGGCAACTTTAGCTTCTTGGCAAGGCTCCGAACTTGATTTTTAACCAAATCCCCCAAGGGGAAAAGACAGCGCGAAAGCTGATCGTAGCTCATCTGGCTCAGAAAATAGGTTTGATCCTTCACCCGGTCCTTGGCGAGATGCAGGTGAATTCTGCCGGTCTCATCGGAGACCAATTTACCGTAGTGCCCGGTGGCGATGGCTGCAAAGTCCTTCCCCCATTTATTGTAAAAGGCGCCGAACTTGATCAGCTTGTTGCACATCATGTCGGGATTGGGCGTGCGACCGGCACTCACCTCGCGCAGGGTGTAGTCCACCACACTGTCCCAATATTCTCGCTGCATAGAGACGATTTCCATTCGCACTTGCAGAGCTTCGGCAACCTTGCGGACGTACTCCACGTCTTCTTGCCAAGGGCAGTCGCCCAAAAGCATGTCGTCTTCCATCCAGACTTTGAGGTAAAAGGCGACCGGCTCGTGGCCTTGCTCTTTAAGCAAAGCCAAGGCAACCGAGCTATCGACGCCCCCAGAAACCAAACAAGCAACCTGCATATCCTGTCTACTCGATCCGCTTGCCAAATTTCTCTTTGAAGGCAATATCATGGTAGCCGAGCCTTTTCACCCTTTCGGGCATAGGTTTGAGCTCATGACCCACCGTCAGCAACATAACCGGCATATAGTTTTCCGGGATGGCAAAATCGCGGATCACCTCCTGCGGTCGAAAACCGATGATGGCCGCGGTGGACAGGCCCATTTCGACAGCCCCTAGCATCATCATGCCGATCATGATGGAGGTACTGCGAATGGCCTCATCGCGCTGAACGGTCGGATTGGTGCCGTAAAACTGTTCCGAAACGACACGAAGGTGCTTATCATCGGGATAATATCCTTTAGCAATCCAATCCGGAATAAAGAGCGAAACATCCGTATGCGCGTCGATTTTTCCCAAGACAATCAGCACCACGGAGGCATCCAAGATATGCTTCTGCTTGAGAGAAGCCGCGAACAGCTTTTCTTTGCCTTCCCGCTCTCTCACGACAATGAATCGCCAGTGATTCAAGTTGAAAGAGGACGGCGCCAAAGTCGAAAGCGTGATGAGCTTTTCTAATTGCTCGTCACTCACCTCTTTCGCCGGATCATAAAAATGCACCGATCTTCTCACGTTCATCGCTTCAGTAACAGTCATGCCTTCCTCAATTTTCTATCTTAATCGTACTCGTACTCCTAATCGTACTCCTGCTCATTCTCCTGCTCATGCTCTTCGCCAAACGGCGCAACGATTTTCACCCCGGAAAAATTCCTTTTTACAAGCTGACTATCCTTGCTCAAAAATAAGATTTTTACATTCGGCCCGGCATCCATAGTAAAATAAATAGGCACACCTTCAAGCCGGAGTCGCCAAATCTCTTGCATCACAACAATTGATTCCGGCCGCCAGTATAACACTGGCGGCCAAGCGGCCATCATGGTTGCATGCATAGCCAAAGCGTTGGATTCCGCGGTACGACCCAATAAATCGAAATCCTTCTCTCTAATTGCCGTCTTGATTTGCTCAAGATCGCCGGTTGCTTTTTCCGGCCAGCTTTGGTAAAGCGGCGAAGTTTCCACGGTGCGCTGCATGGCGGCGCGGGAGCTAATCTGCTTTTCTTCACCGGAAACTGTCACAATGCCGATGCGCAAATCCGGCCAGCTTTCTTGCAGCGGAACCGCGTAGCTATCCATACCGTCCGCGAGTTTTCCCGCCTGCCATTCGACGAAACCCGAATGAATGGATCGGCAAGCGCTGCCGCTTCCCAACCGCGCGAGAATGGACAGCTCCTTCGGAGTCAAATCCCAAGCAAATAGCTCGTTCAGCGCCCAGACCAGGGCGGCAAATCCCGAAGCGGAAGATGCCAGTCCCGCCGCCGTGGGAATGGAATTTTGTGTGCGCACTTTAAAGAAGAAATCAGCTTTAGGACGGAACAGGTTCAGAAACGATTGCATTCGCCGGGCAAATGGACTGGATTCCTCGACCGCTTTGCCGTTGAATAGAATCCGGTCGCTGTTTTTTCCAATTGAGAGCTCCGTGAGCGTGCCAAGATCGCCGAGTGAAATCGAGAGGCTGGAAGTCACAGGTAGATTGAGCTCTTCGTCGCGTTTGCCCCAATACTTGCACAGGGCAATGTTCGTAGAGGCAAACGCTTGACCCATTTGCCCGGGAACTGCTTTCCTCCCCGCTAAGATTTTTTTGACCACGTCTTGCTTATTCAACGATAATCCCCTCGGAGGAAATTTCCACCGGCAGCACGGAATACGGAAAGCCGGAGCGGCGCATTTCTCCCAGACCAACAACGCAATCCCCAAGTCCTGAGCCGGAGATTTTCGCCCCCAAAATTCCCGGCTGCTGCCGGAGCGCATGACAAATCTCGGCCAGCTTTTGATTGCTCACCCCAATGGCATCCATCAAGCCCTGATTGATATTGAGAATCTGCCCGAACGTCCGCCAGTCTTGATTGCGTATCGCCGTTACGGCTTCTTGGGTGCTTTTGTCCATCGCCTCATAAATGTTGACAAAAATCTCCACATGCCTTTGACGCGACTCCTCGACCTTTTTGATCACTTCGGTTGTCGGTGTCTTGCTGCCGGAGTAGACCACGGTAATAGGATAGCGATGCGGCAATTTCTCGATGTCAAGCGGCTGGGCACGGTACGCCAAAATACCACCGAACACGCTAGCTGCCAAATCCGCGCCGGAACCGGTTCCTTGGACCGAACGAATGATTTGCAGGCCGTTCTCAAAAACGGACTGTTCTACCACTTCTCCCTCGCAAAGTACCAACAAGGCAGCGGAAGTCGCGGCGACGACCGCAGCCGAAGAGCCCAGGCCAACCTCGGATGAGAATTCGGAACTAATCTCCACATCCAAACCAGAGTCCAATATCTCATGGTGGTGAGCGATCGTGGACAGGACGAATTCAAATGGCGGGCGCATTTCCAAACGATGCAGGTCGGTAGAAAAATGCCCCAGCTCCGAAGAAAGGGTGATCTTGGTATCCTGCCGGCGTTTTAGCTGCACAGCCACTCTGGTATTGACGGCGCAAACAAGTGCCATCTTTCCATGCAGGACTGCATGCTCTCCCAACAGCATGAGCTTTCCCGCAGCCGAGGCCTTACACGATGCGCGCACCTTGCGCCTCTCCTTTGGCAGGCATGAGCTCAAAGCCGTACTTTTTGCAGATTTCTTTCGGAGCTGTCTCTGCAAAGATAAGAACCATCCCGGCCTGATGCCCGAAAACTGCTCCGGCGCCCGAGGTCTTGGCAGCGCCTCCGGCCTTCTCGATGTCGGCGATAAAATCCCGCACACCTGCCGGAACCACGCCGATATGGGCGAGCAGCCGGTTGTTCTCGCGGATGGCCTGCCGGAGAGTTATCAAATCGTTGCGATGCAGCATCTTTTCGATTTCTTCTGTAACGGCGGCGAAATCATCCCATATTTTGCTATCGGCAAATTTCTTTGCCACCAGCTCGACACACTCGCCGGTGGTTGTCAGCGGCTGACCGGTATTCACCAGATACATTGGCCATTGCGGCATGCTGAGCTTCTTCGCCTGTTTCTCTTGAAAACGAACAAATCCTCCGTGCAAAGAAACATAAGGATCGACGCCGCTTGGCCGCCCATGCTGCAGTTTTTCCGCTTCCACGCCGTACTCGTAGAATCTCTCCGGCACAAAATCCAAGGAGAAAAAGCCGACCACCGCCCGAAGAACGCTCAAGATGGTGGCAGCAGAAGAACCCATGCCGCAGCCGATGGGGATGTCTGATCTAAGCCCGATTCTGACCCCGCGCTCGAGCTTGAGCTGCAAGCCATCCAACAAGGTGATGAACAAAAAATCGAACAGCTCGAACGGCTTGGCCAATACCTCGCGAATGCTCAACTCACCGTTCAGAAACATGTGATAGTTTTTCACCAGACGGCGCTTCAGCTCATGCAAAGCGCGCACGGTGAAAGAGGAACGTTGATTCAAATCCAAGAGGTCGAAAGAGACCAAGTCAGTGGTTTGGGGGAAAATAGAAGCTTCGGCAAAGCGGTCTACCGCCATAACCAGCGCCGGTTTGCCATACACCACGGAATGCTCGCCGCTGATGATAATCTTGCCCGGGGCTATGGCTTTCATCCGATTCTTTCGTAGATGCGTTTATGCTTGCTGAGACCTGCCAATCGAAACTGTCCGGTTTCATGTTTTGGGAAACTGCAATCGCTGCCGTCGGTGGGGACAGGCCAATTGTAAAAGGTTTCGTACTCTTTATAGGTGAGGGCGACCCGGTTCTCCAGCATAGCTTGGTGATCCTTGGCGAATAAATTGCGTTGGTAATTTGCCGAGACCACGCCGCTAAAGAATTCGCCCACGCAGCCGGAGCCGTAACTAAACATGCCGATTCGCTGCCCGGAAAGATCATTCGGACTCGTGTCCAGCAGGCAAGTCAGGCCCACATAAAGCGAAGCGGCGTAGCTGTTGCCGGTAATGCGATTGTACAGCAGCGAATCGGCGATATGACATTGAAGCGCTTCGTCCGTGAGTTCCTGATTGCCGCTATGTTTGGCTAAATGCCAATGCGCTTTTTCGGCCATTCTGGTAAACGGCAGGTGGTAGCAGAAACGGCTGAAATCGCCAAAGCTGCGCCCGGATTGCTCCTGATACTGGTCCCAAGCCTCCATCAGGGCTTTAAGATAGACTTTGACTGAATATTTCCCATCCACCAAAGCGGCATCACGATAGTTCGGTCGCCAAAAATCCATCACGTCCTCGGTGTAGAAACCGGCTTCGGCATCCAGCGCCAAGAGTTTCGGTTCGGAAGAAACGATCATGGCGATGGCGCCCGCTCCCTGCGTCGCTTCACCCGGAGTGCCAAGGCCATAACGCGCAATATCCGCTGCGACCAATAAACTTTTCTTTCCCCTTTCAGGATTCCTGCCTACAAGCGCCGCCGCCATTTGCAGCCCGGCGGTGCAGCTATAGCATGCCTGTTTCAGCTCGACCACCCGGCTGTTTTTGGGCAGACCCAAAAGATGATGTATGTAAATCCCCGCCGCCTTGGACTGGTCAATACCCGATTCCGTTGCAAACAACAGCGTGTCGATTTCGTTTCCATCGATCAGCGACAGCAGACGTTGGGCGGCATTGGCGCCCATGCTGACCACGTCCTCATCGGGAGGTGGAACCGCCATTTTTTCCTGACCGATTCCAAGATAGTATTTTTCTACTTCGACATTTCGTGC
>DYKH01000114.1:0-3513 GCA_020722685.1 Caldithrix sp. | reverse complement strand
ACTCCGCAAGCAACGAATCGTTATTGTGCAATTCCTTGAGGCTTGGAGCTCCCAACAAAAACATAGCCAAGGTAAATTCGCGCTTGAGCCGGAGGATCAAGTCGATAACCTTGTCCGGAGATTCCATCGCTGGCTTGAGAAAAGGCTGCGCCATCCCGCACAAAGACGCGCCCAAGATAATCGCCTTGGCCATATCGATGCCCGAACGAATGCCGCCGGAGGCAATCAAAGTAATTCGGCCATGAAACGGTTTCAGCGCACGCAGGGCTTGCGGCGTCGGAATTCCCCAATCCTGAAACAACAAGCCAATATCATCTTCGCCCTCCTCGCGCCGAAAGTGCTCGATTCGGCTCCACGAAGTTCCGCCGGCGCCGGCAACATCAATATACTTAATTCCACGACCGATTACAAGCTCAACGTCTTTGACTGAAAGCCCGGCGCCCACTTCTTTCAAAATGACAGGCTTTGACAGTTGCTCTGCAATCAGACCGATCTTTTCCGCCAAACCGGAAAAATTGGTATTACCTTCCGGTTGAACCGCTTCTTGCAGAGGATTCAGGTGAAAACACAAGGCGTCCGCTGCCAGAACGTCGATCGCTTCCTGACAGTGAGCGAGTGAAAATCCATAATTGAGTTGAACAGCACCGAGATTGGCAAAAAGCAAAGTGCTGGGGGCGTCATCTCGCAACGCAAAACTGCGGCGGGCTCGGGGATCGATGAACATGATCCGCTGCGAGCCGACGCCCATGGCCACTTGTACGGCTTCCGCGGCAATGGCCAGATTCTTGTTAATTTTATGCAATGTCTCGTCGTTGCCGCCCGTCATGGAGGAGATGAGCAAGGGGAAGGACAAGCGCTTTCCCATTAACTCGGTCGTGGGGTCGACGGCATTCAAATCCAGTTCCGGCAAAGCGCGATGCTTAAGGTGAATATCGTCAAAAAAATACTTTCTTCTGTCCACCGCGCTGTCGGAATTGATGATGCGGAGGTGCTGCGTTTTTCGCTCGTTGGTTGGATCGTTCACGCGCGCTCCAGTTTTTCGTGGGTACGCATCAGCTCGCCGGGATTCGTCAACGCCGCCAACAGCGACAGCTCGCCACAGAGGACCGTTGCCGCAGCAATGACCGCCAGTCTGCGCGCATTGGCGCCGGATTCTCGCCGTTCGAGGCAACCCATCATTCTCAAGTTCTCGTGCACATAATCCAAGTCTTTGCCGCTGCCGACGGTGCCCACAATCACGTTGGGCAAGGAAGTGGAAAAATACAAGTCCTCGCCCTGAACCTCAGCGTGTACGACGCCCTGTGAGCCTTCCACGATGTTCGCGGCATCCTGGCCGGTGGCCAGATAGAACCCTAACAGCATATTGGCAAAATGAGCGTTGGCGCTGCGGACGCCGCCGGCGAGGATGCTGCCGATCAAATTCTTTTTGACATTCAGCTCGGCGATCTTTTCCGGCGTCGTCCGCAAATAACGCTGGCAGATATTTCTCGGCACCAAAATTTCGGTCACGACGCTCTTCCCCCGCCCCAAAATGCCGTTCACGGCAGAAACCTTCTTATCCGTACAGTAATTGCCGGAGATCGAAACATAGCGGATATGCGGAAATGTTTTGGTGATCCATTCCGTTATCCGGTCGGCGGCTTTGGTAACCATATTGTGTCCAGCCGCATCACCGGTGGTAATTTCGAAGCGGAGGAACACGAGATTGGCGGTGATCTGCGAATGAATATCAAGGAGGTTCGCATATCGGCTGGTTTCAGCAACGATTTTCTGCAAATCAGATTTTCGCGCATGCAAATCTGAAACAAGACGGATGGCAAGCTCCGCCTTAGGCGCCTGTAGAAGAACCGAGCGTGTCATTCGCTCATCGACGATCACGGCGTGGATGCCGCCCGCTTTTCGCGAAACACGTGCGCCTCGGTTGGTTGAAGGCCACAAGGGAGATTCCAAAGTAGCCAACGGCACCATGACTTCCTCGTCCATCACCGGGCCGGTTATTTTGATCGGCCCCACTCGCTGCATGGGGATGGCGGCAATCGAGTGGGTTGCTTTACTTTCCATTGGGACGCTTTCTGAACAAATCCGGATAAGAGATTATTTCGAGGTAAAAATTGCTCAAGAGTAATATAGAGCATTTTTTGCTTTTAGCAAGCTAAACCTTTGGCCGTCTGTTAAAACTTGTTGAAGTTGCCGAGCCGGATTGATATATTTGGCAAGCGGAAGGAAGACCATGTACATCAGAGACGACCTTTACCAGAACGTATCCAAACAGGCTCCGCTACAATATGAGTTGTGGCAGCCGGAAGGAGTCGCGGTGGTCATCGGCTACTCGCAAAGGCCCGAAATTGAAGTCGATTTGGAGCGTTGTACGCAAGACGGAGTGCCCATCATGAGGCGGCGCGGCGGCGGAGGTGCGGTCGTACTCATGCCGGGAATTCTCTGTCTGACATTTGCCTTTATCAGCCAAGCAAGCGTATCGCCCTACTACTTCTTCAAAAAGATCAACGGATTTGTCAGTTCCGTTTTGGAGGAGCAATTTTCCATAGAGAATTTGTCGCCGCGTGGTATCAGTGATTTAGCAATTGGTGATAAAAAAGTGCTTGGCTGCTCCATTTTCAAATCGCGGCAGTTGTTCCACTATCAAGGCTCGTTGTTGGTACAGCCGGATTTGGAAAAAATCTCCCGCTATCTGCTCCATCCCTCCAAAGAGCCGGACTATCGCAAAAGTCGCGCTCATGGGGATTTCGTCACTTCCTTGGCAGAGAGCGGCTATCCGCTTTCGGTTGAGCAAGTCCAATTGGCACTCGAAATTGAAATCGCTAGCAAGTTTTTCAGCCTAATTTCGTAAGCACCCGATCTATCTCTCCCCGACAGATAAAAAGTTTCTCTTGCATGTACAGAAATCTTGTCGTTCTTCTGTCTTGGTCTACAACATATTTGTCGTTAATTATGAAACGTGAGAATGTGACATGGAGTATCGCAGTTGTCTTTGTTTGCGGCCAAGGCTTTATTAGTGGAAGCGAATTCCTTAAGCAGAAATCCGTACTGGGAAAGACAGAGTGAGCTATGGCAGGAAAGTCATAATTTGCAAAATCACTTAACCCGGCGACAACCGTCTCGAAGGCGTGGATGTGGTCTAAAACGCTGAGTGAATCACTGCTTAGCGCGGTGATTACCAGTCTTAGGACGTCCGCGAGGCGGTCGGTGAGGTTTCGGTGATTCTAAGCTGGGTGAAAGATGAAGAACTACTTGTAGGTTCGAGGTCAAGAACGAGAACAGTATCGGGCCATACTCGGAAGCCGCACCGCCATCCGATATGTCTTGAAATTCGAATCATTTTCAAGCTTCCGTGAAATTTCGCAAGCGCGTCAAAGCAGGCAAATTCGATGGCAAACCGTTAGGTAGCGGACCATTTATTCACATTAAAGACAGGGCACCTGCCTGAATGCCGAGTCATCGTAGAGGCGAGTAAAGAATACGACCATTCGTACATATTTAGCCAACTGAATAATT
>DYKH01000450.1 GCA_020722685.1 Caldithrix sp. | reverse complement strand
AGGCGGTGATGGTATGTGAGGTAGTCCAACCCCAATTCAGCGTTTTGGGTGCATCGTAGGTAACGCCGTCCATTTTGATTTGACCACAGGTGCCCGCTTCCATTGCTGGCGGAATGCCACAAAAGTTTGTGGTGCCGGTGACCGGGACAAGCAAGCTGGTTCGATCGTAGGGTTGGCTAAAGCCATAAATCTCCCAAACAGGGTATTCAAGTCCGGGATCGGTTTCCTCCCAATCCATGCCCGGTCCGCTGATCTGGAGTGAGTAGGTCGCGTGATCATACCTCACGTAGAAATCGGTAGAAGTGTCATAACCATAACACCATGCTGCGTCGCGCAAGTCCGCCGAAAAAGTTCTCTCGAATCCATCAGTACATTCAAAAGTGAATGTATAGTAGCCCCATGCTAGATCATTACTACTGCCATCGGAGTCTCTCGACGTGGGAGCGTCAAAACCACACTCCCAGTGTTGCCCGTCGGCGCTGGTAGTAGCACTCCCATAACCAGTTGTTGGCAAATGATTGGCGTCCCAACGGGTTATTCCTGGCTCAGCGGCTGCGGTCACCGTTTTTGTATAACCCGCACAGTTTATTGCCTGAACCAGCATTTCAGCTCCATAGGAAAGCGGCTCTTGGGAATAGGCACTTGTGTAAGCCGACACGATCAAAGCTACGTCTATGGTGATCCTTTTTAAAAATGCCTTGAACATGTTACACCTCCGTTTTTCTCTTATAAGTTACCTTATGGCAAAAATGGCTTTATAGCGACGGGGAGTAGTGGACTCGCTCGAGAGAGCATAGAGCACCCCGTTTTCACCAATAGCACCAATAGTAGACCCAAATTCACTCAAGGTGACTTGAAACCGAAGCGCGCCATCCTGACCAAATCCTTTGATTAACCCTGTTCCGGCAAGTCCGTAGATGACGTTTTCGCCATCGCAAAGAAGTGGACAAACATCCATGGGGCCGCCGAAGTCATGTTTCCACCTTAAGTGACCGCTATAGTCCAAAGAATAGATTTGCTCACCGTTATAGACATAGAGAAAACCATCCCAATCCATGACAAAGTCAGACCCCAAACCAACGGAAAAGCTACTAGTAGAAATTCTAAAGCGCCACCGTTCTTTACCGTCAGGATCGAGACTAAAAACATAATGCCCTAAACTATCAATGGCTTGACAATAAATATGGCCCTGAGAATCGATCATCGGTGCTCGATTATAATCCAGCCCGGTGATCCTTCCCCATTTCACTGAGCCATCAGCCGTGTTCACGGCCTTCAGAGTACGATCAAGTCCACCCAAATAGAGCGTTTGACCATCGGGGGAGATCGAGATGGAGCCCGATGGCTCAGATTGAAATCCAGCAATCCCGTATGATTTCCACTTCCCTGTACCATTGTGATCGATGGCATGTAAATAACCATCCATCGTCACGGTGTAAAGAGTTCCGTCCAAACCGATGTTATTCCCTCCTTCAACACTTTCTGCTTCAAGCTTGTAAACCCATTTTACTGTGCCATCTGGATGAACAGCATAGAAGAAGCTGTACGCGGGATTTCCCCATGAGGCAACATAAATAGTACCATCGGCTCCTATCATAGGGCTGCCATCGAATTGTTCATTCTTGAGGTGATTGGGTGGTGTAAATTTCCACTTTATTTCACCATTTGGACTGACGGCGTAAAGACCACTGGGCGGCAATTCAGGGCAGCCGGCAACATTAACACTCACGTAGATTGTGCCATCTTCACCAATGACAGGAGGACATAGGACCTTGCCTCGCGGCACGGCTGTCTGCCATAGAATCTGGCCAGTTCGCGGACCAAACAAGAGGGTCCTGGCCACGCACTGGGGGGTTCGGTGAGACAGTGGCCATGGCGAGTTTGCCAGACTAGGCCAGGGAATGTCAACCTGTGGCATGGTGGATGGAATAACCGACGGCTTTTCCGGCTCCAAAGGCTTTTTGTCTCGCGTGCAAGCAAAGGACAGCGATAGGAAGACGATTAGAGGCAGGCAGGATTTTTGAAACATGGCAATCCTCGATCTTTTATAACTCCCAAAGGAAATCACCCTCGGGCTGAAAAAATTAGACCGACTATCCAGCCGGCGGGCACAGTCAGGTGAAACGGTTTTTGCCCACCGTCACCAAGAACTGGTTCAAGGTTAAATCTAGATTGCGCATTGGAGTGTCCCTTTTTAGTTCCCATCGCAATTTACATTTGCAGGCTTGAAATGTCAAGTGAGATTTTCACCACTTGCGGAGGTTTAATGGCTTGGTTCTTGATGTCAAAATTAGAAGGTAGTTTTCCCGCACCGATTTTGGATTTCCGCAACATAATGAAGCTATGGGATCGCGTTGTACTTAAATATTCTGCAAAAGCCCCGTCTTTTTCTTAAACGGGGCTCTTGCAGCTTTCATTCATTTTTGCCGGTGCTCATTTCATCAAGACCATCTTTCTACTCTGAACAAGCCTGCTTGATGCAGCCGCAGCCTCCAGCCTGCAAACATAAATGCCGCTGG
>DYKH01000449.1 GCA_020722685.1 Caldithrix sp. | reverse complement strand
TTCCTCCCTTCGGTCGGAATGACATTCATTTTTGACAGGGGCTGAACTGTTACGTATGTGCGATAGATCTTCAGCAGTCGACCTGTGCTGCCGATGGTAGCTCAGAGTTTTTGCTTCCTTTCCCAAGGACGCGCTACCGGCGATAGTATAAGAACGGAGTAGGTCAATGTCAAGGGAATTTCTATGCGAGGTCATTGATGTCCGAGGTGTTCTAATCTGCCTTTGGAAAGTGCCGGCTATTGCGTCAAAATTCGGCTTGTTTTTGAGGGACAAATTAGTTATATATTTTGTGAACCAGGATAAGGAGCAGAGCATGACACAAAAGCAAAAAATAAAGAAGATGGTAGAGCAACTGCCGGATGAAAAAGCGGCTCTCGTCGAAAAAATGATTGAGACGATTCTAACGAGCCCGACCAACGAGCCTCCAAGCGTCGAGCTTGGCCTAAAGAAAGAATTCCATAGAGGAGAATTCTATGACGAGCTCATGGCTGATCGACACTAACGTCTTCATCTATTCCTTTGATAAGACATGCACTCTATACGGCGATTCCTTCTCCTTAATGAGACGCCTATTCTCGGGACAATTGCCTGCTAGTGTTGCCCAGTAGAATTTGATGGAGTTTCTGGCAGTGGTGACCAATGCTAAGCGCGTAAAAAGTCCGGTGTCATTGAATAATGCGATGCAAAAAGTTGCCATTTATGCCGCTAGCTTTTCACTTATTGTGCCCACTGCCCAAACGCTCTTTACATTTTCTCGGTTGCTTGCTAAACATCCGGTGTCTAAGCCCAGGCTATTCGATTTATATTTGATGGCTACGGCGCTGGACAACGGAATAAATCAGATTTGCACATGGAACGTCAGGGATTTTAACGGCATTGATGAAGTGAGTGTCAAGACTCCTTTAGAGGTTTTAGAGGGAATCGCTAAATGATCCGCTCAAAATACCCGGTTAGGGTAGACTCCTGATGGGGCGGAAGCGTTTTGTCACTTTCAATCTTAGTCTTCACTAAAATTCGGTAGCTGTATCTTTTGGATGCTTTGAAGAAGGACTGTGCCCCAGACCCCAGTCTTCTGTTCAGAATACTGGGGTCTTAGGCCAATTGTTCGACGTGGTTTGGTTTCAAGGGCCGGTGTTCAATCCCGCCAAGCCGCATCAGTGGCAGCCGATTACCACGCCGGAATGGGAGGGAATCCCTGACAAAATGCACTGGTGCAATCAGCAACTGGTATTGGACCTGCTGAAATCCGTGGAAGAAGGCCGCGAACCTACTGCCAGCCTCGATGATGGGATTTGGGCATTGGAGATGATCATGAGTGTCTATGCCTCTCACCTGAAAAAAGCTCGCCTTTCCTTGCCGCTGGAAAATCGAAAACATCCGCTCGCCTCAAATGAGTAACTTGGCTATAGGGGGTGCAAATGAAATTCGAAATACGAAGGGACAACCATGAATCGACTGAAATTGCTGTACACATTAGTTTGTTCGTTACTGTGCGTGGCAGTACTGCTGAAAAATTCTCATGCCGACACTCCCCGTTGGGAGCATCCGCGCCCGGATTTCCAGCGCCCGCAGTGGCTGAATCTGAATGGCCAGTGGCGATTCGAGTTCGATCCGCAGAATGCCGGCTTGAAGCAAGAGTGGTTCATCACCGGAAAACATTCCTTTGGCCGGCAAATCAATGTGCCTTTTCCTTGGGAAGCGCCGCTGTCCGGCATCGGCGACCATGGATACAAAGGAGTCGCTTGGTATCAACGCGCCTTCGAGATTCCCAAGGCTTGGCGGAAAAGTCGCGTGCTGATCAAATTCGGCGCTTTGGACTATCACGGTATGGTGTGGATCAACGGCAAACTTGTCGGCGAGCACTCGGGCGGGTACATGCCGTTCGAGTTCGACATTACCGATTTCATCAACCAAGACAAGCCCAATACGGTTACCGTCCGCGCTTTCGATCCCACCGAGTCTTGGCAGCCGACCGGCAAGCAAATCCACTGGTACACCGGCACCAGCGGCATCTGGCAAACGGTCTACCTTGAGGCTTGTCCGTCCGAAACGCAATTGCGACTGGTCCACGTCGTGCCGGACATCGACAAAAAGCAAGCAGTTTTCAAGCTAAAAATTGACCATGGAGCCGCGACGACCTCCGCCAAAATTCTGATCGACATCCAAAACGGCGGCATTCCGCAAGTAGTACAAACGTGCCGGCTTTCGCCCGGGGAAAACGAGGTTGCAGTGACTGTTCCGATGGGGGAAGCCAAACTGTGGTCGCCAAACGATCCTTTCCTTTACGAAGTCACTCTTTCGCTCCGGGATAGCAAGCATCTCCTCGACAAAGTGGACACCTATTTCGGCATGCGCAAGATCAGCACCGGTAAATGGACCAACCATGACTTTGAATACATCTATCTCAACAATAAGCCCGTTTATCTCATCGGCGCCTTGAATCAGGCCTTCAATCCTGAAGGTATCTACACCTATCCCAGCGATGAATACGCTCGCGGCGACATCGAGAAGGCGAAAAAGT
>DYKH01000448.1 GCA_020722685.1 Caldithrix sp. | reverse complement strand
GCGGATTTGGGCGCCAGACCGTAGTTCTTGAAGCGCATGTCTTCACTCAACGCACTGTTGGGTTCCCAGCGATAGCTG
Source organism: Caldithrix sp. (assembly GCA_020722685.1). Next base: position 2,450 of record DYKH01000448.1, on the reverse strand, counting down.
AAGGGCGGATTAGCGACTACTGCGTCAAACTGCGGGGCCTTGGCGGGATTGGTTTCGCGGAGATAGTCCCAATCATTCGCCAGGGTGTCGCCATGGTAGATTTCAAATTCGGAGTCTTTGACCCCATGGAGCAGCATATTCATGCGCGCCAGGTTATAGGTGGTGATGTTCTTTTCCTGTCCGAAGATTTTGCCGATGCCATGCGCACCCATGCGATGCCTTACATTCAGCAGCAGGGAGCCTGAACCACAGGCAAAATCGAGAACACTGTCCAGTTGTTTTTTCTTTCCAGTAGCCGGGTCCTGACTGTCGAGGGTGACGATGCCGGAGAGGATGCTGGAAATCTGTTGCGGGGTGTAAAACTCGCCCGCCTTTTTACCCGATCCTGCGGCAAACTGGCCGATCAGATACTCGTAAGCATCGCCCAGAACATCCTGATTGGTGGAGAATTGCGATAACCCTGCAGCGATGGCCTGAATGACGGTGCATAGCTGTTGGTTGCGGGCACTGTAGTCCTTTCCCAGTTTTTCGGAGTTCAGATTGATCTCCGAAAAGAGGCCGTTAAAAGTACTGGCAAAAGATTCGTTCTCAATGTAATCGAAGCCCTTTTGCAGCTTATGGAGCAATTCCGCGTTTTGGGTGCGGGCCAGTTCCGAGATACTGCCCCAGAGGTATTCAGGGCGCACCACATAGTGGATTTTGCGGCGCATCTGCGTTTCAAATGCGTCGATATCCTCGGGATTGTTGGCATACCAGAGGGCCAGTGGGGTACGGCGGTCACCGGCTTCCAGTTGCGGATAATCCGGACCCAGTTCCTTGGCTGCGGCCATTTCGTAGTTATCGGACAGATAACGTAGAAACAGGAAGGAAAGCATGTAATCGCGGAAGTCATCGGCATTCATGGCCCCGCGTAGCTGATCGGCAATGCCCCAGAGGGTGTTGCCCAGTTGTTTTTGGTCGATCTCAGTCATGATGGCAGGGGTTCTCTTGGGTTAAAGCGTTTCGCTCAGACATCGGCGGTTCCGGTTGATTGCTGAGCCGCAGCATCAGCTTCGCGCAGTTCCTGGGCCGAGATACGGACGCACTGCCCATCCCGAACCATCACAATGCCGGTATTGGTTTGTATGGCGATCTGTCTGGCCAGCTGAGCAGCGCGGCGCATGGCCGCCATGGAAGCGCGCAAATCGGGATTACGGGCCTGGGCAATGTCTTTGCCGGTATTCATGGATTTTCTCCCCATTCCAACAGTAAAGGTTCTGGACCGGTATTATCATACTTCGCCCAGCTGTTGACGCGATATCGATAGTATTGCTCGAAGTGCTGCAATCCCGCATCAAAGCGGCGGCGAATCACCGGCTCGGGGATATCGTGACCGCCCTGACGCACCCGTTCGGCCACTCGGGCAATGGCGGTTTCGGCATTGGGTAAAGCCAGAAAAAACAGTTCCACGTCATATCCCTGTGCCCGCCATTGTTGAATATGGCGTAAATAGGTGAGACCAGAGAGAGTGGTTTCAAAGGCCAGGCTTTCTTGACGACGCACGCAGGCGGCAATTTCTTCGAGCATCAACCGTCCTGCCCGCATGTTGGCTGCTTCAGGGGCAAAGGGCGACAGACCGGCTGCAATCAGATCGGCATTGATGAAGCGTGGGCATTGGGCTTCATCGGGCAGAAAAGAGCGGGCAAAGGTGGTTTTACCGGCGCCATTGGGTCCTGCGATGATGATGATTTTGGGCGTGGGCATGTCTATTCCTCAGAGACCTGCGGGAATAGCTGCTGCATTAAGCCTTTTTTGTGGGTTTTGAGGGCTTCGAGCTTTTGGGTTTGGGCGGTGATGAGGTCATCGAGGCTGGTTAGGCAGGAGGCGATTGCTTCACCTTCCTTTTCATCTGGCGGGATGGGCACCTGAATCTCTTTGAGCTTTCCAAGCGTCAGCTTTGGCGGAGCCGCACCTATTACAAATTGACCGAGGTCTGCCATGGTCAGGTAGTTTTCGAGCAACGCGTCATTCACCCCGTGTGGCTTGAGGACATGTGCGTGGTTGTTCACCCAAAACTTTCCTTCAACAATGAAGGCTGTCCTTTCAAACGCTCCCCATTTTGCACCATCTTCTCCAACCAAAAGAACACGTTCGTCAAATATGTAATTATCAACGTAGTCCACAACTCCACTTGCGCCGTAGTAGCGATATGGACCTGGTTTACGATCACTACTTGTGATCGGGCGTCGCCGGTTGTTGAGGACTGCGCAAACATTGCCAAGTGCGTCTTCGCTCCACTCCCCAGCATTTTGAAACTCAGGAAAACGCAGCCGGGGTTGAGTTTCTCCTTCGCGGGGGAAAAGCTGCTGCATCAGCCCTTTTTTATGGGCCTTGAGACTATCGAGCTTTTGCGCCTCCAGCGTGATCAGGTCGTCGAGGGAGGAAAGGCAATCGGCGATTTTTTGTTGTTC
>DYKH01000447.1 GCA_020722685.1 Caldithrix sp. | reverse complement strand
GTAAGAAGTATCTTACCCTCTCATTTCCGTACAGCAATGATAGCTTTACGCAGATATTCGGCGGAGAAACCGCTGAATGCGTCTGCCAGGGACTCAAAGATATCTTTGCCTATATAGGCGGCACACCTTCGGTGATAGTATTTGACAATGCCACTGGTGTCGGCAGGAGGGTAGGTGAAATAATCCACGAAGCGGAGCTCTTTTCCAGAATGCGTGCCCATTACGGCTTTTCTGTGCGATTCTGCAACCCGGAATCGGGTCATGAAAAAGGCAATGTCGAGGCAAAGATTGGCTATACCCGCAGAAACCTCTTTGTGCCAGTGCCTGCATACGACGATATCGAGGACTACAACAGGACGCTGCTTTCGCTGCATGCTGCCAAAGCCCAGGAATCGCACTACAAGAAGCTTCTGCCGATCAAGGACCTCTTCAAAGAGGATACACGAGCACTATTGCCGCTCCCACGCACCGCCTTCGATCCGGTTCGCTATGACTACCTGAAAACTGACGGCTACGGCAAGGTGCGAATCGATTCCCGTCACTACTACTCGACAAGTCCTGAGTATGCAGGCCAGGAAGTGCTTGTGGCAATTCGTGCACATTCGATCGACATATTAGACGGTCAAAAACACCTTGTTGTTCGCCATAGCCGCGTGTATGGGGACCAACGAAGCGACTCTTGCGATTACCGTACCTCACTCGCCGTCCTTATGAACAACCCTGGCGCATGGAAAAACTCAGGTATCCGGGAACTGATTCCCGATCCTTTGAAATCCTTCATGGATGGGCAGCAACGCAGACAGCTCCATGCGACGTTGAGGACCATGCACAGGCTTTCGGACGAATATAGCTTTGAAATCGCCGTCCAGGCACTTGAGGAAGGCGTACAGCGCTCCAGAACATCCTTCAACGACGCGGCGATCCTTGCCGCGAGGATCGCTGGCTACGGGCTCAATATGGCCCCAGAGCGAGGCCAGGATCTTCATGTGTATGACGAGTTTCTGAAAGGGGTACAGGCATGATCCGTACACCCCAGGAACGCGAACGTACAAGGGCGACAATTGCCTCCATGAGTCGCAAACTCATGCTCTCAAGCCGGGTGGTTGAATTGTGTGAGCACGAGGCCACACCGCGGCAGGAAGAATTCCTTCTCAAAGTGCTGTCGGAGGAAATCGACAGACGGGAACGCGGGAGAAAAGCCAGGCTCCTCAATCGTGCGGGGTTTCCGGTCTTCAAGAGCTTTGAAGAGTACGATTTCTCAGAAATCCGCTTCCCACCCGCCCTCAGCAAGGAAGAACTGCTTCGTGCCGACTTTATTCCCGAAAAAAAGAATCTCGTGCTCTATGGCGGTGTCGGTACCGGGAAAACCCACATGGCGATCGCGCTCGGCATTGCCGCATGCGAAAAAGGGCTTTCGGTGCGGTTTCTCACGGTCACCGAACTCGTGCTTAAGCTTATCGAAGCGTACAAGGCGGGCACACTTGAACGCCTTATTCGGGACTTGAAGCAGCTAGATCTCTTGATCTTGGACGAGTGGGGCTATGTTCCCGTGGATCGGGAAGGCTCCCAGCTCTTGTTTAGGATAATTGCTGACAGCTATGAGAGTAAAAGCCTGATCCTCACAACGAACCTCGAATTCTCGAAGTGGGGAGGAATCTTTACCGATGAGCAGATGGCTGCTGCCATGATCGATCGGTTGGTTCACCATGGTCATCTTTTACTCTTTGAAGCGAAAAGCTATAGAATGACGCATGCCCTCATGCGGCAACCCGGGCCTGGCCAGGCAAAACCAAAGACAACAGTCGAAGCCGGCTCTCAGCTTGGGGAAGGAGGTGTATAGCTAAACTGCCTGCCAGGCAGGCTGATGATGAAACCAGGGAATTCCTGTTGATGACGATAGGGAAATCCTTATGATAATTCCAGGGAAATCTAGTTGACATTAAACAGTTGGAATGGGAAACTTGACCCTCGTGGTAGAAAGTCTCTCGTGGACAAGCTCTATACGGGAGATACTGTAGCGCTCGAGGCCGGCACCGCTTCATTTAAAATTGCAAAAGAGATTCAAAGTAAACCAGGGGTAATGGTCGTTGTCTTGAATGCTGCTAATTTGGCAATCATCTACGCTTCCTTGAAAAAGACAGACAAAGAAGATGCCCTAAAGCTTGCTCGACTAGTGCAAAAATATTCACCAGAAGAGCTGCCAGTTGTTCCTATACCAACCGATGAGGAGATGGAACGAAGAGCCCTTGTTGCCCATGAAACCCGATTCAGGCAAGATCGAGTAAGATTGATAAATCGGTTACATGCAGTGTTTTTAAGGGCTGGCTTTCCTGATCATACAAAACGCCAGCTTGGTATTACTGATTCCAGAGAAAAACTCATCGTCTCCGAGCTGGAAGGATTTAATCTTGCCGAAGCAATGAATCTCCACCATATGATAGCTGAGTATGAAAAGATCCTTGAAGATCTCGATAAGCACATCAACGATACTGTTGTTGCGTGTGGAGAAGATGCAGAAATTCTTCTTTCAATACCCGGTTTTGGAATCAA
>DYKH01000113.1:13601-17222 GCA_020722685.1 Caldithrix sp. | reverse complement strand
GCCTCTTGAGTACGAGAATGTTACCGAGCAAAACGGACAGAAGGAACACTGTTACAAACAGGGCTTGGCGTTGATTGACGGGGTAGAAAACGGTGCGTGCGTACCATTTCTGCAAGAGGGAGACTCGTCGCGCCCAGCCATCCTCTTCGTACATAACATGAGTTTGATTGAGTGGAAGATTGCGCAGCTCGCGGCCAATGCCGGAAGGGAAAATAACAAGTGCGTCCTTGGGCTGACCGTCCGGAACGCCAAAATGGGTGATGCGGGAATTCATACTGTTAAAGCCGCTGCCGCCATTGACTTCGCGCATGCCCAACAGATGCTGCTTGTCTCCGAGATGGCCGGCGTCGTAGAGCAGTATTTTGGCGCCAATGGCGTCGCGATTGGATTTTGATCCCTTCAGTTGAATTTTTAGGTAGCTGGCTTTGGCCGAGACATTCAGGAGCTGGATACTGGAACGAAAGTCATCGCCGATGTACAGCCCTATTCTTCCGTTGTTTTCCCAATCGAATGTCACCAGGCCGGTGACGAAACCTTCATAGCCGGCATTGGCCTCTACGGTTTTATCAAGAAACGTAGCATTGCCCTGATTCTCGTAATAAACCGAAGCGCCTCGGTTGCCCACATAGAGGTCGAGATCGGCATCATTATCGGCATCGAAAAACACAGCGGTTTGACTTAATGCCCGGTCCTGCAAACCGGATTGGAGAGTCACGTCCTGAAATCGACCCAAGCCGTCATTCAGGTACAACCGGTTGGAGGAGGTGAGATTAGTGACGAACAAATCCAAATCTCCATCGTTGTCTACGTCGCCAAAGATACCGCAGGAGGAACGAGCAAGCGTATCGGCGCCGGCTACGCCATGCTCCCTTCCGATTTCGACAAAGAGGGGCCAATCATTCGTGCCATTAAGCCCCTCATTGCGATAAAGCAAATTTCTAACTCCATAGCGAGGAACGAACAAGTCCAAGTCGCCGTCGTTATCGATGTCGCCAAAGGACGAGCCCACGCCACCTCGGCGGACATAGAGACCGGCCTCTGCGGTCCTATCCGTGAAAACACCGGCGCCGTTGTTCATGAGGAGAAAATTGGTCGAATCTTCCACAGAGAGAAAGAGGTCGATATTGCCATCGTTGTTGAGATCACCCCAAATACCCGAATAAGCACGGCCGGGAGCTTGTGGGAGGCGCAATTCCTTCGCGGATTCCCGGTATGAGGTGTGGGTGATCTGCCTGAAAAGCATAGGGGCGCCGTACAAAGAGGTGGCCAGGACATCCTGATCGCCATCGTTTTCAATATCCGCGCAGGATGTGCCTTCATCATAATTGGGCAGATTGTACGTAAAGGTGGTTGAACCGGCCACGCCCACCTCCGCTGCTCTTTCTATTGCAGTATTCTCTTCAGTGAAAAGCACCAAATGATTGCCTGCGTAAGTCTGCACTGCGTAATAATCCTCGATTCCGTTTGCATCAAAATCGCCAACGCAGATACCGTGCATGGCGCTGGTTTCTCGACCGGGAAGGTGATGAAACTTGGCGCATCTCTTACCCGGCAGATTACCTGTGACAACCTTTAGGACCAGTCTGCGCTCCAGCTTTTGCTTCGAGAAAAGCCAGTAGGAACGAAATATCCACCCATCGTTAGTTATCGATCTATTTTCCGGAAAGATCAATACGATCGCTCCTTCTTTGGCATTGCGAAAGTCGGCGTGTGGGGCGACATCAACGCTGCGTACCGGGCCATTCCAAGAACACCAAATTACCTTTTGCGGCAATGAAGACAATTGCAGGGTGTCCGACGGTAGTGACACAGGATTGGTGGGATTTCCAAAATGCTTGATGGCCTCAAAAAGGTCGGATTCATTGTGAATAGAGTCCACCACGACGTGGACATAAAGCTGTTCGACTGTTGCTATTAGGGGTTGATAGAGTTGCCAGCGCGACTGGTAGTACTTTAGGGCGAGGTTGCGTTGATCTGTGCGGGCATATCCAAGAGTATCATTGGCCAGGTATAATCGCGCCACATGGTACGGAACCGGACATGGCACCAACTGCCAGGTTATCCCGTCATAGTGCATGATTTGACCCCACACGCAGCCGGCCCAGCCGGAATGGGCGGAGGTAAAATCCAAATCGAATATATCGTCGGAATTGGGAGTTTCAAAAACCTTCCATTCTTTCCCATCATAGTGCATCAAGAAATCTTTCCGCTGGATGTCGCCGTTTACGCCAAGCCAGATATCATTCTTGTCCAGTGCATACACACCGGTAGGTTTCACGGCATTGGGAAGCTCAACTTGCGACCATTGGCGGCCCGTCATCTTCCAAAAAGAACTCTCCCCCCTTTCTGAGCTGACAACGGCATATCCGTCATTCGGGCTCAGCATGTGATAATTGGGAATAAGGATTGCGTGAGGAGGCGGCTCGATAAGCAACCAAGGCACTCCAATTACGTCGATGAGGTCTAATCGAAATGGGGCGTGAGCGGCGCTGTCATTGCTAACGACGTAATAGCTGGCGGAGGAGAACTGATAAGTGGAGAGAGAAATGAGGAGGACGACAGAAAACTTGACGGCTCGATACATGTCTCACCTCGAGGGAGGTTCATGCTGCTGGTCGGCTGTTGTTGCGACTGCCGCTCTGGACCGGGTTCCAATTCAAAACAGTATGCGGGTTGTGCGATAAGCGGGCGAATCGGTCTGGATTTTCAACATTGCTTCTCGGTCGTAAACTTTTTCGCCGCAATCAGGACAGTCATAAAACTCTAACGACGGGACAGTGTAAGTCTGACCTCTGTGCAGGCGGGTTACATCGCGTGTTACCCGCTTGATTCGATGACTGCCGCAGGTCGGGCAAGTCTTGATTTGAAGTTTGCCATTCATAGTCACAGCGCTTTTTTGGATGAAATCAGAAAGTAATAGGTTTCGATACCTGCTTCTCCCAGCACTTTCCCTTTAGTGTAAATCATCACACCTCCCAGATTTGTACTTTGGATAACGTGCAGATATTCTCTGGCTTCCTTGCGATATGGACTTGGAACGGATCGTTTTGTAAATTGCCACTGCATTGGCAATAGATTCGACAACTTCCAATTCCGTCAGCCCATCTGCTTCCAGTTCCAAACTGGCTTTTTCGCTGAAGGCGTAGCGCCCGGCCAAGACTGCTCTTTTGATGCGAACAAGGGTATCAGTCATGATTCAAGCATAACTCAGAAAGCAACCTTTGGTCTTTTTCTCAATCTACACAACCAGCCTTCCGCTAGAGGCGTTCTTGCTCCAGATTTGTGATTCTCACTTCATGATCGTCCAATCGCCCTTCATGTTGGCGGAAAGTATAGTTCATGGCAGCCATTTCAGTTTTGATGTCTATCAACTGACCGGAAATGCCGTCGAGAACCTGAAATACCCTGTCGAATTTTCCTTCGGTCTGTTGTTGGAAAGTTTTCATTTCAGCGCGAAACTCGGATAGATCCCATTTCACGATTTTCATGTCTGTTTTTAGCTCGGCGATATCAACGGTATGTTGGTCTACAGTTTTTTTCAACTTTTGCAGGTCTTTCTTTGTTGCCATTTTGGCCAGCAATTCATCTTTCACCGCCTGCAATTCATCCTTGGTCGCCATT
>DYKH01000113.1:0-13501 GCA_020722685.1 Caldithrix sp. | reverse complement strand
TGGCCAGCAATTCATCTTTCACCGCCTGCAATTCATCCTTGGTCGCCATTTTGGCTAGCAATTCATCTTTCACTGCCTCCAATTCTTTCTTGCTCGCAAGTCCATCATCTCGGTTCATATCCATTTGATCTCTCCCACTTGGCGTTTAGATAAGTCGCAAAGAAAAATCCCTGGTACCATTTTCTGCGGCAAGGTAAAACTATTTGGATAAAAACTCAAGCGATATTTCGTTAGGCAAGAAAATTTTTCTGAGCCGAGCTGCCTATCAAAGACCGAAGCGCGTCTGAGTTAGAGAAGTCAAATTGGTATTGTAATACTTTAGGATTTTTCATACTTTGGCCAGCGATTGTCCTTACCCATTTTAGCCAAGTCTTGAGGATGGTTATGTTAGAAGAGAAAACGGCAAGTGTCATGCGCTCCTTCCCGCGGGTGTTTTGGGTTGCCAATGTCATGGAGCTGTTCGAGCGCGCGGCTTATTACGGCATGAACTCGGTGTTGGCAGTCTACCTCTCCAACTCGACTGCTGATGGGGGATTGGGAATTACGGAACAGGCTGTCGGTTTTATGCAAAGCATTGTTTATGCGCTGACGTATGTCCTGCCGATTCTCGGAGGCGCCTTGGCCGATCGCTATGGCTATCGGCGCATGCTGATGGCAGCTTTTTCACTGTTGTCTGCCGGATACTTTATCACCGGACAGGCGAATTCTTATGGATTCGTATTCGCTAGTCTCTTGCTAATGGCCACCGGCGCCGGGCTGTTCAAACCGATCATCTCCGGCACCATCGCGCGATCCACCACTGAAAAAAACTCCGGGTTTGGCTTTGGCATCTACTATTGGATGATCAATCTGGGCGCCTTTCTGGCGCCACTGTTGGTGAGCTACCTGAAGGGATTTTCTTGGAAATACGTTTTCATCGCTTCTTCGATTTATTGTGCTTTGATGCTCATCCCCAATCTACTGTTGTTTAGAGATCCTCCTAAACCGGAAAACCGCAAAAAGCTGAAAGAAGTTTTGCAGGGAGCCGTGATGGTATTAGGCGACGCTCGCTTCATGCTGATGATTTTCGTCTATTCTTGTTTTTGGATTCTTTATTTCCAAAATTTCGGCACCGTCCTCTGGTTCCTTAGAGATTTCATCGACAAAGCGCCGGTGGATCGGGCATTGGCCGCTATCGGTATTCCCATCAAGTTCGACGTCGAACACGTGACGGTGATAAACGCCGGCATTATCATTCTCCTGCAGGTGGCTGTCAGTCATATCGTGAAGAACGTCAAGCCGCTGCCGACGATGATTACGGGTATGTTCATTGGCTCGCTGGGGTTTCTTTGCCTCGCTTTTGCAGAAAATGCTTGGATTTTTATTCTTGGCATTTCCGTCTTTTCCATCGGCGAGATGACCGCGCACCCGAAATACTATAGCTACATCGGTCAGGTGGCTCCGGCCGATAAAACAGCAGTCTATATGGGTTATGCTTTTCTGTACGGAGTGATCGGCAGTCTAGTCGGCTCCAGCATGGGGGGCGCCATGTATGAGTCGATGTTAAAGCCTCTGGTGGGACACGCGGGCCTCGCTGGGGTTATTCGGAATTTTTGGCTGATCTTTGCCGGTCTCGGGCTGCTGGCGGTGTTTGGTCTTGCCTTGTATGATCGAGTATTCGGGGTGAATACGCCGGCCACGGTGCAGTTGGCGGGAAAAGTCATGTTTGGAGTTTATATCTCGCTGGCCGTTCTGGCGCTGTGGTTTTTGTACGGGTCAATCTTCACTGGCGCGGGAATCGCCTATAAAACTCTGGTGCAGGCACTCATCATGCTGATTCTGGGCGGCGGTGGACTTTATATCACATTGAAGCAACGAAGTGCGTAAGGAGGAGAGAATGGAGAGATGGAGAAATGGAGTGATGGATTAATGGAGTGTCGAACTCAGAGCTTGACCGGAACGGCATATTCCATTCCATTACTCCAATACTCCAGCACTCCGACAAGCGCAGTCTATCGCTTTCCTCAATACGGGACTGAGGTCATAACGAACAGTGATCATCCGAATTTATAATGTTTGCGCACCTTTTGGATGACCATCCATTCGCAATCCATGCCTTCGGGAAAAGTCACCAAATCGCCTTTGCCGATTTCGACTTGCCGGCCTTCTGCTTTTACGACGACCTTGCCTTCCAGAAAATAACACGTCTCTTTTTCATCATAGTGCCAGGGGAAGGTGGAAGGCTCTGCTTCCCAGATAGGCCAGGTTTTCACCCCAAGCTTGGTTAACTGTTCGAGGGTCGGTTTTTCTACACTGATGGGCATCTAATGTGTCTTCCTATGCTTGGTGCTCGTTGGTGAGTTTGTCCCGCAGCAATTTTGCCCAAGTTCGGATAAAATCCCAATTCCGCGTATCAATGCTGCCGGTGGTCGGAAGCCCTGTCTTGGCCAATACGTGGCGCATCAGGCCTTGCATCACCGGATTGAGCTGATCGAAATTGATTTTTCCGCCAAAAGCCTCTACGCCGATTGGGTTGAGGTTCGGATATTTGTCCAGTATTTGGCTGAGATATTCCCGCTTCACCTTGGCGCGGCCTTCTTCGTTATTTGCCGCTAAGCAAACAGCAAAGATGGCAAACTTTTTCTTGGGCAGCTCATAGCGATGGACGGCAAAAAAGTCGCGCACGTTGGCAAGTGGCCGATCCGCGCGAACGGAACTGCCGACGATGACGCTGTCGTAAGGGTCAATGTCTTGTACGTCATCGATGGAAACGACTTCTACTTCAAATTGAGCGCCTTCTGCAAGCACGCGAGCGATCTCTTGCGAGACTTCCTCGGTAGAACCTAATCCGCTGCTGTAGGCGATGAGAATTCTCATGGGATTGAATCCTGTAGTTTAGGCGTGATGTGAGCGCAATAAATTTACTAATTTGGAAGCAAAAGTCCAGCAAAAAGTTTCGTCTTTTGTAAGAGCTCTTGAGAAGGGCTTAACTCTGGAGGGCCTGCTTCAGTTTTTCCTTCAGTTGCATGGCCCACTTTCTAATGACCTGCCAATTCCGTGTATCGAGGCTACCCGTATCCGGCACGCCGACCTTGCGCATAACGTTCCTTACCAAGCTTTGCATAACCGGGTTGAACTTGTCGAAATCGATCTTGCCGCCAAAAGCTTCCACGCTGATGGGTTGCAGTTGCGGATATTTGGACAGTATCTGTGGTAAATACTCTTGCTTTGCCTTCTCTCGGCCCGTGGCGGAGCTTGCAGTCAGGCAGACCAAAAATAAGGCAACTTTTTTATGCACCAGTTCTGTACTGTGAACGGCAAAAAAATCTCTGGTATTTGCTAACGGTCGATCGGCTCTAACGGACGTACCCACGATAATCGCTTGATAGGGGCGGATATTCTGACACTCATCTATTGGCTTTAGAACTATATTGAAGGATGGCTCTTCGCCAATAATTTTAGCAATTTCTTCAGAAACCTCTTTGGTAGCGCCGTATCCACTGCTATAGGTCACCAGTATCTTTATGGCCATTGAATTCTTCTCACAATTGCATCACGGCTTTCTGTCCCGTTGTATAACTCATAGCGCGGATTGGCGCCAATCCGATGGAGGAGGGGCGATCAGAATAACCTTTACGAAAGGGATGAGACACCACCAACACCCTAACACTCAACTACTTCAACTTTCCCGAGGGGATCCATTGTGAGAGTTCATGGACTGTCATTGTATTGAGAGAGCAAGCATTCCTTTCTGCGCTTGATCTTTGTTCCGTAAGGCAGGATTTTGGCTTTAGCTTTTTCGGCACAAATCTGACTCTCTTGTGCCATTGAATCAAATGGAGTTCAAAATCGACAATGATAACACCGCAGTAGGCAAAAAAAATCCGGCGCTGCGGGATTCTGCGGTAACAAAATAGCAAAGAGACGGAAGCCGCGGTGAAGCGCCTTGCGTCTCTTGGCTGGAGATGATCCCAATCAAAAGCAGTCTGAATTCATGAAGAAATTGTTGCCGGGCGGGCCGACCGCTTTGAGCTACCCGGCCTCTGGAGTCGAGGCTGGCTTGTTCGTTTCTTTCCCGCCAAAAGCGATGCCAATATCGCGTAACAACTTGAATGGAGGCTCGCCGCCGATAAGGACAAACATGTAGTCGTTTTCAATCGCCCACTGCTTGTCTCCTTGTTGCAGAACGACTTGCTTTTCCCGGATTTCCACCACTTGAGAATTAAAAACCGGGGTAACCGATTTCTTGTTGATCAATTCCTGAATGCGCTCCTCGTTCTTTTTCTTGATGCGAAAGAAGCGGTTCTTCCGGTAGGAGAGGGTGACACGGTTGCCCTTTTGGCGCGCTAAGCCTGTGGCTGCCTCCACGGCGCTATCGCCGCCGCCAACGACTAAGAGATGCATGTTTTGGTAGGATTGCGCATCGCTCAACCGATACATCACTTTGTTCCTCCCCGGGAATGCCCATTTTACGCGGGGCGCCTCGACGGCCCAAGGCGAGGACGACATAGCGGGCATGATAAGAGGACTTGGTGGTCGTTATGGTAAATGATCCATTCGTGCGGGTAATGCCAGTGACCGCTTCATTGGTGTACAGATTCACCGGCAGTTTTTCCAAGACCTGATTCCACAGTGCCAATAGCTTTTCCTTGGAGTACTCACCGGTTTTGAGACGCCCGCAAAAGGGCAATTCCACTTCTTGGGTCATCACCAGCTTGCGGCGCGGGTAGTGGCGGATCGTTCCCCCCGGCTCTTGTTGATCGAAAACGATGTGCGACAATTTTTGTTCAAGGGAGCTCAGGGTACTGCTCAAACCCGCGGGGCCAAAACCGATGACGGCGACATCTTTGACGTCGTTTTGTTTCGCCGGTCGATGAATCGAAGAAATATGGTCTATCACCTGTCGGCCCTGCAAAATCGCATTGCGAATCAAGGATAGTCCGCTCAACTCCCCGGCGATATAAATCCCCGGAACGTTGGTCTCCAAATGCTCACTCATCAGGGGGATGTCCGGACGCTCTTTGGTGTTGCCTAGTCCGACCTCAATGGCCATGACCGGGCAGGCTATTTCACAATAGCCATGCCCCACGCAGCGCATCCCGTTGATGATGGTCGCCTTACCGAAAACAATTCCCAATACATCCGATTCGGGACACGCTCTCACACAAGAGGCGCAGCCGATGCATTTGGAGGTGTCGATAAAAGGATATTGGCCCACGGGCTTCAGCACACCGAGAACTTTCGCCTCCCGTTTGGCGGGTGAGTCGATTTGTTTCGAAGGTCGGAGCGCAGCCCACAAGTCGTAAATTACCCGTCTCTGAAACAACAAGACTTGTCTAACTTTTGCTAAAGGGATCGATGTGCTTCAAAAATGGTGCCACAGGATTGGAAAAGACCCTTGTGCATCCAACACGTGTCGATATGATAGTATTCCATGCCGAGCCACGTTGAATCAAATTTGCTCAGCTTCCTCGTATTCCCTCTGGTGTTTTGCTATAAAAACAACAAAGTGGTGACGCATGGCCGACCACTATTTAGTGTCATGTCTGTTCTAAGCGGTGAATTAATCCAACTTTTTGAGCACCTTTTGCAGCCGCTCTTTCGCCTCCTTTTTATGATCCTGATCCTGCGAATCTTTGAGAGGCAGGGAAGCGATCATTTCGAATTCTCTCTTTGCCGCGGGCCAGTTTTTCAATTCTTCATAAGTAATGCCTAGCTCCAGATGATGATTGATGTACTGTGGGTTCAAGTCGATCGCCTTCTTAAAGTGCTCGATGGCCAGGTCGTTGCTCGCCGGAGGCAGGCCGCCGTAAAGAATTTTTGCAAAGGCCTTGAGGATTCCGCTCAGGTTAGCCACCTCACGATTCCAGCGCGCCAAGACGTGGTGGGCAATGTCGTTCTTAGGATCCAATGATAGGGCCTTTTCGCATTCAGATTTGACTTCCTTGGAAAGCCTTACCTTCTTCTTGCCGCCTTCCATCAGCGCCACGCGACCCACGGCAATCGCTAGTTCCAAATGAGCGTCGGCAGAGTTGGGGCAAAGGCTTGCAGCTTTGCGCGCTGCTGCTTCTGCATCGTAGTAGTGGCGTCGCTGCAACTGTTCCGCCGCCACTTCGCCCAGGTCCACGTGAGCGCGGGCGAGCTTCCACAGCGCCTCACAATTGTTAGTGTCCGCCTTATGAGCTAATTGGTAGAATTTCAGGGCGGCGTCGTTATCGAACTTGGCGAAGGCTTCGTCACCCTTGGCCAAGTTATCGGCCGCCAAATCCTGAGCCATACCTTGTGTGATGAACAAGAATAGAAAAACGAATACTGCTGAAAGCAAAGGTGTTCGTATCATTGGCTCTCCTCCAAAGGTTAGTTCATCAGCAAATGATTGGACGGCAAAATTCTACACTTTTTTTCCCAAAATGTCAAATCATTTCTGCATTTTCTTGAGAATAGGGAACGTTTTGCTTTCGGCTGATTGCAAAGGAGGCGGAGGTGTGAGAGGCACGGAATTTGTTTCCCTAAGCTGAAGACGGTGAATTATGCCTATTTTGTCCACCGCAGGGGACAACCCGGGCAAGAAGCATTCAGAAAGGGCCACACTTCATGACGCGAACCAATGACGATTCGAGTTCGGTAATTATCAAAGGCAGGCGAAAGGCATCCGAGCGAGAGCCTTACTTTGATCGTGAGCATGATTGGCGGGGAGGATTGACTCCGGGCATGAACCGCCGGGAGTTCATTAAAAGCAGCGGGGTGACATTATTGGCGGGGATTGCCGGGGTTAATTTGTTAAGAAAGGGTCCGCGCCCGGCCGCGGCTGCCGGATTACCGGAGCATCCCAACATCGTCCTCATACTGACCGATCAGGAACGTTTTCCCCGACATTGGCCGAATGGATGGGCCGATGAAAACTTGCCGCACCGGAAGCGTCTAGCGGATACCGGCATCACCTTCACCAAGGCTTTTTGCAATAGCTGCATGTGCTCGCCCAGTCGCGCCACGCTCTTTACCGGACTTTATCCCCAAGTGACCGGTGTCGAAGACACTTTGACCGAGGATGGTAAATACTTTGACACCGAGCAAGTGCTTTCCCCACAGATTCAGAACATGGCCAAGATGCTAAAATCGGCGGGTTACAATGTGATCTACAAAGGCAAATGGCATTTGAGCAAACCCACCGATGGAAGCGAGCCTACCACGGAGGATGTGGCTGCCTACGGCTTTGACGGCTGGGACCCGCCGGACGCCGGCGAAGCCACTGAGATTGAGGGCTTCGGCGGCGGGCAAATTCACCACAACGACACGCGATTTGTCGATGACGCGGTTAGGTTCCTGCGCGAAGAAGTGGACACCAGCAAGCCCTTTGCATTAATCGTTTCTCTGGTCAATCCGCACGATGTCTTGGCATATCCCTCTTTGTATGAAGGCGAATACAATTTAGATGATTTTTACCAAGGCATCGGCTTGCCGCCGACCGTCGATGAAGACTTGTCCGGCAAACCATCCTGCCAAGAAGCTTCTCTTTCTCGCCTCGCGCTGGCCCTGAAGCCGCTGAATACCGAAGAGAAGAAACGCAACTATGTCAACTTTTACGCTTACCTGCACAAAGTGGTTGATCAAGAAATTGGCCGGATCATCGATGCCATTGAAGCGCCGCGAGGGGCAACAGGAACGGAGCCTTCTCTGCGTGATTCTACCATCATTGTACGGACCGCGGATCATGGAGAAATGGGTTTATCTCATGGTGGTTTGCGCCAAAAGATGTTCAACGTATATGAAGAGTCGATCAACGTTCCGCTGGTCATCTCGAATCCGATTCTTTTCCCCAAGCCAGTTGTGACCGACTCTTTAGCCGCATTGGTGGATCTGATGCCGACCATCGCCGGTATTGCCAAGGTGGATAAAAGCCAATGGCAGTTTCAAGGGGCCGATCTAACGCCTCTCTTTTCCGATCCTAAGGTATCCGTCCAAGAAGCCATCCATTTTGTTTATGACGACCAGAAGGCAGGTTTAGGCAGCATCGAAAATGCGGTTCCTCAGCCAAACCATATTCGCTGCATTCGCGAGAAGGATTGGAAGTTCGCCATCTATTTCGATCTGAGCGGGGCGGAAGCCAATCAATACGAGATGTACGATCTCAGGAACGATCCAAATGAAATAGCCAATCTCGCCAACAGCACCGATCCCGATCACATTGCAAAGAAAGCAGAATTAGAACAGAAGCTGATGGCCATGATGGATAAGCTGGGCACCATGCCGCCCATTCTTTCTCTGGTTAGTGAAGAGCCGCGGCAGGGGCCTTCACAGGTTCGGCTGCTGCAAAATTATCCCAATCCCTTTAATGGCGAAACAACCATTCGATTTCAGCTTGAGCAAACGAGACGCGTCAGGCTTGGCGTTTACAATATCCGAGGCCAGAAAGTAGCGGGGTTAACGGATGGCATGTTTCAGGCCGGAGAGCACTCGATTTTTTTCAGAGCAGATCATCTGCCTAATGGCAGCTAATTCGCCCGCCTGCAAACAGGGGACATTATAAAAACAATCCGGCTCGTTCTGCAAAAATAATGTTCTACAGCCCCATACCTTACCGAAAGGTCTAGGGCTTGCTTTCCTGGGGAATATTTCTGACCGGCATGCTATTTTGCTCATGGCTTCTCGCCGACTTGCCTACATTTTTCTTTATTCTCTTTTTGCGAATTTGTATATTTGACGCGATTCCCAATGCTGTTGCCGAATCGAATGACTGCAAAGATTCGAGAGCAGGATGTGCCCCTTGTTTCATACTCATGTAGTCTGAGGGATTGTGGCTGAAAGCACAAACACAATATCATGCCGGAAAAAGACAAAATCATCATTCGCGGCGCCCGCGAGCATAATCTAAAGAACATCAATGTTGAAATCCCCCGCAATAAGCTGGTGGTGATTACCGGCTTGTCCGGTTCCGGCAAGTCTTCCCTCGCTTTCGATACCATTTACGCCGAGGGGCAGCGCCGCTACGTGGAATCGCTATCTGCCTATGCCCGCCAATTCTTGGGCCTCATGGAAAAGCCGGATGTCGATTACATCGAAGGGCTTTCGCCGGCCATCTCTATCGAGCAACGAACCACGGCAAAAAATCCGCGCTCCACCGTCGGCACGGTCACCGAAATTTACGACTATTTGCGACTCTTGTTCAGCCGCATCGGCGTTCCCTACTGCTACAACTGCGGCAAAAAGATCGAGCGCCAGACTGTGCAGCAGATCGTTGACGGCGTCCTTTCCTTGCCGGAGGGGAGCAAGATTCAGGTGCTGGCTCCCATTGTTCGCGGACGTAAGGGAGAATACCGTGAAATATTCGAGGAGGCGCGCCGAGACGGCTATGTTCGCGTTCGCGTTGACGGCGAGGTGAAAGAGCTTGAGGAAGAGATCAAGCTGGATAAGAACAAAAAGCACAATATCGAGGTGGTCGTGGACCGGCTGATCGTCAGTCCGAAAATACAAGGCCGGCTCACCGAATCCATCGAGACCGCCTTGGGGCTGGCATCGGGAATCGTCCTTATCGACGTTCTGGGCGGAGAGGAACTGCTTTTTAGCGAGCATTTTGCCTGCATCGATTGTGGCATTTCTTATGAAGAGTTGGCCCCGCGCATGTTCTCATTTAATTCTCCTTACGGCGCTTGCAGCGGTTGCAATGGTCTGGGCACCAAGATGGAAATTGACCCCGATTTGATCGTGCCCGATAAAACTAAGCCGCTGGATCAAGGCGCTCTGGCTCCATGGGGGCAGCTCAAGGACGGCTGGTACATTACCCTCGTTTCCGGCGTCCTCAATCACTACGGCTTTACCATTGGGACGCCCTTTGAGAAATTGTCGAAGGAATGCCAGAACGCGCTTTTGTACGGAACGAAAGAAGCGATAGAGTTCAACTACCGGTCCAGAACCGGCAGCCACCAAGGGACCTTCCGCAACAAGTTCGAGGGGGTCATCAAGAATTTGGAGCGGCGTTATCGTCAAACCGATTCCCCCGGCATTCGCGAGTGGATCGAAGGTTTTATGCGTATGATTCCCTGTCCCGACTGCGGCGGCGCGCGCTTGCGACCGGAAGCTCGGTCGGTCAGAGTCGGGAATTTTGCCATTCAGGATGTCGTCGCTTTGAGCATTAAAGAGTCAAAGCGGTTTTTCGAGGAGATCGAGCTTTCCGATCGTGAACGTCAAATAGCACATCAAATCCTGAAGGAGATACGCGAACGACTCAGCTTTTTGGTCAATGTAGGATTAGATTATCTGACTCTTGATCGGGCTACCGGCTCGCTTTCTGGCGGGGAAGCGCAGCGCATTCGTTTAGCGACGCAAATAGGCTCGCAACTGGTCGGTGTGCTGTACATCTTGGACGAGCCGTCCATCGGACTGCATCAGCGCGACAACCGACGGCTCATTGACACGTTGATGAAGCTGCGCAATCTCGGCAACACGGTCGTGGTGGTCGAACACGATAAGGAAACCATCGAACAGGCGGATTTCGTCATCGATCTTGGACCGGGCGCCGGAGAGCACGGAGGACAAATTGTGGCCTTGGGCACACCGGCTGAGGTCGCCGTCAACACCGATTCCATTACCGGGGACTATCTTGCGGGCCGGAGGTTCATCCCTTTACCCAAGGCGCGGCGAAACGGCAACGGCAAGTGGCTGCATCTGCGTGGCGCCCGCGGAAATAACTTGAAGAATATCGATGTCAAAATTCCGATAGGTCTTTTTACCTGCATTACCGGGGTTTCCGGCAGCGGCAAAAGCACCCTTATCAACGAGACGTTGTACCGAATCCTCTGCAAACAGTTTTATCAAAGCAAAGATGCGCCTTTGCCGTTTGACAAGATCGAAGGGCTGGAGAATATCGACAAGGTTATCGACATCGACCAATCACCCATCGGGCGAACGCCGCGATCCAATCCGGCGACTTATACCGGATTGTTTACCCATATTCGCGATCTTTTTACCCAATTACCAGAAGCGAAAATTCGCGGCTATCAGCCGGGGCGTTTCAGCTTCAACGTCAAGGGTGGCCGGTGCGAGGCGTGTCAGGGCGACGGCATCATCAAGATTGAGATGCACTTTTTGCCCGACGTCTACGTGACGTGCGAAGTGTGCAAAGGAAAGCGATACAACCGCGAAACGCTGGAAATCAAATTCAAAGGCAAATCCATCGCCGACGTGTTGGATATGACCGTGTCCCAGGCAGCGGAGTTTTTCGAAAACATCCCTCGAATTAAAAGGAAACTGAAAACCCTTTATGATGTCGGCTTGGGCTATATTCGTCTGGGTCAACAGGCAACGACCTTGTCCGGTGGCGAAGCACAGCGAGTCAAGCTGGCCACCGAGCTGTCCAAGGTGAGCACGGGCAAGACGGTCTATATTCTGGATGAGCCGACCACTGGATTGCATTTCGAGGACACCAAGATGCTTCTCAATGTCCTCAATCGTTTGGTCGACAAGGGCAACACCGTCATCGTCATCGAACACCATATGGACGTGATCAAAACGGCTGACTATATTGTCGATCTCGGCCCCGAAGGCGGCGATGCTGGCGGTTTGGTAGTGGCGGAGGGGACACCGGAGCAAATCGCAAAAGTTGAGAAATCTTACACCGGTCAATTCCTAAAAAAGGAATTGCAGATTAAGCATAGATAGCGTTTAGTCGCGCCGCAATGGCAGGAATGCCTTAAACCTGCAGGATGTCGCTATCGGTAGAAACGGAGCGTCCTCGGTTCCATCTGGTCTTTGAGGGTGACCTTCCGCAGGTTTCGGCTATTTCCGTTGTGATTGGTTGTGGGATCGTATTCCCTGAGTTGCAAACCAACCGCACGATTTCCGCCTTTGCTGCGTGGGACTGGTCGCGCCGCAGTTTTGGATGTCGCTTCATTCTCAATCACCGGCTTTAAATCGTTCTCGATTTAGCCATTATCGATTCGGAAGAGATGCCGCCCATCGAGACTCACAAACCTTCGCCGCTTTCCACCTTTTCTTGGATTTTCTACGATTTGGCAAACACCGCCTATTCCATGAATGTGGTCACCCTGTATTTTCCTACCTGGATCGTCATCAATCTCAACCAAAAAGATGCGGTGCTTTCAGTGGCCAACGCCATTTCTATGATTCTGGTGGCCATAACGATGCCCTTTTTGGGGGATTGGTCGGATTATAAGGGTAAAAAGCTGGTTCCCCTGATGGCGCTCACGGCTGCCTGCATCGTCGGTACCGCCATGTTAGGAATTCTGGGTCAGCGAGTATCCAACCTGCACTTGCTCATTCCTGGCGTAATTTGCGTTTTCGTCGTTGCCAACTATAGCTATCAAGGCGGATTGGTCTTTTACAATGCCCTCTTGCCGGCGGTTTCTACGCAGCGAACGTTGGGTCGCATCTCCGGCTACGGCGTCGCCATCGGATACCTTGGCTCGATTGTCGGGCTAACGGTCGGCGGCGTATTTGTCGACGGCAAATTGTTCGGCATGGCGGTGCCTGGCGCTTCCGCCGGCGGCTCTGTGACCGCCTTTGTGCCGACAGCGGTTCTTTTCCTGATTTTTGCCGTGCCGATCTTTGTCTTCGTCAGGGAACCCCAAGCACCGGTTGCCGGCTCGAACAATTGGAAGTTTAGACAGTCCTACGATAAGATTCGCAAGACGATCATTGACACACGCCGCTATCCCGGCTTGCTAAGGTTTCTGATTGCCAGGCTGTTCTACGAGCAAGGAGTGGAGACCATTATCATTTTCATGGCCGTTTACGCGCAGCGGGTTGTTGGTTTTTCGCTCGCCGAGACAAGTCGGTTCTTTATCATCGTTATTCCTTCTGCGATTGTCGGTTCAGCATTGTGGGGCATACTAACAGATCATTATGGTCCGAAGAAGACGCTTAATGGGGTTATCCTATCTTGGATTTTCTGCCTCATATTAGTCATTCTGGTAAACGATCGCACGGTATTTTGGTCCATGGGATTTGCCGTCGGGGCGCTTTTTGGTTCGACTTCAACGGCTTCTCGTCCTTTGCTGATCTCCCTCAGCCCCAAGGAAATGTTGGGGGAATTCTTTGGCCTTTATGCTCTTTCCGATAGATTGGCTGCGGTGATTGGCCCTCTGATATGGAGTCTGGTGACCTACCTCTTTGCCGGATACGGTACGTTTGTGCAGTATAAAGCTGCTTTGGCCGCCTTGGCGATGATCATGTTTATAGGCTTCCGAATATTGCGGAAAGTGCCCGACCTGCATAAGCGACCGGTGCAATAGACTCCTGCGTCAATTCCGTTCTTGCGAGATAGGGGAAACGGGGCACGAACCTGGTATATGCCGCGTCATGGCTCAAATTGGGAGTAGCCGGGGCAAGGACGCCAGGCGGCAGGTCTCGAAGCAGTTCATAGAGTGACCTTGTTGTCTTATCAGATGACGCTGTTTTACTTTTGCACATTGTTTTCCGGACTTTGCTTTTTCTTGCTACCGGACACTTTTGAACCGACCACGGATCATCACGGAATGACACGGATTCTTGATGTTGATTGGGATTG
>DYKH01000112.1 GCA_020722685.1 Caldithrix sp. | reverse complement strand
TATCCTTACCGAATTTCAAGAATCACCTCTATTAACTCAGCGGCTGACCTGAGCAAGTATTTGTCAACAAGGAAAGATACCAGCACGGCCATTATTCCGTACAAGCCGGAGCTCTTTGAAAAGGAAATCCTGTGGTCCTTGGCTTATCTATTGCCAAAATTCCAAAGGAGCAAAACACCGTTCGAGCTCACCGCATCGTCCGAGCTGAAATGGCCGGACGTCGAAAAAACAATGTCCTCTTTGTCGGCACCAACAAAACCTTGGGAATTTTGGAATCGCTCTTGACCAACACGCACATAAAAAGTGCGTTGCTTCCGCACAGAACCATCGTCAAATATGACGCCTCTGATTCCGAGCGCGTCTACATTCCTCAAGGCATCTCGTATTCTGGACCGCGAAAAGATCACGTGGTGGTTTACAAGCTGCCTGGTCCAAGTGTGCCGAATTGTATCCTGATCTTTACCTGCACGGATAATGCCGGAGTTCTTCAGTCCATAAAGTCTTTCACGGATCCAGCTCTCAGCGCTCCCATCATCGACAAAATGCGAGAGAAACACGGCTATGTGCCGAGGTATTTCGAAATGCTCTTGGAGGTCAGTAGCATCAGTAGAACAGGATTTAGGACCACCTATGCGGAATCGTTTGAAATTAAGCCTGACGTTGATCTGGTGAAACATCCGGAAGGTCAGTAGAAACGCAAGGCCGTAGAGACGCAGGGCAGTGTATCTCTACGGATCATACCGGTGATAGAATCGGAGGAGACATGGAACGGAATCTCGGATCGAGTCTGCTGCTTCTCTTTCTGGTAATCGGAATTTCTTCTTGTTCACTCTTGCCTGATAAAAAACTGTGCCTCACGGACGACGGCAAAAGCGACTATGTCATCGTGCTCTCTGAGATTGCCTCGCCTTCCGAGGAACTGGCGGCGGTGGAGCTGCAGGAGGCCATCGAAGATATCAGCGGCTGCAAGCTGCCGATCGTCACAGCGGAGCACGCCGGCGGTCGGCGGCGCATTTTTATCGGCGCGAATTTGCAGACCGAAAAATTAGTGGGGGACGTGGACTTGGCCTCTCTCGGCGAAGAGGAATTCGTCATCCGAACCGTGGAGCAAGACCTCGTTATCGCCGGCGGACCGTTGCGGGGCACTATGTACGGGGTTTTTGCTTTTCTGGAAAACTATTTGGGCTGCCGTTGGTATACCGCGCGAGTCAGCAAAATTCCCAAACGCACGACCGTCCGCATTGGTGCGATCAATGACCGGCAAAAGCCGGCCTTTGAGTATCGCGAGCCGTTCTTTGCCGAAGCATTCGACCGGTACTGGGCGCTGCACAACAAAGTGAATGGCAGCAACGCCGATCTTCCAGTCGAGGTTGGCGGAAAGATTGGCTATTCCCATTTCGTGCACACCTTCTATTCGCTCGTCCCTCCTGAGAAATACTTTGCCTCACATCCCGAATACTTTTCCATGATCAACGGCAAACGCGTCGGCGAGCGGGCGCAGCTCTGTTTGACCAACCCGGAGGTCGTGGGAATCGCCATCGAGGAAGTGGAGCAATGGATCAAGGAAAATCCGGAGGCAAAGGTCTTTTCCATCTCGCAAAATGACTGGGAAGGCTATTGCGAATGCGATTCCTGCCGGGCGTTGGATGAGCGCGAGGGCAGCCACTCCGCTACTGTGGTGGCCTTTGTCAATGCCATCGCCGATGCCTTGGGCGAAAAATATCCCGACAAGTACTTTGATACTCTGGCCTATACCTACACGCAAAAACCGCCCAAAACTCTGCACGCGCGGGATAATGTCATCATCCGGCTGTGCCACATGGCGCCTTCCTGCGATTCGCATCCGTTGGCCAAATGCAAACAGAACGCCAAGTACGTCGCCGACCTCCAAGCCTGGCGCCAGAAGGCGGAGAAAATTTTTGTCTGGCATTACGTCACCAACTTTCACCATTACCTCATGCCCTTTCCCAATTTCAATGCCATCCGCGAGGACATTCCCTTTTATCACAAGATGGGCGTCTCCGGTATCTTCTGCGAAGGGAACGGCTCGGGCGGAGGGGAAATGGCGGAGCTGCGATCCTATGTTTTGGCCAAGCTGCTTTGGAATCCCGCCGTCAATGTGGACGAGATCATCGATGATTTTCTGCAAGGAGTTTATGGTAAGGCGTGGCGACCGATTCGCGAGTATTTCGACAAGATGCATGAGATCGCTCAAAGACCGGAGACGCACTTTCACTTATTCTCCGATCCGGACATCGGCTACCTGACGCCAGAAATCTTGCAGAAAGCGGAAGACCATTTTGCCCAAGCGGAAAAACTGGTGGCCGAGGATCCGGCCACTCTTGCTCGGGTCAGGTTGGCGCATTTGCCAATCTACTACGCTCAACTCTGGTTTCAAGGACGGAGACAGATGGACAGCGATCTGGCGGTGGACTCCGGTTTGGCCGATAAATTCAAGCAAATTGTGGCCGAGAACCACATCCAATCTCACTGCGCAGGCGCACCCATTTCCGGATTTCTACAAACTCTCAGTCCGGGATGGCGTTTCATCCGCACTTGGCAGGTTATCGGCCCATTTGAGTGTCCCATTGGAGAAGGCTTGCGAACTTTCTTACCGCCGGAATCGGAAATTGATTTCAGCAAAGAGTATCGCGGAGTGGCCGACGTCAAAGTCGCTTGGCAAAAATGGCCGCACGAGCAAGTCGCTCACATCGACTTTACGGAGGCATTTGAGCCTGATAGCATCGGCGTCGCTTATGCGCTCTGCTACATCCACTCTCCCAAAGAATTTGCCACCCGCTTTGGCATCGGAAGCAATGATGGCGTGCGCGTGTGGCTGAATGACCGGCTCATTCACGATCATCCAATTCTGCGCCAAGCCACGCCCAATCAAGACGTCGTAGAGGTTATGCTGAGTGAAGGATGGAACAAGGTGCTGGTCAAAGTCGATCAGGCAGGATTAAAATGGGGGATGTTTTTCAGCGTGGTGGATCCGGAGAGGATATTGCGGTTTAGCGACACGCCGCTATGAGCAAGGCTTTTCAGTCGCAATAAAAAGCTCTCATCCAGAAGGCCAAACCGGTAGGATGTTTTCAACTCGTACAAGCTTAATTCCCCGCATTTAGGCAGCGGAGAAAAGACTTGACTTTATTTCCTTGCATATATAGATTGACTGCAGCAGCAAGTAAGAGAGGCGCTAACATTTGAAGAGAAAGCCTACTGCAACAGGTCACATCGTTACCCAGGCTCTCAAGCCAGGAGGAAAAGGCGTGGACAATAACGTGTTATCATCCCGAATTACTCTGAATCCTAACATACTGCTTGGCAAACCGACTATTCGTGGTCTTCGCATAAGTGTTGAACAAGTTTTGAAAGCACTCGCTCATGGAGTAGGGGTAGATGATCTGCTGAAAGACTATCCTGAATTAGAACGAGAAGACATACAAGCAGCGATCGAATATGCCGCTGACGTCGTCGCCTCCGAAAAGGTTTATCCCGTGGAGACGCTTTGAGATCAAAGCCAACATTTTTGATCGACATCGGCGTAGGCAGAGTGGTTGAGGATTGGCTTGCCAAGGCTGGTTACGATGTGCTGACCGTTCGTGAGATTAATCCCCGCATGCCTGACAAGGACATTCTTTCGTTGGCCGACCAGGAAAAGCGAATGGTTATAACCATGGATAAAGATTTCGGCGAATTAGTCCATCATGCTTCAAAATCACACGCTGGTGTCTTGCTATTAAGAATGGAAGACGCTACTTCTTTTGAAAAAATGACAGTAATAAGCCAACTGATGCGAGACTACGAAGAAAAACTCGTAGGGCATTTTTGTGTCTACCAGAGGGGAAAACTACGTATCCGTTGAAGCTTACTGTCAATGAGATTTTTGGCAACAACAAACAATTAGAATTGCCCCAACACAGAAGCTTGATCATTCTTTCTGATTCTGGAATAGTTTGGCCGAAATCGTGCATATAGGCACTTGCGTCGGAGGTACAGATGGAAAAAACAATTCGTGTCAAAGATGAGAAAAAGGCCAAGATTGTGCTGAGGCTGTTTGAAGAGCTGTCAATTATTGACATTCAGGAACCCCAAAGAGATTCGTCGCACAAGGAGTTCAAGGCCATATTCGGCATCTGGAAAGATCGAGACATATCCGCACAAACTCTGCGGAATGAAGCATGGAGACTTGAAAACAGATGATTCTTTGCGATATGGATGTTTAGAGCCAGGAGGAAAAGACGTGGACAAAAACCAGCTATCATCCCGGATTACTCTGAATCCTCATATACTGGTCGGCAAACCGACCATACGTGGTCTTCGCACAAGTGTTGAACAAGTTTTGCAAGCGCTCGCTCATGGAGTTGCGGTCGATGATCTGCTGAACGACTATCCTGAATTAGAACGAGAAGACATACAAGCAGCGATCGAATATGCCGCTGACGTCGTCGCTTCCCAAAAGGATAGTTCCGTACAGACGTCTTTGAATTGATAAACCTCGCTATTGTAACCAACCTCGATACATCTCTTCTCTATTTTGAAAACTCTCCCCAATTCGTATCGTTAGTTTGTCTTCTGCCCCAGCTTGTTCGTAAGCCTGACGAACGATTCCATATTCGGCATCAATCGGTCCTTGGTTCGCGCGTCTACCAAGCTGATCGATCACATTCACCACCAGCAATTCTCTGGGAGCCAAGCTTGCTGCCAGATCCGGCAGATCGTAGGATGGCAGAGAATTGGCCACCGTCGTTAGAATGAGCTGCGGCTTGTAGTACCGGTTCATGACGACGGAGCGATAAGAGATCAACGGTTCGACCAGGGCAATTTTGCTGATCGCCGTATTGAACGCCGCTGCATGCAGCAGCGTCGGACACATTTCCCCGCGCGCCACAGCAGTAATATGATCGCCGTCAATATCCGCGCGCGCTTTGAGGACCTGCAGCAAACGAGAAACGTCGCCTGCCTGAAGTCCGACAATGCTGCGGCCCAAAAGTATTTGCGCAAACCAGATATTGTAGGAAGCCTTGCCAAGCTTGCAGTTGTATGAATCACCGGTAAAGTCGCCCGGACCCAATTCACCGGTGCCAATCAAGTCCGGCGCTAACACCGCAAAGCCTTTTTTCACAAACCACTCCAATTCTTGCCCAACGGAAGCTTGAGCGTTCTTGCCTTGCGGTGACAAATACAGAATGACCGAGTGCTTTTGACTGTCATTTGGTAGCATGAGCAAAAACGGAATGGGATAGTCTCCCTCACCTTGGATGAAATGCTTCTCGACTATGTAGCCATTGCGTTGATAGCGGCCGGCAAACACGACTTCCGCTTGCAAATTGACTTCTCTATAGCCACACACCTGCGGGGCAGTCCTGCGAACGTGCTCCAAGTGTCGAGACAGGTTTTGCCGCGACTTTTCCAAAGAGCTCAATAGCTCCACAGTGGCTGTTTTATTGAGACTGAAGATGGTTTCTCCTCCAAGGGAATTCGATACTTGGCCAGTAGCTGTAACCTGCAACTCCTCCATCGAAAGATAGCCCACCTTTTCATCCCTTGAGCTTCCGGCAAGGTTGAGATGCTTTTGAAAGAATGCATAGGTCGCCTCACGATTTTTTTGCGTCGAGGCGTGTGTGCTGTCATCTTCCGAGATGGCCAAATTTTCAGTCTGGCCAAAAGCCCGATAACACTGCCTCGCTTCCGCCACTGCTTCCCTCGCACCTTGAATGCTAAAAAAATCACGCGTGGTGGCAAGGATAAGCGCCGGCTTGGGTGCTCGCACCTCGAGGAGATCTGCGTGATCAATCCCGCTGGCAATGCCGCGATAAAAGTTTTGCTCCGCATCTTGCGGACCGACGGACTCGTACAAGCGCCGCAAGCTGGTGATGTAGCATTCCGGCGCGGCAGCGTAGATTCGCTCATCAAAGGCGGCGATGTAGGTGGATTGCGTTCCTCCCCCGGAGCGACCGGTGATGCCGATGCGATTCGGATCGACTTCTTTGCGCGTCAGGAGATAATCTACGGCGCGAATGCCGTCCCAGATCATGTGGCGCGCCTGTGAGCTGCCGGCAATAAAACACTGAGCTCCAGGATAAGAGTGCTCCATGACCGGCATGCCGACTTTTGATTCGTTCAACTCGGCATCGAAGTACTGTAATCTCTCCCCTTGTCCCACTGGGTCGAAGGTGAAGACGATGAAG
Source organism: Caldithrix sp. (assembly GCA_020722685.1). The sequence continues at coordinate 11,077 of DYKH01000112.1, read as the reverse complement.
CCCTTTTTGACCAGATTGAGGATGACGTGCTGATAGGTCGGTAGTCGAAAGCCTTCGATGCTATGACCGATGCAATAGATGACGGCAGGGGTTTTGCCCGATAGGCGATCAGGCAAAAACAGACAAGCGGTGACGTAGAACTTGGGCTGAGATTCGAAAATGATTTTCTCGACGCGGAAGCCTTCCTTTTGCACGGTTCCGACAACCCGGGCATTAAGGGGCGTTTTCTTTGGAAAAGGTCCGACGATGTCCTGCAGAATTTCGCGCACCTTTTGTTGGCGCTGTTGCCAATCCTCTTGGGTATTCAATTTCGCGATTTCGGCGGAGCGTTCATCCAAGTACCGAATCGCCTCGGAGCAAAAGCGATGATAAAGCGCATTGGAGACATCAGAATACTTTAGCCACTTGGAAAGGACTCTTAAATCCTCCTCCTGCGCCGTCGATTGAGACAAGGTACAAAAAACCAGAATAGAGATTGCCAAGAAACGCGCTGTCTTCATGACCAAATTCCTCCGCCAAGTGCGTAGAAACGATTGTAGCGATATACTACCTTCCGCCTTCCGACAATGGCCTGCAGTGGATTGACTTTCTCCACCATCACAATTGCTACGACCAATTCAGAAGCCTACGACCGCATGAGAGTCATCTTCATTTCCCCAATTTTTAGGATGCTGTGAATATAGGTAATGGAACGGATGATTTCAAGCAGCAAAAATCACCCGAGCCGTCACAAAGGTGGGGGAAAAATTGCCGCGTAATACCTCACTTGCCGGCTGTAGCGAATGCTTAAAGACCTCAAAGGTTTGGGAAATCTTTGAGATCTACGACCCAAAAGTGAGGTATCACATTGCTGCCAATCTTGTTATTGACAATCTGGCGATATAGTGCTATATTTAGCGCTCAAAAAAGCGAAGCAATTTAGTAAAAATACCATAAGGGACCTGACAAGCCGAAAGAAAAGGCGCGCCATTGTCTGGCGTGAGGAGTTAACCATGAAAACTTACCTATATCTCTCATTGATACCAGAGTCACTGATAGCTTCTATGCTCCCGCCTGAAGAATTTGGCAACTATTTGGCGGTTGGAACTAAGAAACGGACGCGGGGGCAGGCCATGTTTTTTGAGCTTGATCCTATGCTCAAAAGCAAAGAATTTCCGCTGGCAAACATAGAAGCGCGTTGCGTCCCGCATCCCGATGGACAGCCCAAGCGTTCGGTGTACCTATCCATTTATCGGGTGTTAGAGCATCTGCCGCTAAGCGCTCTGAGAAATCTTTATCTCGTTACCGATGATGGCAGAGTTTTGGGGTTGGAGCAAAAGGAATACAAACCTCCTCTGGAAAAAGAGCTCCATCTCTACCAAGAGCTTTGCCCGGTAACTCCGCTCATCGCCAGCATGCTCAATCCCAAGCAGTTTTGTCGCTTTGTGACGGATAAAAGTCATCCGGTATCGGTGCCTAAGCTGGTGTTTGCGGAACTCATGCTGGAGGGATTGGCAAAAGATCCGGTCCATGCCTCCCATAACAACCTGCCTTATCCGAACATCGATCATTTGCGGGATTGCTTGGTTGGATTGCAGGAACACCCGGAAAAGCCGACGAAAACTGTCATTCGCTGTACCTGGAAAGATATATTGTATCGAACGCTTAAGAATGGCTTTTTCGTTGGCGATCAAAAAGAGTTTATCTATTATCCCTTCCCTTCGGTGGAGGAATTGGAAGTCAACTTTCACGCCTGGTGGCGATCGGCGTTGACCGTTGGTTTCTGCTATTAAGCTCTTCATCGAAATATCGGTTCGCTCATTAGTTCAGGGGAAAAGGGGCAGTGCTGTCTCGCCCTTTGGGCCGAAAAAACGATATTCAATTGAAAACATAACGCAGTTAAGCCTCAACCAAATTTAGGACAAGATTCATTTTGTTCTACAATTGCGCGGGCAACGCAAATGCTAAAGAGGAATTCCACAACTTATTTGGAGAAAAGAAATGCTAAACAGTCTTTTTTGGCTTGCCCCATTTGGCTCCCTCATGGCTCTCGTATTTGCCTATGTGTTCTTTGCACAAATGAAAAAGGAAAGTGAAGGAACCGAACGAATGGCGCAAATAGCGCTCTACGTCCGTAAAGGCGCAATGGCCTATCTTCGCCAGCAATACAAAGTGGTCGGGATTGTCTTTGTCTGCTTGGTCATTTTGCTATCCTTCATGGCTTTCGTCCTCAAAGTGCAAAACAACTGGGTACCCATTGCATTCTTGACGGGCGGATTTTTCTCCGGATTATCCGGATTCTTCGGCATGAAAACCGCCACCTACGCTTCAGCGCGTACCGCCCACGCCGCACAAAAATCCCTGAACAGCGGTCTACGAATTGCCTTCCGCAGCGGCGCGGTCATGGGTCTGGTTGTGGTGGGATTGGCTTTGCTGGACATTTCACTGTGGTTCCTGATTCTGAAATCGTTTTATCCCATCAGCGAAGGCAATGGGCATAATCTGGTCATCATCACCACCACCATGTTGACGTTCGGCATGGGCGCTTCAACTCAGGCGTTGTTTGCCCGTGTCGGTGGTGGTATTTATACCAAAGCTGCTGATGTCGGTGCCGATCTCGTCGGTAAAGTGGAAGCCGGTATCCCCGAAGATGATCCCCGCAACCCAGCGACTATTGCAGACAACGTCGGCGACAACGTGGGCGACGTGGCCGGTATGGGAGCCGATCTTTACGAATCTTACGCCGGTTCTATTTTGGCCACAGCCGCCTTAGGAGCCGCAGCATTCCTCGGCAAACCGGATTTGCAGCTCAAAGCCGTCATCGCCCCCATGGTTATTGCTGCCATCGGCACACTGCTCTCCATTGTGGGCATTTTCATGGTGCGCACCAAAGAAGGTGCTGCGCAGAAGGATTTGCTCGGCGCTTTGTCCCGAGGTATTAACGCCAGCTCGGTTGGCATCATCATCCTTTCCTTCTTTGCCCTGCGGATGCTAAACATCACCAATTATCTGGGAATCTGGGGATCGCTCGTGGTCGGCTTGCTGGCCGGCATCGTCATCGGCAAAGCTACCGAGTATTTTACTTCACACTCTTACAGACCGACGCAAAGAATTGCCGACAACGCCAAGACAGGACCCGCGACGGTTATCATTGCTGGCATCGGCACCGGCATGATGTCAACGACAATCCCCGTCTTGGCTGTGGTCATCGGAACGGTGTTCGCTTTCCTCTCCGCCGCAAGCTTTAATCTGGCAGATGTTAATATGGGATTGTACGGCATCGGCATTGCAGCGGTCGGCATGCTTTCCACTTTGGGCATCACCTTGGCAACAGATGCCTATGGTCCCATCGCCGATAACGCCGGCGGCAATGCGGAAATGAGTGGATTGGATAAAGAAGTTCGCAAACGCACCGACGCTTTGGATGCCCTCGGCAATACCACCGCAGCGACCGGCAAGGGCTTTGCTATCGGCTCGGCTGCCCTGACTGCTCTGGCCCTGCTCGCTTCCTACGTGGAGGAAATCAAAGTCGCTTTGTTACGCGTGGGACAGACGACGATGCAGTTTGCCAACGGCGAAATCGTTCAAACGGCCAAAGCCACCTTGGTTGATTTTATGACCTATTACAATGTCACTCTGATGAATCCAATCGTCCTGGTGGGCATTTTCATCGGCGCCATGATGACCTTTATGTTCTGTGGCTTGACTATGACCGCTGTGGGCCGGGCCGCCAGCCGCATGGTTGACGAGGTGCGCCGCCAATTCCGAGAAATCCCAGGTATTATGGAAAGCAAAGCCGAACCGGATTATGCGCGCTGTGTCGCCATCTCCACCAAGGGCGCCCAGCGAGAAATGCTCCTGCCCTCACTGTTGGCGATTATCGTCCCGGTTCTCACAGGCATTTTGCTCGGCGTGGCCGGCGTTATGGGTTTGCTTATCGGCGGAACCGCCGGCGGCTTTGTGTTGGCGGTCTTTATGGCCAATGCCGGTGGCGCTTGGGACAATGCGAAAAAGTTCATCGAAGAAGGCCACTACGGCGGCAAAGGCTCCGATGCGCACAAGGCCGCCGTCATCGGCGATACAGTGGGCGATCCGTTTAAGGACACCTCCGGCCCAAGCTTGAATATTCTCATCAAGCTCATGAGCATGGTTTCCATCGTGATGGCCGGACTGACGATAGCCTTCTCCTTGCTATAGTCTACCATCTCTACGGCAAAAGAATTGAATTCAAAGGGCGATCAAATGATCGCCCTTTTTGTTTTGTCATCGTATGGAATGCCGTGATTGACATATAGTTCGACCCGCAAAGATGCACCTTGCAAAACCCCATAGCGAGTAAAACATGTCATTTCGTAGAAATCTTTTCAAGAGCACGCTTCATTTGCAAAGGGCAGTCTCCTACGATTCCATGAAAAGATGCCTCCGGCATGACATAGAGGCCGGGTGGGAATGCAGGCCGCAAAACTGGAGCAATCAGCGGAGAAACAAGAGGGCGACCCCAATGACAGTCACGACCGTTCCGATGAGCGCCCGCAAGGAAGGTTTGGTTTTGTGCACGATCATCTCCATGGGGATGATGACAATCGGCACGGTAGCCAGCAGGGTCGCCGCCACGCCCGCCTCGGTGTACTTGACGGCAACGACGGAAAGCCAAACGCCGATATAGGGACCAAAGATGGATCCCCCCAGCGTGGCCAAAGTGGCTCTTTTATCCTTAAAAGATTGTAGAGCTTTCAGCGCGTGCCCAAAAATGATTGCCACCAGCCAGACTGCAATAGCAGCCGGCAGCATGCGCAAAAGTGTGGCAGACAAGGCATCGAGGTTTCCGTGTAGCCCGTTTTTGGCGAAAATGATTCCGATCCCCTGTCCCAAAGCAGCAATGATCCCCAAGAAGATGCCCTTTATTTTGGAGCCGCGCAATTCGTCAGCGGCGGTTTTCTCGCTAACCACCCAAAAGATACCACCAATTGTCAGGGCAATACCGCCAATGGCGATGAAACCCAATCTTTCATCTAAAAACAACCATGCCAAGACCGCAGTAATCGGCGGCGCCAACGAAAGCAGCAAGATGGACAGGCGCGGGCCGATGATGACAAAGCTGATGAACAGCGCTCCGTCACCGATGGCCAGGCCGATAATCCCGCTGGCGCCCAGCCATAGCGTCTGTGAAGGGCTGGCATGAAAAGGGAAAAAAGAGCCGGTTTGAAAATAAAGAGTGGTAGACAGAAACACCACCGCGAGCGCAATGCGCAATAAATTGGTGGCGAAACCGCCGATGCGCCGGCCGGCCGCGGAAAACGCCAGGGCTGTTCCACCCCACAAAAAAGCCGCGGACAACGCGGCGATCTCACCGATGTAGGGCATTTGCACCTTTAAACTTGTATTCAGCTTGACGCGGCAAATTTAGCAAGATTCTATTGAATAACAAGGAAGATTTTCCCAACGCCGGCAAGCCGCAAGCAAAAAGGTTACAAACCGCGAATGGACGCCAATAAACGCCAATGGAGAGATTCGCACCAATTCGCGCTCATTCGCGGTCGGAATTTCCAAGCTGAAAGGCCAAGTCCTGACCCTGGAGAGGCCAAAAAAATGAAGGCTATCCAAGCCGCCGAATGGATAGCCTTGAGCAGTCGATAGCTCGCCTGACGAGCTATCGCAGCAGTGCCATTTTCTTGGTATCTCTAAACTCCCCTGCTTCGATGCGATAGTAATAGACACCGGAACCGACTTGCGTCCCGGCTTCATTCCGTCCGTCCCATAGGACTTCGTGATAGCCCGGCTCCATTGGCCGATCCACAATTCGCTTCACTTCCTGTCCCAGCATGTTATAGATACTGATTCTGGTAGCCGCCGCCTTTGGCAATTGGAAGCGGATGGTCGTCCGGGGATTAAAGGGATTGGGATAGTTCTGCAGCAACTGGAACTTGTCCGGCAATGGCAACTCCACCACAACCGGCCCATGCGGAGTGCGCACACCATTGTTGTTGATGTCTTCCAGCTTGTAATAATACTTCCGCCCGGCCACAACAGCACTGTCGGTAAAGCTGTATTTGCCCTCCGCCTGACTTTTGACAAGTCCGCTGTTGATCTTGTGGTATGGGCCGTTCTCCGAAAAGCTGCGCAGAACGTCAAAGCCGAGATTGTCGAATTCCTGATTCGTCTTCCAATTCAGGACAATGCCCTTGTATGGTGCGACAGACCCTTCAAAGTTTGACAACTCGACGATGGTTTCAGGTGTGACTGTGATCCTTATCGAGTCCACATCGAATCCGCGTTCATTACCCGTTTTGTTATCCTCAACCCGCAGATGTAGCATCCAAATGCCTTCCTGATCCTGAGGAGTCGGCGTCCAGGAAAAAACTTGTGTGCTCGAATCGAATCGCGAGCCGTGCGGCAAGTCCTTGATCTGGTAGACGAGTCGATTCTGATCCGCCGCATCCTTGTCTTCAGCCTTGATTTCAATTTCCAAAAGCTGTCCGGCAGCGACTGTGGTATCGCTGGGCAAACCGACGAACACTGGGAAATTGTTCGAAACGCCGGTCGCAGTAACTGTAAGGCCGGCCAGGTTCGAGCTGATAACGTTTAGAGTATTGCCGTTAGGACTGGTGGAATTGCCAATCGTCCATCGATATTGTGCCAGGCCAGAGTCATCAGTCAACTCCCTTTTCCTTCGCGTCGGATCGTTCATCGGCAAGAAAGTTACCTCTTTCCCGCTGATCCCATTGCCGGATTTGCCCACAACTTTGACCACAATCGGATACACCAATTCCGTGTTGATTGTTCCTCGCTGTCCGCTGCCTGAAATCAACTTCAAGCTGTCCGGCTTTTCTTGCTCCACGTTTGCAGTAAAAACGACCTCTTGCCCGTTCGTAAGCTTGGCTTCGACTGAGTCAATCGGTCCGCTTCCCACTCGATACTGGACCGATGCCTGGCCGCGATAGTTCGTGCGGGCGGGATTTTGGCCGATGATCTCACCGCCATTGAGAGGCCTAAAGGTGACCGGTTCATTCCAGACTATCCGGTTATTGTAATCTGTCACCTCAACAACAAAAGAGTCGGATAGAATGCTGTCTCGCCGCCCAGGTTGAGCATTCCCGGCTACGATTTCCAGCTTTTTCGGATTGGTCGGAGTAAACGCTGTTACAACAAACGTGGTCTCCTTTCCATCTGCCTTCGCCGCCGCCACATAAGGTCCCTGATTCGTTCCCAGAATAAAGTGCGCCGAGGCGATGCCTTTAGCATTAGTAGTATCGATGTAGCTTGGCTGTTGCGACTCTAAGAAAAGGGCGCCTGATGCCTCGGCGGTAGTGAACTCTACGACCACGTTGGCAAGGGCAAAGTCGTTCCTGTCCACCGCCTTCACCGCCAGCGAATCGCTCAATAGCGTTCCCACGTTACCTTGGGGGCTACCTGAAATGGGCAGCAACTTATCTAAAAGCCCCACGCTAAAGCTTATGTCCCGGGAGGCGATGGTTTTGTCGGTTGCTTTTATTTTGGCAAAGAGCCGTTTGGTACCAATCTGGCTCGATCTCACGCTGCCGATGGCCTGTCCCTTCGCATCCGTCACCGGCGGCTGTTGGATCACCTTCAAGCTGGTGTCCTCGGAGGCCAACTCTACTTGTATGCCGGCGATCGGATTGTTGAACGTGTCTGCCACCGTAACGGTGACGAGCAAATCCTCTTTGACGTACGGCAAATCAGTAAATGCGATTTTCGAATGGTTGCGGGCCGGGGGGCCGGGGATGATGCTCGCCTTCAAGGTGTCGGGAGAGCCTTTCAGATGGCTGCCTTGCTGAGTTGTCGCGCTGATTGCCAACCGGCTGGTCTTTCCCGCTAGCGTACCGACCATCCACGTCGTTTCAGCTATTCCGCTGTCGTTGGTATATAGATCGACTGAGTCTTGTCCCGGACTACCGGCAAGGTAGCCGCCCGTGCTATCGAGGGCCGCAAAGCTGATCATCTGGCCCGCGACAGCCGCGCCAGAAGTGCTTTCCGCTTTTACCTGAACCGTTGTGGTCGATCCCGCCGTGGTGTTGAAGGTCTTGGAATTGGGGGAAATCACCCCAATTTTGTCTGCGAATTGCTCGCGTGTTGTATTAATGAGGAAATTAACATAAGCGTTTTGCTTGTCATAAAGGTCAATGCCATTGTATTTGGAAGAGCACTGTATGGCATGACTGAGCATTCCTGGTTGACCCTTTGGCTTAAAGCTAATTCGTGCCAGACCGTGTTCGTTAGTCAAGACCTGTCCATTGGGTGGCGTGAACTCACCCTGACCTTTCTTGAGCACAAAACCAACCGGATGACTTGCTATTGGATTATCAGAAGCATCAATCACCTTTGCAGTCAAATCCAGGGGTTGATCTATCACACCCGAAATTTCCTGAGGCCCTACGCGTATCAAATAACGAGGTTCTCCAGCCCTGGTTATGGCCAAGAATTGGTGGTATGATCCAGAAATAGGCGAGCCGTTCTGGAGCAATGTTGCTTGCACCTTGTTGGTATCAGGTGTTTGACCAACGACCCAGGTGATTGAGCATATCCCAGAGCCATTTGTCAGACTCGAAGCGGTGTCTGGCTTGGAAGCTACAGTGCCCCCGCCGTCTTCAACACGAAAGCGCACTCGAGCGCCCGCCACAGCATTGCCATGTCGATCCATCACTTCGACTCTCGGGGTGATGGTGCTTTTCACCGGAATATTGGTCCAAACACTATCTCCATCGATGATCGACTTGGCAGGATCACCCGCCTCCGCCGAGGCGTAGAAAAACACCGGCTGGATTTGGACGAAACCCCGGACTGTGACCTTTACCGTATCACTGTTGCTGCCGGCTTTGGTGCCGAGGGTGTAGGACACCGACGCTTGGCCATACGGATCCGTGGTGGGCTCCGCCTCCGGGTTGCCATCTATTGCGCCGCCTTGGCTTAAGACTTGAAAATGCACCGGGATGCTGGGCACTGGGTTCCTATACTCATCCTGCACCGTGACCGTGAGGGGCAAAGGCAATGGTTCAAGTATGCGCCCTGCTTGATTCATACTCGCAGCAAGAGGTTCCAGCCCTGCCGGAGGCTTGGGCAAAACCGTTCCCGTGAATTTGACCGGGCCACCGTCGAGATATGTTCCATTGGTGGAGGAGGCATAAATGACATTCTCTTCACTAGTACTGGTTCCCATAAAATACTTAGCCGTAGCAATTCCGCTGTCATTAGATGTGTCAGTTACGGCGGCATTGCCGTTGTCAAAGCGCCCATCGCCGGCAGTGATGCCAAAGGTGATAGAATATCCTTGTTTTGGATTGTCGTATTGGTCCATGACTTTTACGCTCAAGGAAACCGGCCCAGTGTCGGCAGTATCAGAAAAAGCCGTGTCGCTTGCAGCAGCTAATTTTGCTGCGTCTCCAGTTAAGGCAGAGGCAACGAACGTCACAGGAGCTATAGATGGATAGGGTCGGGACAGCACTTGTACCTGCTGATTTTGGAATCCTGCCACGGTACCGAGAGTTAAGAAAGCCTGTGCTTCGCCATTGGAGCTCGTGGTCGCTATCAGGGAATCCAAGCCATTATCAAATTTACCACCCCCTGATTCTACTCGAAAAGTGATCGATACGCCGGGCTTGTAGACGTCAAACGGATCCGTCACCCTAACCTTGAAGGCGTTTGTGAGTTTGGTCCCCACCGTCGCTTGCTGAACCGGATTGTCTCCGGAAATCTTGGTTAATTTGCTCGGCCTCGCTGGATTAACCGTCAATGAGAAGGTTTGTGCGCCCGCGATCCCGGCATCGACCTTGATCTGATTCGTGCCCGTTGCGCTACCTGCGGTATAGGACACTTGGGCTTTCCCTGTAGTGTCCGTTTGCACAGTTCTGTGTGGACCCGCCGTGGTGGTGACTTGGCCATCAAAATTGCCTGTGCCGGTTTGCACGCCAAATTCCACATCGTGGTCTTTTATCCCATTGCCATACTGATCGCTGACCTTGACCACCAACGGTTGCGGGAAGGTTTCGCCGGCGTACCACGATTGAGGCTCGCCGGAGATTTTGATCAAGCTATTTGGCGTATCAGGAACGGCGGAGGCCTTAAACTCCAATGGTGAGTTATTCAAGTGCACCTTTCCGAGTTTTGCCTCGACGCTTACAACATTATTATGAATACCCGCCGTATCCCCTAAGGTTATCGTTACCGAAGCAATTCCTTCCGTATCGGTGGAGTCAATAACACTTTTGGCGGACGAGTTCAAAAATCCGCCCCGAACAACTGTGAAGAGCACGGGAAAGCCAACAACCGGATTCTCTTCAGCGTCAACGACCCGGACCATTAAGGGATTAGGCAGCGCATGGTGAACCGTGGCGACATGCTGCGTACCAGCCAAGGTGTCGATTCGAGATGGAATATTCGCATTAGGACTCGCTTTAAAGAGTAGAGGTGTAATATTGGGGAAATCCGGTAGTCTTGCCTCCACGTTCGTTCCGCTATAGCCGAGGGTTAATCTCGCGCCGGCAATGCCTGTACTGTCAGAAGCAACTCTAATAGAATCTTGACCGCTAAAATGGCCATCTCCGCCATTGACGATCACAAAATCGACTGAAACTCCGGAACATTTATTATCATATTGATCGAAAAGCTGCACCGCAAAGGGTTCGGAAAGGATTTGTCCAGCGGGGCCTGACATGATGCTATTAGAAGCGTATTCCATTCTTACAGGATCACCCGCCTCCGCATATTCCTGAAACGTCAAAGGTGAGCCATGCGGTACCTGCGCTTCGGCCGTCACCTGCACCAATCCAGCTTGAGTCCCAAAAGTCAAAAAGGTATAAGCTACGCCGGACGCATCAGTGATGAAGCTAAACGGCTGCGTTGTGCCACCCGTGCCGCTGGGAGTATAAGAGTTTGTGGTCAAGAGGATCTTATCAATCTTTGTACCCGATTCCCGATTCTTAATAGCAAAGTCTATAAAGCCAGCGTTTAGATTGAAGGAGTTTGGAGTCTTCGAAATCCATGCCCAACTGGAAGTTAAGCTTAAGGGGGTCCAATCAAAAGTATCGGAGCCAGCAACAGAAAATGAACACGAATTTTTACCCTCATCGGGAGCAATGTATCG
>DYKH01000446.1 GCA_020722685.1 Caldithrix sp. | reverse complement strand
GGGTGACGGCATGGGCTTATAGGAATGCTGATTTTACTTGTCAAGCAATAATATCTGGCTGTTTCAAAAGTCTTTCGCCCGCCTGAGGTCGGGATGCTTTTCGACCAGGGTAACCGTTTTCCTCTTTTCATCGATGACAGCGGGGCCGAAAGTCGACGCAACCAGGCCCGGAGGCAACCCGTGGGCACACATTCCGCTATCGTTTCCGACGGAATGTGAAAGGTCGCTCTTACCGTGCAGCGGCCGAACGGAGGAAGGCGATCGCATCGGCATTGCCGTCAACAAGATCGAAAGAAAACCTCCAATTCCCCGATACTCTTACTGCATATTGGTCTTTTTTATCTCCTGCCAGCTTGTGGATGTGACCGACGAAATGGACGCTGTCCGCCGGCTTTCCTTCACTAAAGAAGGTTCCGTCTTCCGCTCTTCCCGGTCACAAAGAAATAGTCCGAAATGGCGTTTTATGTGCGGTCGGAGATACTGGTATCGAAGAGATAATCGTTCAGAACAAGAATCTTGATTTCCTCGATTCCCGAGAGCCTCTTGTCGTTGGTTAAAAAAAGCGTCCGCTTCGGCGTCGAGCGCTGCGGCAATCTGAATGACGTCCACGGTTTTAAGATGGGGGTATTTACCCCGCAGAACGCCCGCGCTTTCTCCGATGGTTTCCGTAATCGGGAGCAGAGTCAGGTTCGGCCCGTTTTTGAGATAAGTCTTGAGTTTTTCCGCCAGTTCGTCATTCCCCGTGTCCACCGGTTTCGGCAAGACTTCGGAAAGGGTAAGTACCGAGGTAAATGCCTGAATCCGGTTTTCATTCATCAATTCAACGACCTGTCTAACCAGAGGACCGAATTGGCGATGAGCCTCAATGAAATAGATGACAGGCGCGGTATCCAGAAAAATCGTTTTGATTTGACAGAGCGCTTCGGAAAGAATCATATCCGTTCTTCTCTCGCCCGATTCACATAATCCTGGGCATCATCCCCTCTCCATATCCCTTTTCCCGTTCCGTAAAGATCGTTCCAATTCAGGGTTATCTCCGATTTTGTCTGCAGGGAGCGGACCCGTCTGGCAATGCGCTCAATCAAATGAATCTGCTCTGATACAGGCAAGCTCATGATTTGGTTTTCTATTTTCTCTAAATTATTCATGGTCCTCATAAATTCCTCCTCGTTTTATCCCGGCAAAATGTCAGCCGCCCTCCTCTGTTTTCCTGCCGTTCCACCCGGCATGAAAAATGGGCGTCGGGATGCCGCCTTCCAGCCCCGAACGGGGCGCTTCATCCCCCGAAAGAAGGGGGTCTCCAAAACCAATGCCGGAGCTCCGGCATTCTGAACTTATTGATCTCAATAACGAATTCACGCAAGTTCAGAAAGCGAAGCTTAATCTCCATAAATTATACACTTTTGTTTTTCCCTCACGCAAGCCCCCCTTCCGGGCCTCCCGCGGCCTCCGGAAAGAGGGCGTCGAGCTTCACCCGGAGGGCGGAAACCGCCCCGGCAACCCCGGCCGCATCCTCCTCGCCTCAGGCAGCGGTGTCGAGCGCATCGAACTTGTTTGTCCGTTTTTCAATCATGGTAAGAACGGTCGCCAGGTCGTTGGGGTCTTTCCGCTGACGGCTGCGCCCTTTTTCCTCCAGGCTTGCCCGGTAGGCGACGTAGGAGGAAAGCATGCTCCGCTCCTGCTTGCGGCGGGAAATAGCGATCAGAATGTTCCGGCTGATTGCGTGGTCGCCCCTGCACTCGTCGCGGATGACGTCGGGGAGCTTGTTGATCGAGAGAATATCGCCGACGGTGCTGCGCGCCTTGCCGACAATCGCGCTGAGCTGCTCCTGCGTGTAAGGGCTCCTGCGTCAGGAGCCGCTCAAGCGCCTCGGCCTCCTCGACGGCGGTCAGATCCTGCCGCTGGAGGTTCTCGACAAGCGCGATCTCGCGTATTTTCCCTCGACGCAGATCCCTGGCACGGTCGTCATCCCCAGGGCCATCGCGGCCATGTAGCGCCGCTCGCTGGAGACGATGACGAGCCATCCCCCCTCGCCCGCGCGGAACAGGATCGGGGTAAGAATCCCGAATTCCTCGATGGACGCCTTCAGGTCGTCAAGCGCGACCGGGTCAATCATCTTGCGGGGTTGCTCCGGGGCAGGCCGCAGGTCGGCTATCGAAAGCTGGTAGAGATTGCCCTTTTCGTATTGCGGGGATGCCATCATCATCGTGCATCGCCTCCTGAATCGATCTGTTTTTTCCCTCCTGAAACCACGCACCCCGGGCGAGCGTGCGCATTGCTTCGTTGAGCTGAAAAGTTATTGCTTTTCGGAAATTAGACTATTGAAAGGGCGTTTGGGCTTGTCAAGCAAAATTTTCCACCTGAGACTGGACTCGATAATTAATGGGCCAGCGGCCAAATAAAATGATGGATCAGTTAGGGATTGAGTACGCTTTTGATTATGAGAGGGGTTTGTGCCCCACTCATTGTGATATTTCCGCCAGGGGATTGCTTCAGGATTATGACTACATGACCTTGTTGCGGCGAGGTTTTGAAGGGGTCGGGTTAAACAATTCAAAA
>DYKH01000445.1 GCA_020722685.1 Caldithrix sp. | reverse complement strand
TAATAATGGAAAGAAACCGGCTATTGAAAACCCTGGCGAAATGGCCGCCGGTCTTGCGCGCCTCCATCCGGCGGCACGGCAACAGGTGCGGCAATCCTAATTGCCGCTGCCATGATCCTACAAAACCCAGACTTCATGGCCCGTATTATTATTTGTCCCATCGTTATCGCAACAAGACACAGACGGTCTTTTTGACCACCGATAAACTCCGGCACGCCCGGCAATGGATTGCCGATTATAAAAAGCTGATTCGGACGGTTTACCGGCTCAGCGAGGTTAATTTCCGGCTTTTGCGTTTTCATCACGGCAGACTGTCTAAAACTCATGAATCAACGACTGTAAGGGAAAAAGCGAAAAACAAGGGCAAACTGAATGTTCGCCGTGTGGGAGTTGCAGCGGAACAGCCTGAATAACGCCATGCGTCTCGACGCCTGCCCGTATAGAACGGCTTGCCCCCACCTCGGAGGACGCGATTGTGGAGAAATTGTGGACGAACTCGAACGGGTCAAGGCGGAAAACCGCGACCTGCGCGGAGTTTTCGACGTGGCCGCCGAATCCTTCAAGGAAAAGGAAGCTGAAGTTTTATCCTTGAGGGCGGAAAACAAGGTGTTGCGCGAAAAATTCCGCGACCTTGCGCAGCGTCCTTTTGCCCGGAATATCGCCCTTGAAGATGAAACTGCCGGCGAGCAATCTCCTCAGCCGGAACAAAGCCTCCCTGAGCTCACCCACAAAAAGCGCGGAGCGCCCAAGGGACACCGCGGCGCCACGCGGCAAAAGCCTGACCGCGCGCCGGATAAAACCGTTTTTGTCGAGCCTGAAGAGTGTCCCCATTGCCATTCGCGCGATATAAGCCTGTGCAAGGACATTGAAGAGCACTTCCAGGAGGACATTGTCATTGCGCGGCCCGTATTGACGCGCTTTGTCAAGCGCCGGGGTTATTGCCGCAACTGCGGGAAAAGTTTCTTTCCCAGGGGCAAAGACGAAAGGCCAAAGGGATATCTCGGCCCCCTCGCGCTTGCTCTTGCCGGTTATATGCGCTATGTCATAAAAGTCCCCTTCGAGGGAACGCGCAAGCTTTTCAGCGCTTTATGGAATCTTGACATCAGCCGCTGCGCCCTGGTTGGGTTCGACAAGAAGCTTGCGCGCTCCGGCAAAGCCTGTTACGAGCATCTGGCCGACATGGCGCGTGTGAGTTCATCCGTTCATGTGGATGAGACGTCCTGGCCGTGCGGCTCGCTGACCGAATGGCTTTGGGCATTCGTCAACAAGGAGTTCGCGTTCTTCAAAATAGCCCCCAGCCGCGCAGGGGCAGTGCCGGCCTCAGTGCTCGGCGAGCATTACGGCGGGGTGTTGAGCTCGGATTGCTTTAGCGCTTATAACACGCTCTTATCCCTGGCCAAGCAAAAATGCCTGTCGCATTATGAAAAGGACGCGAACAACCTGGAAAAGTTTTTCCCTGGCGATGAGGCGGCATGTGTCTTTGCCGAGTGTTTGAAAGACATTTGCAAAAGAGCCAGACAGGCAAAGCGCGAATGGGGCCAGGGCGTTATCAACGATGAGCAAGCGCGTCGGTTGGCCGAAGACTTTGAGGAGGAAGTGGCGCAACTGACGAAATCGGCTCTTGAAAACCGGGACGCGGACAATCTCCGCAAAAGGTTGATCGCGCACAGGGACGAAAACTTCACCTTTTTACGCTTCAAGGAAGTCGCCCCTGACAACAATCGCGTTGAAAGAGCGTTGCGCCCCTCGGTTGTCGCAAGAAAAATCTCTTATGGCAACAACTCCGAAAGCGGCGCGCGCAATCACGAAATACTCATGTCGCTTGTGGAGACGGCGAAACTTCACGTTTCAAACGCCGGCGCAGGCCTGCTTGAAGTGATGATGGCATTGGCTTTCGGCAAGGATTTGGATAGGATAAAACAGGCGATATTCGGCCCGTGGGATACGAGTTGATAAACAGCCAATATTCCGCGAGCCATAGCCTGAAAATCCGGCGCGGAACAAGAACGACACATATATTCCGGTGGAATCGGGTTGCCAAAAACCCGGCTGTTGGGAGATGGCAGGGTTAACGGGTGGGCGTGCCCGCCGACAGGTTAAACGTGACTCGCGGGCATGCCGGGCGGGATTGACCTCTTCGGATGGCTTAACACTTACTCTATCGGCGACTGCGTCAGATATCCAGCCGTTGCGGCCGTCAAGTTTTGGTTATTACCGACAATGCCAAGTATCACCATGCTCGGATGCATAAGGAATGGCGAGAAGCTCAAGTACCGGATTTTCAGTTGTTGTTTCTTCCGCCGTATAGTCCGGACCTTAATCCCATCGAGCGAGTGTGGAAACTCGTTCGCCGGCTTTGTCTTCACAACAGATACTTTCCGGAAATCAACCTGGTTATAGCCGCCGTCGAGGCACGGTTTGAGCGGTGGCGTGCTGGAAGCCGAACGCTTTTCAAGCTTTGTTGTGTGTCTTAATATGCGCAATTATTTATGTCGCTATGTATAACAAGGAAAATCGCTCACGCTATGAGCCTTGTTGGAGAGGTGCATTTCTCTACTTGGGCC
>DYKH01000444.1:1443-2565 GCA_020722685.1 Caldithrix sp. | reverse complement strand
CCTATGGTTACAAATGTCGGTTGGACACGTAAAATCAGCATGTTACGAGGTCTCCCTTGCCATACTTTATCAATATGCCCGACCTTTTCCTTTGAGCAATAATGCTCTGTCATGACGATTAAAGCGTGTAACAATATAAAAATAAAGAGTTTTTCAACTTGTTGGCCTGTTTGGTCGATGATGCTTATGGGGTTGCCAAACCCTGTTTTTCTTGATAATGTAATGCATATTGCCAGTTGGATTGCAAGTCGTTGCATTACTTTATCAAGAGGGCGATTATGTCAACACTCGTCAAACCGGTCGAGAAGCTCATCACTTGTTTTGCGGAGCAGCCATGCTGGATGATTGCACCGCTTGCCGAAAAACTTCAGTATTCAATCCCGTCTGTCCGGCGGTTCCTTTCAGAAGCCGGATATTTCAGCAGCTTCACCCACAATGGAACATGGTACACCCTGCGCACAACGCCTCAATTCGATCAGGATGGGCTGTGGTTCCATCACGGGATCGGGTTCTCCCGCGCAAGCAGCCTGACCCGCACCCTGGTCGAACTCATCAGGCTCAGTCCGGCAGGAATGACCGCCGAAATGGTTGGGGACAAGCTCAATTGCCGCTGTCATTCCATGTTGGTTCAGTTGACCCGCGACAAGAAGATAGCGCGTCAGAAAGTTGGACGCGCCCATCTCTATCTTGCCGCCGATTCCCGCACCGCCGCCTTGCAACGTCAGGCCATGCCTGTTTTACAGGAGCCCCCCTTGCCGGCAGAGATCGTGGTGTTGGCGCTGGTGGAGTTTATCCGCACACCGACGGCCACCTCCGAACAGTTGGCCTCTGCCATCAAACGAGGCAGGGGCGTGGTTATCAAGGCAGCGCAGATCGAGAAGATCTTTTTGGATCATGGACTAAAAAAAACTCTGAAAACTGCGGAGCCACCGCCTTAGCCGCGCTGAAAAGCTCTCTTGGCCAATTGACACGGGAGACATTGCCTGTCTCTTTGTTCCCGCAACCGCCGGTTATTCAATTCACCCCCGCAAACGACATTTGCCCGGTCTGCGCAGGCCGACTTACTGTCCAGAAAACCAGAACCAAGACCGTGTTGAGTTTGCTGGGACCGTTTATCGCACA
>DYKH01000444.1:0-1343 GCA_020722685.1 Caldithrix sp. | reverse complement strand
GCCTGTGTGCACGACATGGGATTGGGAATTATCAAAGCGGTGGCCGAAGTTTTTCCTGGTGTCCCAGACTTTATCTGTCATTTCCACTTCCTACGCGATATTGGCAAGGATTTTCTCGAACCGGCATACGGCAAGTTACGTAAAATCCTCCGAGGTTTTGCCGCCAGTTCCCGGCTTCACGCCATCGCCCGTGAAGCGCGGCAGGCTATTTCAGCACAGGACAATCCTGACCCCGCGACATTGGCCCATTGCTTAGCGGACGACACAATGCCAGACAGTCCGAATCTGGCATCACACATCCTGGCCTATACCCTCTCCCTGTGGGCTTTGCAGGGTAAGCACTGTGGCGATGGTTACGGGTTCCCCTTCGATCGCCCACTGCTGATCTTTGCCAGGCGATTGCTGGCAGTGGCAAGTCTCCTGCCGCAACTGATGGAACAACCCCGGCATGGCAACTGTCCAGACAGTCACCCACTCTCAAAACTACTGCGCGAGGTCTTGACTGCCGGCAAAGATCAGGCGCTGCATAGTGTGGTTGCAGAATTACTCTGGCGTGGTCAAATCTTCGACCAGCTGCGCAACGCGATGCGTATCGCCTTACCTGATAACGGCAACGGCCTCAATGACGAAGGTTTGACCTCGGATATGCCCAGCATCCGCCAGGGAGTAGAACAATTCCGTCATCAACTTGACAATGAATCCGCACTCTCTGTTGACCCGCTCTGTAAAAAAATGGCTCAGCAGATAGACAAGTATGGAGACAAGCTCTTCGCGGATCCCATCGAGGTCGATTCCCCCGACGGGAAGATCTTCATTTACCCCCAACGAACCAATAATATCATGGAACAATTCTTTCGTGATGTGCGGCGACAACATCGTAGAAAGACTGGCAATGACTCCATGTGCCGCACCCTGCAGACAATGCTGGCAGACACTCCTTTGGTGAAAAACCTGGACAACCCAGCCTATATGGAAGTCCTGCTTGACGGCAAAAAATCCCTTGAAGAACTGTTCGCAGGCCTGACGACAACGCCTGGCAATGACAATAAGGATTACCAGACAGACTCGGCAAAAATTCTGCCTGGATTCCGAGGGCTCATATCCCAGCCAACTTTACTCGAAAAACTCGCCAGTAGGTGCCAGGCGGCTACCTGAAACGACGAAATCCAACTGAATATTGTGGTCATAGATAATTTTGTATCCAGCAAAACCAAGCCAAGGAGAATGCAATGAAGCTCATAGGCAAGATATCATGGTTGATGGGACGTGTCCATCAAAGTTTGTTTTCCTGTTGGGAGCAAGTAAATTGTCCTAAGTTATAGCACATAAATTGTCCGGTCTTA
>DYKH01000443.1 GCA_020722685.1 Caldithrix sp. | reverse complement strand
GATCACGGGATGATAAGAGCCTGAGCAAAAAGTAAGCAAAAATAGAACACGGATAACGCGGACAACACAGATTTGCGCGGAGGCACCTGAAGACCATCGGAAACAGGACTATTCGCCTTGACCCAAATGGCATGACTCAAAATAGGTTCAGAGCGTTTAAAATTGGTGGCCCTGTATCCACAACTCTGACAGGGTTCCGAACCCTGTCAGAGTTGAGAACCTGAGAACCCGCATTAATCCGTGTTTATCTGTGTCGTCAGTGTCATCTGTGTCTATCGTCTTAATCTGCCGAATTCGCTCTCGTTTTCGCCTTGCGATCCCTTACGAAAGTTTTCGCATTTTCTTATGGGGTACCAAATGACAAAGATCCTTTCGCTTCATCTCTCTTTTCTCCTCCTCACTTTATTTGTTTCCATCACTAATGCCCAGGAACGGCAAAAGACCGTCGGCATCCTCAATCTTGAGCCGAGCGGCATCAGCGCTGAAGAAGCGCGTACCCTTACCAATCGCCTTCACTCCGAGCTTTCCAAGACGCGGCGGTATCGCGTGGTGGAAATGTCGGCGGTCGAAGACATTCTGCGCGAGCAAGGCTTGCAGCAGAGCGGCGCCTGCACCCGCGATGAATGCGTGGCCGAAGTGGGCAATCTCCTGAACGCCGAATGGATGCTCGCCGGCGGCGTCGGTCGCATCGGCGGCACCTTTAGCGTGGACGTGCGCATGATCGAGGTCAAGACGCGCAAGATCGTCATGACCGTCAGCGAGACCTACCGCGGCCGGCAGGAGGGACTGCTGGAGGTGATGCGCACGGTGGCCACCAAGCTGAGCTATCCGGCGGGCAGCGTGCCGACAGCGGGCGCTCTGCGGGTGATGAGCGAGCCGGAAGGGGCGAGGATTTTCCTGAATGAAAAAGCTGCGGGCGTTGCGCCGATTACCATCTCCGATTTACTGCCGGGTCGCTACACGCTGCGGGCAGAGAAAGAAGATTTTGTCTGCAAGCCGCAAACAGTGGAAGTAGTGGCCGGGCGCATCGAGCAAGTCAGTTTGCAGATGACGCGATTGTACCATCTGCGCATAACCAGCGAGCCGGCGGGCGCCAGACTGTTCATGGGCGGCAAGGAGATGGGCGCCACGCCTTTTGCCGGTCAGGTACCGCAAGGCAGGTACCGCGGCGAAGTGACGTTGGACGGTCATTTACCCTGGCAGGGTGTCATTGACATTTCTCGAGACCGCGAGATCAAGATCATCCTAACAAAAGTCGGTCCTTTTCAGCCGGCGGGGCAGAAGCGCAAAGGCAAGAAGAAATGGCCGTGGATTTTAGCAGGAGTCGGCGTTGCAGGTGGAGTAACCGCCGCGATTTTATTAAAGAGTGAAAAAGAAGCAGAGAAGCGGGTTGAGGTGATCGGCAATCCGCCGAGTCCGCCGGGGAATCCGTAGAATACATCTCAGACGCCGAACCATGGTGATCGACCTCATGAGAGGCCTCCTACGGTTCTGGACGCGGGCATCGCAAATTCGTAGGAGACGTCTGTGATGCCGAATGACGGTGATCGGCCTCCAAAGAGGCCTCCTACGCAATTGGCGTAAAACAGGACAATGGGATAAGAGGAATTCCAAATCTTAATACACCCCCCAAATGTGGGAGGAGAAATCAATGTCGAATACGCCACATCGTTCTGCCCTGCGATATGGCCGCATTTCCATACCTGGTAATGCTTACTTTATTACCAAATGCGCATTAGACCGAACAACAAAACTTCTATCGGAACCCATGATCGCGGAACTAATCATCCAGAGTTTTGTTTGGATACAAGAACAGAACTGGGCGGAAATTGCAGGATTTGTCATTATGCCCAATCATTATCACGTGACGTTTGGATTGTGTGGAGCCAGGACATTAAGTCAAATCATGGAGAGTGTAGGCAAGTACACGTCTCGCCAAATAAACAAAACGCTTGGAATCGAGGGACGCTTTTGGGAAGAGGGATTCTATGATCACGGCATTCGCGATCGTTCTGACTTTGATGGAATCTTAACCTATATGCACGAAAATCCCGTGCGAGCGGGTTTGGTAGCATCACCAGAGATGTGGCCTTTTTCTACCGCCAATCCAAAGTACGTGCATTTGATAAATTGGGAATGGATTGGTTCAGGCGTCTCAGAAGGCCATCATTTTTAAGTATAGAGGTCTGCGCGGTGAGAATTGGCCTCGTGCGGTTTTGGGGTGGAGCCTTGGAAAATTAAGAGGGATCTTTGACTCCGAATCGGGGACATCGGCCTCAGGAGAGGCCTCCTACGAAATGAGGTGACTTCTGAAAAAATCCGTAGGAGGGGTCTGTGACCCCGAATTGGGAATATCGGCCTCAGGAGAGGCCTCCTACGAAATGAGGTGACTTCTGAAAAAATCCGTAGGAGGGGTCTGTGACCCCGAATTCGGAATATCGGCCTCAGGAGAGGCCTCCTACGAAATGAGGTGACTTCTGAAAAAATGCGTAGGAGGGGTCTGTGACCCCGAATTCGGAATATCGGCCTCAGGAGAGGCCTCCTACGAAATGAGGTGACTTCTGAAAAAAT
>DYKH01000442.1:1165-2578 GCA_020722685.1 Caldithrix sp. | reverse complement strand
GAAATCCACTCTGTGCGCTCTGTGTTCTCTGTGGCTAACGGTTTGATTTATCTTTTATTACTTGTCTTTGACTTCTTCAAACTCGGCATCGACCACATCGTCGTCAGCCTTGTTTGCATCTGTACCCGCCGCGTGTGCGCCGCCTTCGTTCTGTGCCGCTTGCGCGTAGGCTTTCTGCGCGATTTCGCCAGAGATTTTCGCCAAAGCTTCAGTTTTGGCTTCAATCGCATCCTTGTCGTCGCCTTTGATGGCTTCTTTCAGATCAGCAATCGCTTCTTCGGCAGCTTTCTTCTCGCTTTCATCGATCTTGCCGTCCAAATCCTTGATCGATTTTTCGGTCGCGTGAATCATGCCATCGGCTTGGTTACGCGCATCAATCAGCACGCGCATTTTATGGTCTTCTGCCTTGTGGGCTTCGGCATCTTCCACCATGCGCTTGACTTCGGCTTCGCTCAGGCCGCTGGAGGCGGTAATGCGAATGGACTGCTCCTTGCCGGTGGCCTTGTCTTTGGCCGACACATGCAGAATACCGTTGGCATCAATGTCGAAGCTGACTTCAACTTGCGGCATGCCGCGTGGTGCAGGCGGAATATCATTCAAGTCGAAACGTCCGAGTGACTTGTTGCCGCTGGCCATTTCGCGCTCGCCTTGCAGCACATGTACAGTGACGGCGGTCTGGTTGTCGTCGGCGGTCGAGAATACTTGGCTGGCCTTGGTCGGGATGGTGGTGTTCTTTTCGATCAGCTTGGTCATCACGCCGCCCATGGTTTCGATACCCAGGGAAAGCGGGGTCACGTCAAGCAGAAGCACGTCTTTACGTTCGCCACTCAGCACTGCGCCCTGAATCGCTGCGCCCACGGCCACAGCTTCGTCGGGGTTCACGTCCTTGCGTGGTTCCTTGCCGAAGAAGGCTTTCACCGCTTCGCGTACCTTGGGCATACGGGTTTGACCGCCGACCAGGATCACTTCGTCGATTTTGTCCGCAGACACGCCTGCATCTTTCAGTGCAATGCGGCACGGTTCGATGGTGCGGGTAATCAAATCATCCACCAGTGCTTCGAGTTTGGCGCGGGTGATCTTGATGTTCATGTGCTTCGGACCGGTCGCGTCGGCAGTCACATACGGCAGGTTGACATCAGTCTGTTCAGTGGAAGAAAGCTCGATTTTGGCTTTTTCAGCGGCTTCTTTCACGCGCTGCATGGCCAGAGGATCTTTGCGCAAATCAACGCCTTGCTCGCTTTTGAATTCGTCCACAAGGAAGTCAATCAAACGGTTGTCGAAGTCTTCGCCGCCGAGGAAGGTGTCGCCGTTGGTGGAAAGCACTTCAAACTGCTTCTCGCCGTCGATGTCGGCGATTTCGATGATCGACACGTCAAACGTACCGCCGCCCAAATCGTACACGGCGATTTTCAT
>DYKH01000442.1:0-1065 GCA_020722685.1 Caldithrix sp. | reverse complement strand
ATCAGGCGCTTGACCGCGTACAGGGTATTGGTTGGGTTGGTGACTGCTTGGCGCTTGGCCGGTTGACCCACGATGACTTCGCCGTCCTTGGTGAAAGCCACGACGGAAGGGGTGGTGCGCGCACCTTCAGAGTTTTCGATGACCTTGGGTTGACCGCCTTCAAGGATGGCGACGCAGGAGTTGGTGGTGCCGAGGTCAATACCGATAATTTTAGCCATGAGAAATGCTCCGAAATGAGTTGAGTGTGTTTGTTGTCAATTAGCTTGTTGGCGTGCGTGCTTTTTTCAAGACATAAGCAAGGGTTTTTTATTGCGACACAATCACCAAGGCCGGGCGCAAGATGCGTTCGTTGAGTTGATAGCCTTTTTGTAGCACTTGCAGCACCGTGTTGGCTTCGCTATCCGAGGGAATCATGGAGATGGCTTGGTGCAGGTCAGGGTTGAAGGCTTGTCCAACGGGGTCGATGGCTTTTACACCGTAGCGTTCCAAAGTCTGGAAAAACTGGTTGTACATGATTTCGGTGCCTTTTTGCAGCGGCTCGACTTCGGTGGCCTCCATGCAGGCTTTGAGGCCAAGATCAAGGCTGTCAGCCACGCCAAGCAGCGAATCGACGAAGCGTTCCAGCGCATATTTGCGTGCGTTGTCGATGTCGCGTTCGGTGCGCTTGCGCAGGTTGTCCATCTCGGCGCGCAGGCGCAGCACTTCGTTCCAATGTTCATCAGCTTTGTTGCGCGCATCTTCAAGCAGCAGGTGTACGCTGGGTTCTTCGTTGGAAGTGGCTTCGGTGGCCGCTTCAACTTGGGTTTCAACAGCTTGAGCGGTCTCAGTCGTATCTAGCTTGGTTTCGGGCTTGGTTTCGGTGTTTTGGGTCATGGCGTTTCTCCGGGGATGTAGGGTAAAAATTAGCCACAGAAGGCGCAGAGTTCATAGCGTTTTTAACAGGATGAATAAGTCTGCAAAGCCAAACGCTAAACTTGTTTCCATCTTGCAAATCGCAATATCTCAGTGCCCTCGTTGTCCTCTGTGGCAAAAATTTGCTTTCAAACTGCGGGCGGGCTGGCAGGA
>DYKH01000441.1 GCA_020722685.1 Caldithrix sp. | reverse complement strand
GGCCGAGTCGGCGCCGAAGTTCGGCGACAGGCGAACCCATCAAATGGCCCCGCCGAACGTCGAGGAAGCCTTGCGCGAAGTTGCGATGGACATAGCCGAGGGGGCCGACATTGTGATGGTCAAGCCCGCACTCGCTTACCTTGACGTCTTGTACAGAGTGAAAAGTGAGTTCGGGTATCCGACGGCAGCATATTCTGTAAGCGGTGAATACTCGATGATCAAAGCCGCGGCAATGAATGGTTGGCTAGATGAAAAAGCTGCTATCATGGAGACGCTAACTGCTTTGCGCCGGGCCGGTGCTGATATAATCATAACTTACGCGGCAGTCGAAGTGGCTCGGTGGCTGACAGCTTGCCGGACTTAAAGTAGAGCATTCGACGTTCTTCCCGGCGGAGTCAAGACCCCAGGTGCCATTGCTTTGATAACGAATCGCTTTGAATTCCGGCCTTTGAATTCCAGACAAAAGCCGTATTCTCAAAAAGAAAGTTTGAAGACCGAATACCCGATCAACCCGAAGATTAACAAGCCCAATGCTATCCCCACATAAATGAAGATGCGATTGGCTTTATCGCTTTTCTTGGCAAACGGCGGAACAACGGGTCGGCCGCTCTTTTGCTCAAGTTCGGTCAGTTTCACGCCTGCGCCGATTGCGGCGGTGTGATTAAGGGACTTTTTCGGTGGAAGCGCAGTTCCGTCCTCGAGTCTGAGTTCAACCTGGCCCAACCGCAATATTTGCCCGGGTTTGAGCACCGCCTCAGTGATTGGCTGAGAATTGATGTAAGTGCCGTTGGTTGAATTGAGATCACGGACAATCACCTCGCCACCTTTGAGCAGGATTTCGCAATGGTGGCCCGAGACTGAAGGTTCGGAAATGACAAACGCGTTGTCTTCGTGTCTGCCGACAGTAGTTCTATCCGTCTTCAGCTCGTGGCTGGTACCGGCGAATCCCTCTGTGAGGATGACAAGCTTGGCCATCGGTCGGAATGTCAGGACGAATTATTTACAGGCGGCGCTTGAAGTCAACCGGTTTCTGAATTCAATGGCGCAACGTTCGGACTTGTTGTGCGGGTGCTGTTTGATGAAAATGCTGCCCACAAAGTTGTCCAATGCATAAATTAATCAAGCATGTATTGTCAGCCACGAATCCGATCGAAGGCCTGATCGTCAAAGGCTGGGTGCGAACGCGGCGCGATTCAAAGGGTTTTTCTTTCATTGAGCTAAATGACGGATCGTGCCTTGCAAATCTTCAAATTGTTGTCGAAGCTCGTGTCCCTGGGGCGGACCCAATCACTCGGTTTACAACTGGCGCATCTGCACTTGTAGAAGGAAACCTCGTCCCATCGCCTGGGACAGGTCAAAAGTGGGAGCTAAAAGCCACAAAGATCGAACTCATTGGACCTGCAGATACAACATACCCGCTGCAGAAAAAAGGGCATACACTTGAGTTCCTTCGGACGATTGCACATCTCCGACCGCGCTCGAACCTGTTTGGCGCGGTGTTCCGCACGCGAAGCCGCCTGGCATGGGCCGTCCACCAGTTCTACCAGGAACGCGATTTCATATACGTGCACACCCCAATTATTACGGCGAGCGATTGCGAGGGCGCAGGCGAAATGTTTCGTGTGACAACCCTGAAAGGCGACATCGACCAAGATGCGCAGAATGATTTTTTCGGAAAACGCACGTACCTCACCGTAAGCGGCCAACTTGAAGCCGAAGCTTTTGCATGTGCAATGTCGAAGGTTTACACGTTCGGCCCCACTTTCCGAGCGGAAAACTCAAACACAGCAAGACACGCAGCCGAGTTCTGGATGATCGAACCGGAAATGGCTTTCTGCGATCTTGCGGGCGATATGGACCTTGGCGAGGAATTCATAAAATCCATGGCAAGGTACATGCTTGAACATTGTCAAGATGATCTCGGTCTTTTCGCCAGGTTTGTTGATCGGGAAGTGATCAAACGACTCCAGTTTGTTGTCGAACGCCCTTTTCAGCGGATCGAGTACAGCGAAGCGGTCGAGATTCTCTCAAAATCGGGCCGCAAATTTGAATACCCTGTGCATTATGGACTCAACCTGCAGTCCGAACATGAGCGGTTCCTCACCGAAGAACACTTCAAATGTCCGGTAACCGTCTTCAACTATCCGCGTGAAATTAAACCTTTTTACATGAGGTTAAACGACGATGCCAAAACCGTGCGCGCTATGGACGTGCTTGTACCCGGCATTGGTGAAGTTATTGGCGGTTCCCAGCGCGAAGAGAGATTGGATCTTCTGCTCGAGAACATGCGTTTCCACAAGCTCAAACCCGAGGATTACTGGTGGTACGTTGACCTCCGCCGGTTCGGCACGGTACCACATTCTGGATTTGGCGTGGGATTCGAGCGTCTCTTGATGTTCTTGACCGGCGTCCCAAATATCCGTGATGTGATCCCGTTTGCGCGAACTCCTGGAAACGCCGAGTTTTGAAACGCGCTCTTTATCGGCCTCTCTATTGCTCGAACAAAAGAAACGACGAAGCTCGTGGTATTCCCCCATGAGTCCCGAGCCACGAATCTGACCCAACCTACATACCATTCCCAGCCCC
>DYKH01000440.1 GCA_020722685.1 Caldithrix sp. | reverse complement strand
AGTTTTTCTCAGTGTCTCTGTGTCTCAGTGGTTTGACCTGTTTGGTTTCGGCTTGTCCGAGTTAGGAATTGCCATTCGAGAGACTCGCAACAGCATGTTTGTGGGTCGTGGAATATGTGTAATTCACGCCCGCCTTGCTGGAAAGATTCCCAGTGGTGCCATCGTAGCCGTAGGTCTCGGTGACATACCCGCCTTGCCCGGAGGTGCCCGTCGCGCCCGCGGTGATGAGGCGGTCGAGTACATCGTAGGTGAAGGTCTGTGTCTGCGTATTGACGGAATCCGTGATCGTGTTGATGTTGCCCACCGCATCGTACGCGTAGGCAAAGCTTTCCAAAATCACGCCGCCGGAGACGCGCGTTCCGCTCAACGATTGCAGGCGTCCGCCCTGCACGTTCCAGGGACGGTAGGTGTAGTTCTGCCGCAGAATGTTCGCGCCCAATACGCGCTGGGTCACGCGGCTGGCGGAATCGTAGGTGCTGGACTGAACGTACGTGCTTGTGCCGATCACGCTGGTGGGTTGCATGTCGGCGTTATAGGTGGTGGTCACGGTCTCGCCATCGGGGTATTCCATTCGTGCCGATTACGCCAACAGGGAGGATGTCAATGAATTTTTCCTGTTACGGGATCAATATCAACGTGAAATAAAGTGGTGTCATCATCTCTCCGAGAGTAAGTTACCCACCAACCTTCATAACTTGCAGAATCTGGCGAAAGCAACAAAGATATATCGCAAGCATCCTTGACTGATAACCGCTTTTCCTGCCCGCCAGCGCCTTCTGCGATTTGCAATATCTCTTCCGCAGAAAGTAAATTCTGCCCCAAGTTAACTGCCGACCAATCCGCCAATATTGGATAATATTCGTTTTCTGTTATAAAAACGAATTTGCTCCTTGGATCAATATTTACGATACGCACAATACGCAACTCGCGTTCGTCTGTTTTTGCAATTCTGAAAAACCTGAAATTTCCATCTTGGAACCCAATGCCAACTTCCTCACAACCTAAGGCAAAATCCATGCTGTTAAGTTGCCAACCTTCCAATGTATCTGTATCGCCCCAGACAAACTGGAATAAGGCATTTGCGATACGGAAATAGTCCTCTTGTGTCCACGGCACAGGTATTTGCTGATTTGACGGAACGTGCGGAGGTTTTTCATCAATCGGAGAAAACACATTGATATTCCCTGCTTCAATCGTCTCAAGCAGGGTCGTTGGCTCGATACTATAATAATGATAAAAGAGATTAGTTCTCTCCTCCTTTTTGTCGGACACAGCATCTAATAAGATTATCAAGGCCATTGCGCTACAGAGAGATACAAGCGCAAAGGAAACGAGAATAGTAGGATTAAGGCGTTTCATTCATCGCTCTCCTCATAAAAATAATCGTTGTCCACAATGGTTTGAATATCCTCCTCCGTCAGCCAATCTGGCAATTCATATCCCATTGACACGAGTAATTGCAAATCCTGTATATAAATTTTGAGCATAAGTTGCGTGTCATAGTTCATGTTGGTAATATCTTGCCGCATTCTTGCAATCCCGGAAGATGGATTGTCGCCATTATTAGCTAGGAATTTTCCCCAATCAATAGTGCCATCTTTGTTCTCTGGAAAACCACTACCAATGCCCGATGGAGTAAAGTTAAAACGATTCTGAGCCAGTGCAGCGACGATTAACTTATCAACTGCGCTATTACATTGTTTGCATGCTTTTATTGCATCATCAATGCGATCTTGCATGATTTCGACCGAAGCTGATGGCGAGAATGGATTCCGCCCGCCTAATTCCTTGCTACTACCTTGCGCCCAACCCGCATCATCTCCAGTGACCATTGATAAAGGATTCCCGCTCTGAACCGCTATGCCTGCCATCACCAAGGCATCGCCACCTTGGTTCATATTAACAGCGCCAGCGGCCATGACGCCATAGACATCTGGCGTCAGCCCAAATCTTGATAAGATAATCGGCGCTGCAACAATTGCGCCCACAATAAGCAAAGGGACAATCGCAAAGTGGCCTGACGGATCGCTATAACGGATTGGATTATTCCCAACATAAGCATAGCGATCAAATCCTTGTACCCCACCAGAAACTATAGTATCCGCCTGGGCAAATCTCCCTACCCCGCTGTCATAAAATCTTGCGCCGTAAAACATCAACCCAAATTCCGTGTTATACGAATACTGACCCGTGTATTGATACTTCGTCAGTTCATAAGTGGGACTCGTATTCCCAGGCGCGTTCGTCCAGCTATAGCGCAGTTCTCCCCACGGCTTGTACCTCATCTCCGAAACCTTGACTCCCGCATTATCCGTCGTGATGGATGTGCTTCCCAGATGATCGCCGAGGAAGTATTCCACCGTCATGTTCTGCGGAATCGTGTACTTTCGCATCGCGATTCTGGTCGCGCCCGCGAAATAATACTTCGTGACGACGCCATTAGTCACCTCGTAGTGATTGCCCACGAAGTAGGTGGTCACGCCATTGACGATGGTTTTGACTTGTTTCGAGTCCGCGTCGTAGACGAAACTCGCCGTCGCCGCGCCGGTGACGGAGACCAATCTGTTTTCGGCGTCGTAGGCAAGCGTGA